>NZ_CAJYMO010000242.1 GCF_913776365.1 uncultured Chryseobacterium sp. | reverse complement strand
CGGAATCATCAATATCAAAAGATGCAGCAATATCGTGATCCGGAACCTTGTTTTTGAAGGTCCAGGAGCTTATGATACCGACGGCTGGGACAATGCTATCCTGGATGACTGCCGGAATGTCTGGATCGATCACTGTGAATTCAGAGACGGGGTAGACGGAAATTTTGACATCAAAAACAAATCGGATTTCATTACGGTTTCCTATACCAAGTTCCATTACCTGAAAACGCCGAAAGCCGGTGGCCCGGGAGGAACAGACGACCACCGTTTTTCCAATCTCATCGGTTCCAGCGACGGTGCCACAGCGGATGCCGGAAAGCTGAATGTTACTTTTGTCCGTTGCTGGTGGGCGCCGGGATGCAGGGAAAGGATGCCGCGGGTACGCTACGGGAAGATCCATATCCTCAACAGCTATTTCAACAGCACGGTAAGCAACAAATGCATTGCAGCGGGAGTCCAGGCCAACATCCTTGTAGATGGGAATGTATTCGAAAATGTGAAAGAGCCCGTTAACCTGATGAGCGGATTTACGGCAGTTACGGTAACTTCCAGCAATACATTTACCAATGTCACCGGAAATAAAGCAGGAAGCGGTACAGCTTTTACACCACCTTATACCATACCTACCCTTTCTCCGGCCTCCGTAAAATCTGATGTCACAGCCAACGCAGGCGCCACCCTTTCCGGCAATGCATGCAACTCACTGTAAGATAGCACTATAAAAAACAAGAAAAACCGGGAATCCCGGTTTTTCTTGTTTACAGATCAGTCTGCTTACAGCTGAAAGAGCTTTTTTTAAAATGATGACCGGTGAAAATTTTCACGGTCTGAATGAGATTTTTGTGGGAAAATATTAATCGGAAATTTTATTTTTCTCCAGCCACTTCGGGTATTCTTTGTGAATGAGCTTTCCTGCGAAGTCGCCGAACCAGCTGTATCCGTTTCTTCTTTCTTCTGACACTTCGTTGTAATTGTACTTTACGCTTCCGTCACGGTCGCCGAACAACGGTTTGTTGGTATGGATATCATAGAATCTCGCCCAGATCACCGAATTTTTGTCTTCCGCCAGCACCCTTATTGTTTTTCCGTTCTGCTTTCCGACTTCATAGCTGTATCCCTCCATATCGTTTTCCGTAAACCACCGGACAGCAGCTGTCACAGACTTTTCGATAGCGGGGGTTACAGGCTGCATCATCAGGAACCTGACGATTCCCACCGATTCGGCAGTGGCCAGGGAAACAGGCTCGAAAGCCCTGGCCTTTTCCGGTACCAGCGTTATTTCATTGTACTGGTCGCCCCAGATCGAAGGTTTCCCGTTTTGCATAACCTGGGTTTTCAGGATGCATTCGATGCCTTTCTGCACCGCTTTCCAAGCTTTCTCTCTCAACTTCGGATCTACCGCATCAAAGCCTTCTTTTCCTTCCGAAGTATTGTACAGAACGGTAAGCGCATTGATCATCGCATTATCGTTATAGGTTACCTGTTTGCGGTACAGGGAAGTATTGGGATAATATTGCGGGAAGCCTCCGTTGTCATACTGCATCTGCAGCAGGTAACGGATGCCTTTTTCAGCAGCTTTCAAATACTCCGGATTTTTGGTAATGGCATATGATTGTATCAGTGTATTGATTTCCCGGGTCGTCGCATTATTGTCAATGGTTGCATGATCATCCCCAGTTGCCCTGATTTTTCTTAAAAGATCCTTATCCAGCGGTAAATTGTAATTCACTACCGATTTATCATCCAGTTGTTTTCCCCAGCCTCCCACCGGAAGCTGGTACAGCATGATTTTTTCGGCCAGCGTATCCTTTACCTGAGCAGAAAAATGAGCGGCACTGCAGCCTAAAGCGATTAAATAGAGTTTGATTTTCATTTTTTTCATTTATTTGACAGTAACCTGAAGGGGATGCGCGATGATAAGAGCCTGCTTTTGCAATAGAAGTTCCCAATCCTCTATGGTCTGAACGGGGCTGCCTTTCTGCCAGGCAAACCCTGCATAATAAACAAATTGCTGTCCGGGTTTCATAATCACCAGCAGATTGCTCTGATCCGGAATCTCTGATCTGAGAACCATTGATTTTTCTACGGTTTCCGGAGCAATTACAATACCTTCGCCTATAAAAGCAGCATCGATCTTTTCCCAGTGGAGGTAATATCCGCTCTTATCATTCAGCTTTGCTTCGCCTTCATTTTTATGTAAGCTGATTCCAGCCGTATAGTGGGGAACCGGTTTTTCAGCCCGAACGTTTGATTCAAACCTGGAAAAATGCGAGCCCAGGTCCAGGGAGATCCTTTTGGTTTCCTTTACGCTGAAATCGCTCCACGGTGCATAGGTCAATTCAAAAACGGTCCTCAGGGGCCCCTCGGCAATGGTCCTGGAAGTGATAAAGTTTCGGGACACCTGTAATTTCCCGTCTTTCCAGATTCCGGATCCTCCGGTTCCGCGGCTGTCGCCCACAGGGTAAGGGTCGTAGCCTTCGCCTCTCGTATCCTTATGGTAATACATCGGATCTGTCAGGTAGCCTTTGTACCATTTGTTGATGACCGGCTGATCTGTCCGCTTCAGCCAGATATCCACTCCGCTGGACAGGGTACTTCCTTTAACGCCGGCAAGTGCTTCTTTCTGGCCTTTCGGTCCGTATACCCGGAAAGCAACCTTGTCATTTTCCCAGGCATAATCATCCGCCCTTTCCGGAACCAGCCGTGAATAAGTAGTCAGCCTGCTTTCCGGCACCGGATTTTTCCCATCTGCTGTAATGGTAAAGATAGCGGAGGAGGTGGCAGGAATATCTACTTGGAACAACAGTTCGTCATTTTTCCCGTCCGCATCATAATCAATCCACTGAATCGTCTGAAAATTTCCCCGGGAATCTTTGATTCTGAGGTCCTGTTCCCCGTGTCCGTTTAAAAACGTCTTAAGCCTGGCTACCGGGATTGCAACCACTTCATTCCTCGGGAAATCAAGTATATTTTTCACCTTGATTAAGGCTTGGGAATGAAGAAACCCGGAAATCATGCAACCGATTGCACACATGAGGCCGGAAAAAGAATTTTTAAGGGTAACCATGTACTGTATTCTTTTGGTTAATTCATCAAAAATAAAGATAATTTCCGATCAATAACAAAAAAACATCATGAATCTTAGGAATTTATGACTTTTGGGCCCAAGATCAGTATGGATAGGTAAGCGGATTATGAATGCATAGTTCCCGGAGAAAATGAATACCTGAAAACAAGGCTGTTGGAAAGCGCAAAGGCGCGAAGATAAATCCTTCATAGCGTGTTATAAGACGCAAAGAATTTGACAAAGTCAAATTCTAAGAACGCTGAAAACCATCACCTTTTAGCGGTTCACCATATTATCTCTGATAAAACCCTCACGCCTCATACCCCACAAAGCAGGCAAAAAGTTTTGCGCCCTTTAGTTTGTAAATTAAACGAAACGGGTTAAATTTAAGAATTAAACCCATTCACATGAAACAGGGTGAACCAGATTGCGTCAAAGGTATACAAGACCTATGCAAAGATTATGAACCCTGTT
>NZ_CAJYMO010000241.1 GCF_913776365.1 uncultured Chryseobacterium sp. | reverse complement strand
CCTAAAGAGAACAAAGCTGTTCATCACATGAACGTAAAAGGTACCGAAAATCTTTTATTTGCCTGCGAAGGATCATCCGTAAAGAAATTCCTGTTTGTAAGCTCTATAGCGGTGCTGGATATTTTCAATGAAAACGGAGAACTGGATGAAACTTCTGATTTTAATCCTAAAGAAGAACATTCGGCCTACGCCCTGTCCAAGCATCTTGCGGAAATGGAAGTCTGGAGGGCATCGGCAGAAGGACTGAATACCGTGATTGTAAATCCGGGGATGATCATCGGCAGCGGCAGCTGGGGGAACAGCAGCGGTGATATTTTTCCCACCCTCGAAAAAAACAGCTTCAGCTTTCCGGGCGGTACCAGCTACGTGGACGTACGTGATGTGGCCAGGATTTCTGTAGAGCTGATGGAGCGGAATATTTTCGGTGAACGATTTATTCTGGTGTCCGAAAATAAAAGCTATGCCGCGCTGGGCAGGCAGGTCAGGCAAAAACTGGGGCTCCCGGAAGCCCGGATTCTCCCGGAACCGGTGCTTAAGCTTGGGATTGTTGCCAATATCCTCTTCGGATGGCTGTTCCCGGCGCTGAGAATGGCAACCCGTCTGAATATCAGGGCCGTCTCTACCATGAATTCCATTTCCAGCCAAAAAATCAGGGGAAGGCTGGATTACCGTTTTATTCCGCTGGAAGAGACGGTGGATTTCCATCTTACCCATTATATTAACGATAAAAAATCGAAAAAATGAATCTTGCGGAGGCAATTATTCAGAAAAACATACAGAAACACGCCATCAAACCTGCCATCGGCTTCAAGAAGAAAGAGGCCGGCTGGAAAGAGCTGAGCTGGGGAAAATTCAGTGAAATCATTTTTAAAACAGCTAATGCTTTAAAAAGCGCAGGAATCCGGGAAAACGATAAAGTGGCCATCTATTCGGATAATTCTTCGGAGTGGATGATCTTTGACCTTGCTGCCATGGCCATAGGTGCCGTTACTGTTCCTGTCTATTCCACCAATAATGCGGAGCAGGCGGAATACATCATCCGGGATTCGGAATCAAAGATCATTCTGGTAGGCGATCAGGCACAGTATGATGCCTGCCTCGGGATTCTTCAGAAAGAAAATACAGGGCTCGGGACCATTATTATTTCCAAGAAAGCCGTCTGGATCAAAAAAGAATTCAGCAGCTTCTACCTGGAGGATTTCATTGCCAAAGCTTCCCCGGAATCTGCTTTTTGCACAAAGGAAGACGAAGACGTTGCCACCATTATCTATACTTCCGGAACTACCGGAACCCCGAAAGGCGTAATGCTGACCCACGGAAATTTCATCAATGCATTCGATGCGCATTTTGAATTCCTGCAGTTCAGGAATTTTGAAGAGGAGCTTTCATTGGCTTTCCTGCCGCTGAGCCATGTCTTTGAAAGATGCTGGAGCCTGCTTTGCCTGTACGGCGGGGCAAGGGTATACTTCCTGGAAGACCCGAAACATATTGCCAAAGCACTGGAAGAAGTAAAACCGACCATGATGTGTTCGGTTCCGAGGTTTTTCCAGAAAATCTATGCCGGTGTGCTGGAAAAGGCGGAAGAAGGTTCGGCAATGAAGAAAAAAATATTCAGCTGGGCGCTGGAAACAGGCTGGCAGACCGCTGAGTTGCGGAGAGCGGAGAAACCGGTTCCGTTGGCATTGAAAATAAAAGAATCTGTTGCTGAATTATTGGTTTTCAGCAAAATTAAGCAAAAAATGGGCGGAAGGCTATGGTTTCTTCCGTGTGGCGGAGCTTCCCTGTCTCCTGAAGTCACCCGTTTTTTTGAATCGGCAGGAATCCATGTTACGGTAGGCTACGGGCTTACCGAGACGACTGCCACACTGACGTTGTTTCCATTTACCCGCTTTGAGCACGGTACCAGCGGGAAAGCGCTTCCGGGTGTGGAACTCAGGATCGGCGAGGGCAGCGAAATCCAGGCCCGCGGAAACGGGATCATGAAAGGGTATTTCAACAGGCCGGAAGAAACGCAGAAAGTATTTACTCCGGACGGATGGTTCAAAACCGGCGATGCCGGAACCATTGATGCATACGGAAACCTGACCATCACCGACCGGCTGAAAGATCTGATGAAAACGTCCAATGGCAAATACATTGCGCCCCAGCAGATTGAAAACCTCCTGACCAATAACAACTTTATCCAGCAGATTGTCCTGATTGCGGAAGGAAGGCAGTTTGTCTCGGCGCTCATCGTTCCGAATTTTGATTTTCTCCGGGATTTTGCAAAGAAAAATAACATCAGTACCGATGATTGGGAGAAAGCCGTAGCGGATGAGAAGGTGAAAGCTTTCTATAAAGAGAAAATCAATGAGCTCCAGGCAGAACTTTCGGAATTTGAAAAAGTGAAGAAATTTACCCTGATGCCTGCAGAATTTGACATCAACACCGGTGAGATCACACCCACTTTAAAAGTGAAAAGAAATGTAGTGCTGAAAAAGTATGCGGATCTGATTGAGGAAATGTATTGAGCCATGATTGAACACGATTTGAAAGGGCTCATAATGAAATTGCGGATGTTACGGAAATAAGGCCGTTAAACTTACAAAGCCCGTCGATAATGACAGCACATATGGAATGCATGGTATCCGGCTTACCGGAAGCATGGATAGCATAAAAGACAATTCAGAAGGCATATAAGATCCTCCTGAACAGGATTAAAAATAAAGTTTATTAACTAAACTAACGTATGACAACAACACAGGAATTTTTAGGAAAAAAAGAAGCAACGGTAAGCAACCGGACGGTTTCGGAAAGCTGCCCGTCCAATATTGCCCTGATCAAGTATTGGGGAAAATATGACAATCAGATCCCGGCCAACCCGAGTATCAGTTACACGCTGAACCAATGCAGGACCAACACCACGATAGAATTCCTGGCCGGTGAGCCGTTTTCCGTACAGACTTTTCTGTCCGGTAACGAAGAGGTAAAGTTTGCTGAAAAAATCGGAAAATATTTCAGGAATATCGAACAGTACCTTCCCTGGATCCTGCAGGGAAAATACATCATCCGTACGGAAAATACGTTCCCGCACAGTTCCGGTATTGCCAGTTCGGCTTCCGGTTTCGGAGCGGTTGCCAAGTGCCTGATGAGCCTGGATGAAAGTTTTTCAGGAGAACTGACCGGCGGGGAATCCTTGAGGAAAGCTTCCTTTTTAGCCAGGCTGGGAAGCGGAAGTGCCTGCAGAAGCCTCTACAACGGGCTCGTGGTCTGGGGAGAATCCCAGGTAAGGGGAAGTTCCGACCTTTTTGCCGTGAAATATCCGGATGAGGAAATCCATGAAATTTTCAAAGATTTCAATGACTGGGTACTGCTGATCCATGAAGGGCAGAAAAGCGTATCTTCCACCGTAGGTCACGGACTGATGAATACCAATCCGTATGCCGACCGGAGGTTCCAGGAAGCTAGGGAAAATTTCGGTCCCATGAAGGAAATCCTGGCTGCCGGAGATATGGAGCGTTTCATTAAACTGGTGGAACATGAAGCCCTTACGCTGCATGCCATGATGATGATGAGCGATCCGGCCTTTATTCTGATGAAGACCGGAACCCTGGAAGCTATCAACAGAATCTGGGATTTCAGAAAAGAAACAGGCCTTTCCCTGTTCTTTACACTGGATGCCGGTGCCAATGTCCATCTGTTGTTTCCGAACGATGGCTCCGAGGATCGGATCAAGTCTTTCATAGAAACGGAACTGCTACAATATACCCAGAAAAACGGGGTGGTAAAGGACATCATGAAATTTTAGAGGCAAGAAAATTAAAATAAAATAAATAAAGCGGACAAAAGTCCGCTTTATTTATTGGAATATGGGAAAATCCCAGAAATTGCCTCCGGAACGGAAACGGCAGGGATCTGTTTCCTGAGCTCTAATCTTCAGTAACTACCTCATCCCGTTCACCGTCTTCTTCCTTGCCCTCCCGGATCATTTCTTCCGCTTCCGCTTTTTCTTCACGGGTTGCACCGTCAATTCTTTCTTCCTGCTCATGGTTTTCATGGTCTATATAAAACTCGCAGTATACCGGAAGATGGTCGGAACCGAAATTCCCCAGTGTCTTCAGTTCCTCGATAAAGATATTTTCACTGTGGAACATCAGGTCAATCGGGAACCGCAGCAGTTTATACCGGGCATGGAAGGTAGAGACAAAAGACCTTCCGATTCTCGGATCGATCAGATGGCTCGTCTTCCTGAACAGGATGGAAGATTTAGACCATGCCACATTATTGAAATCGCCGACTACAATGACAGGATCTTTAAGTTCAGTAACCCGTTTTGCCGTACTCAGCAGATCGCCGTCCCTTTCCTTGGAAGTTTCTTCCTCTGTGGGGCTTGGCGGCGGCGGATGTACTCCGAAAAAGACAAACCTGAACCCGTTTTCCGTTTCCAGGTGGGCTTCTATGGACGGGATATCATCGGCCACAAAAAAATGGGTTTTTGCCGATTCCAGTTTCACCCTGGAGTAAAAATGCATTCCATAGGTGTTTTCCAATGTCACTTTGTGCTGATACGGATATTGTTCTTCAAGCTTCCGCAGAGCCTGCTCCCAGTCGCCGTTGCTTTCCATGGTAAGGAAAAAATCGGGCTTACAGGTATTGATCAGTTGGATGAACCTGTTGTAATCCGTATTGAACTGATAAACATTGGCGGAAATAAATTTTAGCTTCCGGGAGGCTTTTTCGTGGTGAAAATGTTTTTTAATCGGGTAGAGCGGTGTGTATTTGATCAGGATCACTCCATGATGTATAAACATGATCATAAGTAAAGCCTGATAGTACCAGAAGCTTCCGGGACGGTCTGTGAAGAACCCGAAAATGAAAGTCAAAAGGATAAAAATCGTGATCTGTATTTTCCCGAATTCCGGGGTACGGAAGATCCAGTGGGAGTGCTGGATTTTGGGAAGTAAGGTCAGGACCAGTAATAATCCGGTCAGAATCAGGTAGGCTGTCCACATAGTTGCAAATAATCCTATAAATTTAATTTATTTTTTACTATTGCTCAAATGATTTTTGTAAAGTATGGTAGGTTGGAGCAAATAACCCGCATTCTGCGGACATTTTATAGTGTTGCGGTAAAAACCATAATAAAATACAGACCGCGCAAAGCGGACGGCCTTATAAAATTCATTATTTTAGTACCGCTAATGAAAGAAATCCGGTTATCACCTACCGGAAGAAGATAAGTGTAAAGATCCTGATCCATGAGAAATAAAAACCTGATTGTAAACCCTGTTTTTGTAGGCTGCCTGACGCTGCTTTTTTTGAATGATCACCTGTTCAAAACAGCGTATCATAACGGACTGACGGGAAAAGTATCGGATATGGCAGGCATTGTCTTATTCCCGATGCTGCTTGCTTACCTGTTTCCAAAGCTCAGGGAAAATGCGGTATTTGTGGCCGGATTGTTTTTCGTTTTCTGGAAATCACCTTTTTCCGGCAATCTGATCAGGCTGTATAATCTGGTTTCCCCTGTTTCCATTCACCGGCTCGTAGATTATACTGACCTTTGGGTGCTGTTGCTGCTCCCGGTTCCGTATTTTCTGATCAGGAACAGCTGGTATCTCGAAAAAATCAGGTTGAAGAAGATCAGTGTTTCCATCGTTCTGGTTCCTGCAGTATTTGTGCTGATGTCTACTTCGCCGCCTTACTCTTATTTTTATATTCCTGAAAAAGGCACTTTGATTTTCAGGGGAGCCAGTATGGAAATCAGGAAAACAAAAACCGATCTTCTCACAGAAATGGACGCTCATCATGTAGCCTGGGTAAAGGACACGGCAGAGGTGATAGAATCCCTGCGTTTCGAGATCTCAAAAATGGGGAAGTTTGATCAGAATGCCCTTAAAAACGGCGGTCCTGTCTTCACCATAAATAATGATGAGCTCCGTTTGCTTATCCTGAAAAAAATACATGAAAGCTCAGATTATAAAATCCCGGAATTAAAAGTAGGTGAAAGGACAGTAAAGAACCTCAGGTTTTCTATTGAGCCTTCTTACAGGGAAATAAACCAGAAGAAATTCAGCACCGTTGTCATCCGCGAAGTGGAAATAGATAAAAACCTGGATCATGATAAGGCAGGAAAAGAGCTCAGGGAAATGTATCAGGACATCATCATCAGTAAATTCAAAAATTTTTAGCATGAAAATCCATCATATCGCCATTATCTGCTCAGACTATGGAGTCTCAAAAAAGTTCTACACCGAAATGCTGGGACTGAGCATCATTCGTGAAGTATATCGGGACGAAAGAAAATCGTATAAGCTTGATCTCGCCATTGAAGATCATTACGTCATCGAACTCTTTTCCTTTCCCGATCCGCCACCGCGACCTTCTCGGCCGGAAGCCTGCGGATTAAGGCATCTTGCGTTCTCAGTAGAAAGCGTTCAGGAAAAAAGAGAAGAATTGATGCAGAAAGGATTAGCCTGTGAAGACATCAGGATCGACGAATTTACCGGGAAAGCATTTTTCTTTACGCAGGATCCCGACAATCTTCCGCTGGAATTTTATGAATATTAACGATAAAACAGTTTTACGAATGAAGAAATATGCAGTATTATTCGGTCTCGCCCTGATGAGCCAGCTGAGTGCCCAGGATGTTCATGAGCCCAAAAATCATCCGAAAGAATGGTCACAGTCGTATGAGCCGTTCAGGATTGCCGGAAACCTCTATTATGTCGGCACTTACGATCTTGCTTCGTACCTTATCGCAACGGATAAAGGGAACATCCTGATCAATACCGGACTTGCCGATTCACTTCCGGTTATTAAAAACAATATCAAGAAGCTTGGCTTTACCTATACCGATATTAAAATCCTGTTGCTCAATCAGGCGCATTACGATCATCTGGGTGCAATGGCGGATATTAAAAAGGAAACCGGCGCAAAACTATATGCGGATGGGGCAGATGCAGAGGTGTTGAAAAGCGGAGGGAAATCGGATTATGAAATGGGAAAGTACGGGATCACCTTTAAGCCCGTTGCTCCCGATGTTATTTTAAAAGACAGGCAGGCCGTGACACTCGGAAATACGAAACTGATACTGCTTCATCATCCGGGCCACACGAAAGGCTCATGCAGTTACCTGCTTGAAACCAGAGACAAAGACAGAAGCTATAAGGTTCTGATTGCCAACATGCCGAGCATTATCACCGATCATCCGTTCTCTGAGGTCTCCGCATATCCGGGTATCGCCCAAGATTATGCTTACACGCTCCGGGAAATGAAAAAACTGGATTTTGATATCTG
>NZ_CAJYMO010000240.1 GCF_913776365.1 uncultured Chryseobacterium sp. | reverse complement strand
GAAAGATGTTATATTCCGGGATCTTTCGGATTTCAGGAGAATTCAACTCTTATTGTTTTGCATGATAATTAAGATTCTGATATGATTTGATATTAAAATAATTTTAGTTTCTATTTTATTCACAATATATGACTTCATAATTGCTATTTTTGCTGAAAAATCAATAATGAATGTCCGTTTATTCATAATTTTATCAGTTTATTGTCAATTATTATATTGTCAACAGTCTTCGCCTGGTACATTATCTGATAGAATTTATCATTATAACAATAATTTTCAATATAAAAAATCACAGGACACGCTTCTCAAATTAATTGAAAACGAGCAGTTGTCTCCTGGTGACCAAGTAGAAATCAACATTTTACTTTCTCTTACCTATAAACGGCTTCAGGATTATGTTTCAGTTAAATATTATCTTTCAAGGGCCGATGCCATTTCCCGGGAAAATAAGCTTACCGAACTTTATAATGAAATAAATGCTCAGTATGCTTTTGCTTATTTCGATACACAGGATTATGACAAGTCTGCCACGATCATGCAACAGATCTCAAAGGAAAACTATAAAAACCTTTCTGAGGATGATAAGGCGAAAATCATGATGCAACAGGGATATATTTATTACAGACAAAAAGATTTCAGACAAAGCCAGAATTATTATCAACAAGCATCATCATTGATGCAGAAAAACAGCAATTGTGATCTGCCCATTGTATATGGAAAACAGATACAGCTTTATTTTTCTCTGAATGATTCAGAGAAAGCCCATCAGTATTATCAGCTGGGAATAGATAAGGCTAAAGAATGCAGAATACTCAAGTACGAAATTTACCTTGCTGAAGTCATGATGAACTTCTATAAAGAAAAGAATGATGCAGAAAATACACTTAAGTTCACCACCCTGTTTGACTCTTTAAACAAACTCTATAAGCCTTCAGAGAACCTTCAGCTGTTGCATTTGAATCGTGATCTTAAAGCGCAGGAAACTGAGCAGAAAATCAAAAAATCGAATACGGTCATTATCATCATGTATTCATTGGCTATTTTAATCCTTTGCATTGTCATCTATTTCATAGTACGATATGCGTTGGCGACAAAAAAAAACAACTCAATGTATTTAGATAAGATCGATTCGATGAAGCAAATACTGATCAATAATCAATCTGAAAAAAACCGTGACATCGAGCTGAAAAAAAAGTTGAGTCCCAAGCAGCTGCGGATGCTGGAACTGATGAAAGAGGGAAAAAGCAATAAAGAAATAGGATGCGAATTTAATATTACTGAAAGTACGGTTAAATATCATATTAAAAGCATATATGAAATTCTCAATATCAGGACCAGGAAGGACCTGAAAGACATCAATTGAGTTTTACAAATTTAGACATATCATTTTCAGGCAGTTATTAAATACATTCTGTCAGATTCAGTTTTCATTTATAAAGGATAGTTCCAAGACTATCCTTTTTTCGTACCGGTATGATCTGCCAACTATCCTTTTTTCGTACGTATAAACCCGTTGATTTTGAAATTTATTGGGTTGTTTTGCAAGAGAATTAAAAGAAAATTCAGTGCTGATTTTTAAAGTAAAATTTTGGAAAGCTGTCAGGATTTGTTTTCAGAACGGCATTCCGTTTAAGATTCAGGATATAAAATCCATAATGGAAACAATACGGTAATCAGGTGTTTCCGGACAGATAAGAAAACCCGATACCTTATTATCCTGTTTGCCAGGTACCCTTATGGAATCCAGCATGATCTGTATCATAAAATGATTCTGAAAACAGATGCGAGCAGATGAGTCAGACCTTTCTTACGGCAGGGCCAGGAGCTGATAACTATGCAAAAAATGCCTGTTTTATCCTGCCTGAAAAGAAGTAAAAGTAATTCTTTCCCCTCTTTAAATTAAAGCATTATTAATATAAAGTATATGAAAAAGCGTTTCTTTTTTTTAAAAAAGTATTTCACGGCTTCAGCCATCCTGTTACTCTGCCAGCATATGATGGCACAGACCGGAAATGTTGGAATTAATACAACATCTCCCACTTCCACTCTTCACGTTAAAAGTAAAGGCAGCACATCGGCAACTCAGAACTTTAAGCTTGAAAATTCAGACGGGACCAATCTGTTTACCGTTAATGATGACGGCAGCGTTTCCGGATCGGCAGTTTCAAATCTGGGAGGCAGCGGCAGTGGATCGAATGGTAAAAATGCACTCGTAAAAACCACTGCTGAAACGGCGGGATCCAATTGTGCAAATGGCGGAATTAAGGTGGAATCCGGCCTGGATAATAATAGTAACGGAACATTGGACATCCCTGAAATTACGGATACCCGATATATCTGTAACGGAAATAACGGTCAGGGACTTTCCAATGGTACTACAGGAGGCCAGGTTTATCTTACTGGTTCTTCCTCTCCCTATTCTCCACAAAATCCACAGACCCTTACAGGGGATATTACGGTAACCAGTAACGCCGTTTCCACCATTGCAAATAATGCGGTTACGACAAATAAAATGAATGACCTGGCAGTTACAACCGGGAAATTGGCAAATGCTTCGGTTACCACAGCAAAAATATCGGCTACCGGAACAGCAAGTGCAACAACTTATCTCCGGGGAGACGGGAGCTGGGCTGCACCTTCTTCCGGAACCACTTTGCCGGATCAAACGGGAAACAGCGGAAAATTCCTGACGACCGACGGAAGCAATCTTTCCTGGGCCGGCGCACCTTCTTCCGGAGGCGCAAAACTTGATCTTGTCGTTAAAAAAACCGCTGCAACACAGTCATTGGTTGTTTCTACCAGTGCAACGCCTGATACGGTAATTTATGACAATATTGTTACGGCACCTTCTTTAGGAACCTACAGCACTGCTACCAATACCTATAAAGCAGGTTCTGCAGGATTGTATTTTATACAGACGCGGAATTCTATGGTAGACAATAGTGCCAACGCCAATAATACGCTCGGAGCTTATAACTATCTGGAGGTGAACGGATCTTCTTACGGATCCATGGTGAATATATATCCCACCTACGTTTCTAACGGAAGTTTAAGAACTACGACCAATGCCGCTATAAAATCTTCTACACAGTATGTATTTATGGTATACTTAAATATAAATGATACCATTAAAATAAAGGCTACCAGTCTAAACAGTGCGAATACACAGATACTGAATAATGATGATGGTACACAGTTGATGATTGTTAAATTATAGGAAAAAAAATAAACTAATAAATTAAAGATGACAAAAAATATTGATAATATAAAGAAATTTATTTCTGCAGATGAATTCAAAGACCTTTCAGAAGTAAGTCTAACAGTTGATTCTTATATCCTGGAAAATAATAACAGTTGTTATAAAAAAGCCTTTGAAGAACTCACTGTCCATTATAATACATCTTCAGAATCAGTTTTTAAAGAAAAAACTGGGATTAAAAGGAATGCATTTTTAAAGCTTAAGAATAAAATAGAAGGTTATGACGATTTAATGTTAGAAATTGAATCAGTTTTTCCCACAGATAAAGAGAATTTAACTTTATCCAATGCAAATTTGGAATTATACAAGGCTGTCCTGATATTTAAGAATACTATCTACAACTTACTGATAGTCTATTATTCTGTGCAAAATAATGATGATGATGATGATGATGATGATTACCAATTTGATGATCAGAGTTGGATAGGTGAAATAAGGAAAAAAATAATCGCTAATGATGCATTTAAATTAATAGATAGATTTTCTATAAAACTCAGGAACAGTAATGATCTAAAACAAAAAGTTGAGGAGTATAAGGCAGAAATAGATTCAGGTATAAAAGCTTTCACAAATTTCTTAAAAAATAATAATGGAGCATTTATTAACGATCATAAAGATTGTCCGGTATCCATTTTATTCGATGAGAAAAAAGAAGTAAAGGTAGATGGTAATACTCCGAACTGGCTTGCTAGTGTAAGAGGACATAAAACCCATACAGCTGCTACAAATACTTATTATTCGAAAAGGCATCCTGTAATTATTATTAAGACAATTAATAATACAACTATTCTTGGAGGAGAAAATCCAAAAGACGGGATTGAAGATCGGCATCTTTATCATATTCCATATTTTAAGTATAAAGCTGAATATGAGCAAGTATTGGCTGAAGCAAATAAGGAAAAGATTCCCATTATAGACTATTTTTATAAGCATGACAAATTTCAGTCTATTCATCACAATCTGTTAAGTGACGAAGAAAAAGCTCCGGTTCCTGCTATAGAGCAGATATATGACAAGCTTTCTGAGGTATTCGGCGGTACCAATCCACAGCAGGTATTCAGCATGCTGATGCCGGGAAGCAGCCTGAATATTGATGATTTCCGGTACAATACCAATGAGATCAAACCCACCGCTGTAAAGGAGGCCGAATCGAGACTGGCCAATCAGATGTTTGATATAGCAAAAGTTTTGGCCGGAAGCAACGGGCAAAAGGTTTCAGCACAATATATGCAGGCCCTGAGTGTTCTGGTTCCTGTCTTCAGTCCATTGTTGCCACAGGTAAAAAGCATCCTGAGGGAATACATCAACAGGCCGGCGCCGGAAGCTACTGTTGACGGGCAACCCTTTAAAGGAACCCTGCAGGACTACTATTTTATCATGTATGACAAATGGCTGGAAGAAAAAGCGAAATGGCAGAGCGATTGTGACAGGATGAAGCATGAGTTTTTCAGACAGGATGCCTCCACGGCGAAAGAAAATTATCTGGACTGGTTTGAAACCAACGGTGAAATCCGGATGGCCAAGATCAATGCCCTGTTCGGAAAAATTCTTAGTGTTTATTCTCCGTCAGACATGGATGCGATCCTGGGCGCCCTTACCTCCGGACCGGGCGGAGAAATTGAAGAAGCCCTCAATCTGGTCAACAACGTACGGTTGATGTCTGCTTCAGGAAACTATGTATACCCCGTAGATTTCTCACCGTCGAACTGGTCACAATACCTGCAAAGCGATATAAATCCTGTGAACCTTCTGAAAGACCCGGAGTATATTCTGCAGTCTCTGAACGCCAAGAAGCAGGCGCTGAAGTCATGCCTGGCTCAGTTGGTCAATTTAGCGGGCAAAGCTTCTAGCAGCGAGTCTGTTACCAGTGCCAGAAAAGAATTTCTGGAGCAGAATGCCGATTATGAAAAGGCATTTACCGCACTGCAGAACCAATATACCGATAATACTTTACTGGCAGTACAGATGTACCTGGAAAAACGTAAACTAAAGAGCACGCCGGCACGTGAAGCAACTGACAGTGATTTAGCTGAACTTAATG
Organism: uncultured Chryseobacterium sp.; assembly: GCF_913776365.1. Lineage (GTDB taxonomy): Bacteria > Bacteroidota > Bacteroidia > Flavobacteriales > Weeksellaceae > Chryseobacterium. Next base: position 6,784 of record NZ_CAJYMO010000240.1, on the reverse strand, counting down.
AGGAGGCACAGAAAGCGAGTACCGTCAAACGCGAAGGTAACGCAAAAGATACAGCATCAGTAAAAGCGCAGAAAAAAGAAAGCGGCAATTGGACAGATATTACCATAGCAGATATTGCAAAAATTGGAAATGCTTTAAAAGACATCAATGAGAAACAAAACGCCCTGACCGCAATTGGCAGAAAGGTAGCTGACAGTGCCCGCTCAATAACTGCATTAGAAGCTTCGCTCAACGCAGACCTCTCTTTCTTCCAGGCCAGATTAGAATCGCTGGCAGAAGACGTAAGCAAGGAAGAGCAGAATTTTCTTATTTCTTTATCTACAACCAAAGAACAGATTATATTAAATACAGATGCCAATGCCGCACCTGTGGCAAAATCAGAACCCAATCCGGATAAGGCTGATCCCTTTATGACATTCCAGTTTTCGTTTGTTAAAAGTCAGATTGCAACGAAGTCTGATACCAGTTCTTCCGCATCGGATTCAAAAATGAATGTTAATTTCTTTTTCGGGGGATATTCCAATACTTCTTCTGCATCATCAGCAACCGTGAAGAATGACAGCCTGGAAGATCATACAGAAATAAGAATTGGTTTTAAAGCTGCCAAAGTTGATATCAACAGGGAATGGCTGAATCCGGGAATTTTTAAAGCAACCGATATCATGAGCCGGATGACGAAACAACAGATTTCCAAAGGTGCTATGGCTTTTGCTGCTGACAATAAACCGGACTGGAGTAAAGCCGGTGATATAAACAGCTGCTTATTCCCTGCGTTTCCTACAGCATTTATTGTGGCTAAAGATGTGATCATAGAATTTTCGGTAAGTCAGTCTATGACTAAAGCAGTCCATGAAATTACGGATCAGAAGTCATCGGGCGGCGGCGGATTTTTCTGTTTCAGCGCAGCAAAATCGACTTCCAATAGAAGCGACGTATCATCCATGAATACTGAATCTCAGGGCACAAATTTCAGGATATCAATTCCTTCTCCGCAGATCTTGGCCTGGTATCAGCAGCTGGTGCCGGAGGATAAGAGCAAAATCATGGATATTAAAGCACCTCATAACAGTGGAATTGATCAGGACCTCAATATTGTCCAGTTTGTCAAAGCGATGCGCGATTATAAAAAAGAAAGCAATGAAATAATAGTCAATACCAAATTTAGATCATTATGAGTGTGTTGGCGACATCATCAGCATACATCTTATTCCCGGATTTATGATTTCTATATATCAAAGGGTTCACACCATTATCCCGGGTCTTGTAATGAGACCGGGATGGTGAACTCTTAAAACCATCAGGGCGCAGAAAAGGATCGTGTTCCTGCATGGCTTATTTTAACGCTTGAATAACCCTATAAAAGCTTCATACCGGTAGCTGAAATCAATAGTATATTTTTACTTTGGTATTATTCTAAAAAAAAAGCGATAAAATACTTCTCATTTTATCGCTTTTAAAAGGTATCGTTTCTGAAATTTACTGGTTATGGCTTGATAATATGGCAGATTTATAATAGGAAAATTCAATAAAATAACTGCTGCTGAAGCTTACCCGGATATCTTTATAAGTGCCCCAGTCATCTGTTAACCGGTATCAGCTGAGTTTCTTCCTTTCTTCTTCGTCCAGTTTTATCATCAGGTCGTAAAAATCCTGATATTGATCCCGGAATTCATCTTCCCTTTCATGGTCCCACAATACTACCGGATAGTTCCTGTCCGCCTGGTTTCTGCTGGTATCGAAACACAGCAGGCCCCAATCGCTCCAGTTGGCAAACGGAATGTATCCTTTGCCGATAAGCAACTCCCTTGGATAACCATTAAAAATCATTTCTGAAAGACTTGCCCGCCATGTGTTTACTGGATGTTCGCAAAAAGAAACTTCAGCAATCTGAAGTTCATAGAAGTGCCTGTGCTTCAGAAAAGTTTTGTAATCATCCGGGAATGGATGTCCGGTTCTGTTTTCTATTTCCTCAATTTCAGAATCTTTTACTTTACCGGTAACAGGAATCCAGGTCCGCCATTCATCCTCTTTGTCCTGATCCGGATCAGCCATTTCAGGCTCAACGTCACCCGGCATGCTGTTAAGTTCAAGATCAACCCACTTTTTTAAATAGGTATCGATTATATTTTTTATTGTCTGTTCTTTCATTGTCATGTAGTGTTGTTTAAACCATAAGCATCCTTCCGGATTTATATACGGCGTCCATCTGATTTGTATACCTTTCACAGCTGACTGTGATGCTCATATAAAAATTATGTTCATCATTTTCTGAGATTTAATTTTATTTATAAGCGTTTCGTGACTCTATGAAGGAAACTTACAAAAGTTTAGGGCGACTCGTTGTCCTGGCAAATGTATGCAATCTAAGGATCTCAATCCTGCTTCCGGCAGATGTTTTATCGGCAGTTTATCTTACGGTTCAATCCTACCGGATTATTTTCCGGTACACTGGTATTCTGTATTGCTCCGGTCTTTATCTAAATGTCCTTTGCATTCCCCTGACATGCGTAAAAGTTACCGTTTTCCCGCTTCTGCACTGACATGATGAATATCTTTAAAATATGGCTTACTGAATGATATTCAATAAATTAATACTGACAGACAAAATGGTTTATCTGTCTGCCAATACCAATTATTTCATCCATGCAGGTACTGCCTGCGTAAAGACATCCGGATCACAAAAAATTTACCTTACACTATGTGCAGTAAGCCGTGTCTGTTTTTTTGAGAAATACCAACTGTTTTTGCAATGCTTCCCGCCCAGATCCCGGTCTTTTTTACCAATGGAAAAGTTGACGTAACTTGAATGGGAAACTTATTTCAATAAATTGAGCTCAATCAGATTATTTTCGTGAGCCAGTTTTGTCATAATCTGCTGATTGATATCCCTGATCACTTCGGCTGAGGTACGCATGGTTCCGTCAGCATTTTGCTGGTCAGGGATTTGCCCTACCAGATCTGCAGTCGGATTGGCACGGTAATTTTTATATTTCTTAACGAACTGATCATAATTCAATTCTATGATCCTGTACTGACCCAGATCGGGATAGATAAATTCACCCTGATTGTTGCGGATTCCTTTCAGTTCCCAGCTATGGCTTTTCGTTGAATCTTCAATCTTTAAAATCAAGCCGGGTAAACCTCTGAATTTATAAGGGCCGTCCTGAATGGGAATTTCTTTGGTGAACCACGCTGTCCACTGCCTGCCGCCAAACCGGGCCGTTGCTTTCTGGACGTCATAATTCAGGATTTTCGAAAATTCCCCGGTGAGCTCCCACTTCAATTCTACCTCCTGCTTAATTTTGTATTTGTGCCAGACCAGAAAGGTGGTATGCGTAAGTTGACGGGAGCCGGGATATTTGGTCACCCATTCATTCACCGATTCAACATTAGCCGGCATGGAGACGATGCCTTTCTTAAAATCTGCAACCTGGGCGGAATCCGAGGCATATCTTACGGCACTGTAATATTCAGACCTGTCTTTCAGGACATTCAGGATCATTACTTCTGATCTGATGTCCGCTGTATTCATAGAATCAGGAATGAATTTATATTCGTATAGAAATTGTTTGTTTTGCCCGAAAGTCAGGAATGAAATAAAGAATAAAAGGATAATCTGCGTAGTCTTCATTGTTATCAGGTTTGAAACGTAAATATAGCATTTTATTTCCTTAGTTTGCCCTGAAATGCTGAATGCTCTCCCCTGCTTATATCCGGGAGGAAGCAGCAGGCCTGCCGAATCGTCGTTTTGCAGGATTACTTTCCTATAATATATTGCCGGACTTGCCGGAGGCGGGATTGTCAGCAAAAGGTTTAAAACAGTATCCTTATCTGAATTCAATGATTTCAGAATAATATATTCTCCATTTACGTTCGGCATCCACTTTATCCATCGATTGTAAGATCCGTTCCAAATCAAACGTGCTATGGTTCCTTTCATCCTGTAACAATTCAGTGATGGCCGTTACGGCAAACTTCTTATCTTTTTCTTTTTGGGATAACAGGTACCAGAACCATCCGATGATATCACCGCCTATATTATCTTTATAGCCTGAAATGTAAGGATACCGTTCAAAATAAAGGTCAATATAACATTCGGAAAATTTTTCTTTGTTCACATGGAGCACTGGTTTTCTGCATTCCGCAAGATGGTGCCGGATCATGACAATCAATTCGCCTCCCTCATTATAAAACTCTGTTGTATGAGGAATCATACGCTTTCTGAAATTCCCGTTCTTGTAATAGAAATCAGAATTCTTACGTATCATATTTCCATCCATGTCATATTCAAGGCTATCCTTTTTTCCAACCGGCCACTCTGATTTGACGGCGCCGTTGACATGCCAGCTTTTAAAGCTTACATAATCTCCGTTCTCAAAATAACTTTCTTCGGCCAGTTGGCCGTCATCATAATATTCTATAGATTTTCCATGAGCATTGCCATTTTTAAATTGGGTGAGTGTATTTCCATCCACTAACGTCCCGGTAAAAGGTTCTCCTTTATAATACATACAAGTGTAATAATCCTGAAGGTTGACTTCAAAATCAGTTTCGTTATATTCTATATTTTCCTGCATGCTTATTGAATTTTCAGGGTTTTAATTGGTCATGATGATGTTTTTACCGTTTATTTTCCGATACCCTATGATGAGCCAGTGATCTGTTGTAATTCTCCGTGCTTTCAATAAGATCCGTGATGATACTTCCTGCCGAGGCCCTGCTGTAGGATGATTCTGACTGCCCTGTCCAGATGCTTACCAGCTCAGGATCCTGCCGGAGTCTTGCAGCGGCGCGGAGCGGCCCGGTGATTTTGTTCTGGTAAGGATAAGGCAATATGCAGGTACTGTTGTCCAGGGCATCGGTAAAGGCGTTTTTCAGGCCTCTTGCATAACGTCCTGAAAAGCTTTTCGTAAGCACAATATCTTTTTCGGACGCGTTTCTCAATCTGTCTTTCTCAAATTCATGCAGCGCGCTTTCAGCTGAGGCCAGCAGGAGGCTTCCGACCTGAAATCCCTGTGCTCCCAATAACCCGGCTGCCAGGAGGGTTTTGGCATCATAAATGCCTCCGGCATATAGTAACGGGACCTTCACCTGATCATATACCCGGGACAGCAGCGAGATGCCGCCGATCTCCGGGATGGTATCACCCAAGAAGCTGCCTCTGTGGCCGCCTGCCTCGTAACCCTGCACACAGATAACATCGATTCCGGCTTTTTCCAGTACAATGGCTTCCTCAACAGAAGTAGCCGTTCCTATGAGTACCGTTCCGTTTTTCTTCAACCGCTCAATGCTTGCCTGATCGGGAAGACCGAAAGTAAAACTGACCAATTTCGGTTTTTCAGCAATGATGGCATCCAGCTGGTCATGATAATCAACCAGTTCAATATCTTCGTAATCCGGATAGTCCACGTCCAGCTGATGCTTATGAGAGAATGCGGTAAGAAATTCTTTGGTCCGGAGGTATTGCAGTCTCAGCCCTTCCGTTTTTTTCGGTAAGGGGTGGAGGAAAAGATTTACGGCAAATGGCTTACCGGTTAATTCTTTGGTTGCCCGGATCAGCTCCGCGCATGTTCCGGCAGGCAGATCGCCGAGAGCCAGCGAACCCAATGCTCCTGCGTTGGCTGCCGCAGCCACCATTTGAGGCGTTGTGACCCCCAACATCGGGGCCTGAACCACAGGATAGGTTACATCCAGTATCCCGGCCAGGTCATTTTTCCATATTTCATACTGATGATGCATATGTTTATCGTTTCTAAATTATCCTTTTTAATAACCGGTAACATGGATGATTCCTGTTACCAGGGTAAGCATTTTGATACTGATTCTTTCTGTTTAAGCATGCGCCTGTTTTACATGCAATGTACAAAAAAACAGATGTATCAACAGATTTCTGTACGATTTCAAACATTGGCCATCAAAATACCACTTGCCTGTTTCAACGGCAATACATGGTATTTGCATGAATTCATTCCTGTTTTCCGGCAAGCGCTGCCTCCAAAACGGCCCTGTTATTTTCGCCCCACTTTTCCAGGCTCATGATCAAAGGCAACAGGCTCCTGCCAAGAGAAGTCAGCTGATATTCGACTCTGGGAATTTTCGTATCGTATGAACATTTTGTGATGAACCCATCCTGCAGCAGCTCATCCAGCTGCCTGTTCATCACCCTTCTGTCTGCAGCTATCTTCTTTTGCAGTGCCCCGGGCCTTACGATGCCTTCCGAAATATAAAAAAGCATCATCAGTTTCCATTTTCCGCTCAGGAATTCTTTAAACAGGTGCAGTCCGCATTCGGTTCTGAGCGGGATTTTCTTTTTGTACATACATCTGGTTTATGATAAAATACCACCGCACAAATTTGTGCGTAATTGACTTGGATTAACCGATGCAATAATTTTGCATCAAATTAATAGATAAACAAACAAACAAACAATGATCAAATTTACGTTTTTAGTACAGAAACTGCCCGGTATGAGCCTTGAAGAATTCATAGATTATCATAAGAACATCCATGCCCCTTTATTCTGTTCCATTCCCGAGACCGAACGTTACGTCAGAAAATATGTGGTGAATCACCCTATCGTTGCAGAAGGTTTTCCCAGGCCGCTGTATGATGCCGTTGTGGAAATTTCATTTGACTCTTTTGAGGATTTCCATACCTTCTTCAGTTCAGAAAACTATCTGACAAAAGTTCATCCCGATGAGCCCAATTTCTTTGACACGGTAAATTATGTGGCCATGGCCAACAGGGAAACCATCGTTAAAGCAGATGCATAACTGATGACTTA
>NZ_CAJYMO010000239.1 GCF_913776365.1 uncultured Chryseobacterium sp. | reverse complement strand
ATGTTTTTCTTCGATAAGATCATGACGGATATCGGCGACAACCAGTCTATCGAAAACCACCTTTCCACCTATTCGTCCAGGCTGAAAAAAATGGGCGGTATCATCCGTGAGGCAGATGCCGGCACCCTTTTGCTGATCGACGAATTCGGGACAGGATCCGATCCTGAACTGGGCGGTGCCCTCGCAGAAAGCTTCCTGGAATTTTTCTACGAAAAAAAGAGTTTTGCCATCATCACCACCCATTATACCAACATCAAGCTGGTGGTTGAAGAACTTCCGAACGCCCAGAATGCCGCCATGCTCTTCAACGAGGAAACGCTGGAGCCGATGTACAAACTGGAAATAGGCCAGGCCGGAAGCTCTTTTACCTTTGAGGTGGCCGAGAAAAACAAAATCCCAAGGTTCATCATTCATTCCGCCAAGAAAAAGGTAGAGCATGACATCGTCAACCTTGATAAAACCATTGTGAAGCTCCAGCAGGAAAAATATGAAGTTGAAAAACTGAAAACCGATCTTGCCGAGCGGAAAGAGTCTGTAGAGGACAAAAGGGACAATTTGCAGAAACTGAACGAGCAGCTTCAGCAGAAACTGTTCAATTTTCAGAAACTGTATGAAGAAGAGCACCGGAAACTCCAGTTCGGAAACAAGATCGAATCTTTTATCGACGGCTATATCAAAGGCAGATCCAGGAAGGATGTTGTGAAGGACTTTGTGAAGATCCTGGAACAGGAAAAATTCAGGAAAATCGGGGCAGATAAAGATGAATCCAAACGCCTGCAGGTAGTGAAAAGAAAGATCACCCAGCAGCTGAAAAAAGAAGAAGTCATTGAGAAGATTTCGGAGACCAACGAGAAGCTGGAGGAAAAACGGAAGACTGACCGTGCACTCTGGCTGAAAGAAGGCCAGCGTGTCCGTATTACCGGAAGCACCAGTGTCGGTACCATCGAAAAAGTTTCCAAAAATAAAGTGATTGTCAATTACGGAACGTTCAAGACCACCATCAATGCAGATGAACTGGAAAGGATCTGATCCGGATCATCCGGTAATTTGAGAATCCGGAGATGGATCTTGTATCATATCATTGATTGGGCAGTAGGTAAAGTCTGCTTTAACTGATCTGATGTTATCCGCCCTGTCATAATAATACGGATTCCTATATCAATAGAAAAGAGCGCCTGAATTCAGGCGCTCTTTGTTTTATTTTACTGCCTGACGAATTTCAGGCGGGTCATGTTTTCCTTATTCCTGACCTGCAGGAAATACGTGCCCGGAACCAGATCCCTGACGTCAATGTTACGATCCTGAATCCTGCCCTGCTGCATTTTCTGCCCTGCCGCATTATAAATTTCATAGGTCTCGCCGGCAATCCCGGAAAGCGTCAGCATACTTGCCGTAGGATTGGGATAGAGACTGCCGGTTTTCAGAGGACCGTTTTCTGCAACGGAAAGCTGAGCCGGGGTAACAAAAGACACACCGTAATCTTCTGCTTCACCATAGGTAAAGGTTCCGCAGACCGGGCTGGCAGAAGTTTCACTGACGATCACCCGCATGGCGACCTGGCAGTTCGGGCCGGTCTGGAAAGCCATCGCAGGAACACTGAAGACTGCAGAAACTACGGAAGCGGCCGAAGAACCTGAGGAAACCATCATCTCGTTTGACTCAAAAATACCGTTGGCATTAAAATCGATCCAGGCCCTTACCGATACAGCCGAAGGATTACCGCTCCAGGTTCTGGTCACCGATATTGTATTGCCGGTACTGCCGATGAGCAGCTGCACCTTCCGGTTGGGATCTGAACGGTAATCGGTATACAGGGATGCTCCGGAATTGCTGGTCATTGTTGCCGGCCCTCCGGAAGGCGTTACCGTAACATTGGAAAGATGCATGACATTCATATCGGAAGAAGCCGCAGCGCAATAGTTGAGATAAGTGGTAAACAGCAAGGGTGCCGACCAGGTCCCGAGGGTATTGTTACAGTTCTTGGCTACCTGCACCTCATAGTTTACACAAGGCATAAGGTTGGTAAGCGTCAATGCGTTCTGACCTGACGCAACATTCACCGTTAACCAGGCTGCAGTGCCGACAGGCCTGAACCTGACGGTGTAATTCTGGGTATTGGGATCCGCAGCCCAGCTGACCACTGCCGTAGTAAGGGTAATGCTGCTTACCTGAACACCGGCCGGAGCCAGGGTATCGCAGAAAAAATGAGATCCCGGTTTTTGTAGCACCACGGTATTTGCCTGAACACAACAGCTTCCTGAAAGGGTCAGGAAAAAAAAGAATAGATTTTTCTTCATGAATGAAAGGTTTTCAAATGATTATGACCTAAATATAGTAAAAAAAACTATAGCAGAACCCAATTTTAAGAAATGGATGCCAATTCTCTGTTTTCCGGTTTTTCTTTGTATAAAAATTACTGTAGATTTGGGTATGATTAAAAATTTCAGGATTTTCAGGATCTTTTATCTTAAACTGCTGATTCCGGCGGTTGCTTTTTCACTGTTGATGTGTTTTTCACTCGGTTTTACCTCAGGTAATTTCGGCCTCTGCTTCCTTCTGTTTCTTCCGGCCATGCATTTTTTCATCTATGAAATCCGGTTCAGGCATGAATATTATTTTTATGCCCACTTCGGCTTTTCAAAGAAGTTCCTGTGGATGGTAACGGCATCAATAAGCGTCCTGATCAACCTCATCACCAAATTTTTATGAGCAGGCTCCATGCAGACAGTATTACCAAATCTTTCAATGAGCAGAAAGTCCTCGGGGATGTCTGCCTGATCTGCGATACCGGGAGCGTGACCGGGCTCTTAGGCAGGAACGGGACCGGCAAATCCACCCTGATGAAAATCATTTCCGGTACTGTGAAAGGTGACTCGCAGTTTATCCGGGTGGATGATAAAGTGATGATCAGCCAGCCGGACCGCCGGGGCAACCTGTCTTATCTGCCCCAGCACAGCTTCCTTCCCCGGGAAGTTAAAGTTAAAAACCTGATTCCCTTGTTCTGTCTACCTGAAAGTGCGGTACAGCTTTCAGGATTATCGCTGATTCAGCCGTTCCTTCACGAAACGGTCCGGAGCCTTTCCGGCGGCGAAAAAAGGCTGGTCGAAGTCCTGCTCATCCTGTATGGCGATTCGAAATTCATATTGCTGGATGAGCCTTTCAGCGGGCTTTCCCCTAAAACCACAGAGGTTATCAAAGGCCTCATCAGGGAACAGTCCCGGCAGAAGGGTATCATCATTTCCGATCACCGTTTCCGCGACGTGCTGGATGAGCAGGACTTCGACCAGCCTTTTTTCGCCGCCGGAAAGGCTCCGGACCGTTTCGTGAAGGAACGGCTGAATCAGCGATAATCCTGAAAGCTGTACCGCACTTTCAGG
>NZ_CAJYMO010000238.1 GCF_913776365.1 uncultured Chryseobacterium sp. | reverse complement strand
GAAAGGCCTTTCGGAATGTACTTCATAGAATTTTTTAGCATCAGCAACGGTCAGCTGTGTAAGTTTTAAAGCTTTGATCCTGAAACCACCTTCAGAAATTTTACCCAATATAGCACCGATATGTCCGTCTGCAACTGCGTCCGGCTTAATCATGGTGAATGTAATGTTAGACATAACTAAATATTTTTTTAATGGCGCGAAAATACGAAAAAATAAACAAATCTTATTTAAAATAATTTTAACCTTTATTAACAAATATCACATCTGTTTTTGGCACAGTAATTGCAACTATAGATTTCGATTCTCATGTTTAATTTGAGTTTTCATGGTTATTAGTTTTTACCCAGCTTCGGCTGGGTTTTTTTATGACAGGTGGGAATCTGTACTGAACATATATATAAAAGATGCCAGCCGGAAAAAAGCATGAGGCATGTCTCCCCTGCTTTCGTGGGTATTCAAGTTCTGAACTCGCCGGCAACGTCATACATCAACGGTAATGCGTTTTCATCTGACTGGTAAAGGCATTGTTGATTTGACAAAGGATTTTTCCGGCATACTTCTAAAATTAAGCCATGAAAGCCGGTGTAATGATGGGGAATGATATCTTTCAGACCAATATGGATTTTATTTTCACAGGTCTTTCCACTGCACCTGTCTGCCTGCAAATAAATCCGGTCTTTGAAGCCCACAGGAAGTAGTGCCGTGTGATGTAAGATCAGGCATAAAAATCAGGAACTACAATAAAGGTGATACCGAAAAAAATTAGACTGGACACAGCAGGCTGATTCTATCAATACAGCAGCCGGGCTGAAATTGTAAGAAGGATCATGATAAAGCCGCTCCGGTGTAATTAAAATAAGGTCGGAGAAAAATTATTGTTATTTCTGGGCGGATTCTTCAGCCTCTTCCATCAGTTTCAGATAGGTTGAATACCTGGACTGCTGGATTTCACCAGTCTCTAGTGCATCCAGGACCGCACATTTAGGTTCGTTCACATGAAGGCAGTTGTGAAATTTGCATTCTTTCCGCTTTCTGAAAATCTCGGGAAAATAATGCTGCACTTCTTCTTTTTCGATATCAATCATGGCAAACTCGCGGACTCCCGGCGTATCGATCACATTTCCACCAAAATCCCAGAAATGCATCTGGGCGAAAGTAGTCGTATGCTTTCCTTTCAGATGGGTATCCGAAATCTCAGAAGTCTTGAGATTCAGGCCGGGCTGAAGCGCATTGACCAGTGTAGACTTCCCGCAACCCGAATGACCGAAAAATACAGATGTTTTGTCCTGCAGTATTTCTGTCAGCTGCTCAAGGTTCAGCCTGGAGTAGGAAGAAATCTCAACAGAATCATATCCTATTTCCCGGTACAGGAATTCAATATCCTTAACCATTTCAATCTCTTCTTCGTGCAGTACGTCCATTTTATTGAAAAGGATCAGGGGTGTGATATTATAGGCTTCACAGCAGGCCAGGAACCGGTCCAGAAATCCCAGCGATGTTTCAGGATGCTTTAAGGTAAAAATAAAACAGGCCAGATCTATGTTGGAAGCAATGATGTGCGCTTCCTTTGAAAGGTTGACTGATTTCCGGATCAGGTAATTGGTACGGGGTTCTATTTTCGTAATCCATGCGATATCGTCCTGTTCCAGTTGGAATTCTACAAAATCCCCAACAGCCAGCGGATTGGTAAGCCTGGTTTTGATCAGCTTAAATTTCCCGCGGATTCTTGCCTCGAAGATCGTTCCGGTTTCCGGCTCCAGAACCTGGTACCAGCTTCCTGTAGATTTAATGATTTTTCCTTTCATATCGTAAGATCATACAAATATAAGAAATTAGGGCCAGCTACGAAGGCAAATTCTCCCTTTGTAACGGCCCTTATTTCCGAATGCCCTATCCGTATTACCGGTTGATCATAATATTGTTCTGTACTTCAATGGACTCTTCATGGATGGCTTTGAAGACTTTTTCTATAAATTCTTTGGACATACCGGTTTCCACCGCTTTCTGATCGGCATATTCACGGATGACTTTCCAGCGCTCGGGCTGAAAGATGGCGATATCATTTTCTTTTTTCAGTTTCCCGATTTTTTCCGAGACTTTCATCCGCTGGGCCAGCAGTTCGATCAGCTGGAAATCGATATCGGAAATCAGGGTACGGTGCCGTCCCATCTCGCCGTCCGACGCGGCCAGGTCAGTACTCCGTACTTTCAGGTTACCGATCAGGGTGGCGAGTACCTCAGGGGTAATCTGCTGGGCAGCATCACTCCATGCTTCATCAGGATTGCAATGGCTTTCGATGATGGCTCCCTGGTAACCTACATTCAGGGATTCCTGTGTAATATCAGCAAGTCCCGTCCTGTTTCCGCAGATATGGGAAGGATCTATCAGCATCGGGACGTCCGGGAACTGGCTTTTAAAATCGAGGGCGATCTGCCAGTTCGGATTGTTCCGGTATTTCGTCTTCTGGTAGGTAGAAAATCCGCGGTGGATAACCCCGAGGTTCTGAATCCCCTGCCCTAGCAGCCTTTCGAGGGCACCGATCCACAGGGCGAGATCCGGATTTACCGGGTTTTTTACAAGAACGGTTTTTTCCGTTCCTCTCAGTGCCATTGCAATTTCCTGAACGGTAAATGGATTTACCGTAGACCGCGCGCCGATCCAAAGCACGTCAACATCTGCTTCCAGGGCTGCAAAAACGTGATGGGCGTTGGCCACTTCCGTAGCTGTCCTGAATCCATATTCTTCTTTCACTTTTTTCAGCCAGTTGAGACCAATGACGCCTACACCTTCAAATCCATTAGGCTTGGTGCGGGGTTTCCAGATTCCGGCACGGAAAACCGATACGTTAGCGTTGGTTTCCCGGATCCTTCTTGCGGTTTCCAGCATCTGCGATTCACTCTCTGCGCTGCACGGGCCGGCAATCATGAGAGGTTGCTCAAATTCATTGATCCAGTCGTTTTTTAATTCTTTTAAATTCATTATTCTTAGGTATTTATCTTTATCGGGAACAGGGCATGGCAAAAGCTTTATAAATTACTTTATAATTCTTTCTAAAAAATGCCGTTAAAATTTTTATTAAGGAATCAGGAAACCGGAGCGGGCCGGAACATCCTGTTTATTTTTTGGAAAGAAATTCAGTGCACAGGTACCAATAATAAAATCGGTGATAGGTTCTGAAATTTCTAAAATAGGTAAACGGAAAACTAAAATGGCCACTGAAAAAAATTTCAGCGGTTACAGAAACAGATTTATATGATTGTTTACTATATTCCATCCGGATCGTTCTGATAACGGTCTTTTAGCCTTCCCGGGGAAGTCTCCCCGCTGAATGACAGAACAAATATATACATTTTATTTAAATATCAGGTTTCCATACCATGATAATTTAAACAGAACGGAAAAAAGATCAGGTCAGATCAAAGCGCATCAGGTCATCAAGGTCTTTCAGCAATGGATTTTTCTCAGCAAACTTTTCAAAGATTTTCCTCTTTGTCATTACTTCGATCTTCAGGTTTTCAGTATCCCTCTGATATACGACTTCAATGGAAAAGTTATGGACTTTGGTTTTGAAATGATTGAAAAATTCCCGGCTTACCTTGTCAAATTCAGCTTTCGCAGAGTCTGAAGGAAACAGTACGGTAATCTGGTTTTCCCCGGATTTCATGACTTTAAATACCTTGACCGCATTGAAAGCAAGCGTATCTTTCTTCTGAAGCTGTTTCAAAAGAAGGTTCCATTCAGCGAGAAGGTCTGTATCCGTAAAATGGTTTTTGGGAAGTTCATCCGTTTTTGACGCTGCGGCTTCTTCTTCTTTGGGCTGATCGTCTCCTTTGTTGAGAAGTGCATTGATACTGAAAGCGGACGAATAGTTTTGCCTGGTCAAAGGCCTGGTTGTTTTCTTTACTTCCGTTTCCCCGGAAGGTTCTGCAGCAACAGTTTCCTTTCGTGCCCCGGGTTCAGGCTTCTGCTCTTTTGGTTTTTCAACTGTTGTAAGTTCCGGCCTTTCCGTTATGGCCGGAGGAATTATGATGAACTTTTTTTTTTAGAAACGTCTGTACCGGAGGACAGCGAAGCCAATTGCATCAGGGCAATCTCGACCGTAAGTCTGGGGTTCTTTGAATTCTTATAATTGATATCGGCATGGTTGCAGATTTCTATCGCATCGATCAGCTGCTGTGCGTTCCAGTGCTTTGCCTGCTGCACAAACCTCGACCTGGTCTGCTCTCCCACTTCTATCAGATCTATGGTAGAAGCATTCTGTGCCATCATCAGATCCCTGAAATGGCTGCCCAGTCCTGCGATGAAAATATGGGAATCAAACCCTTTTCTGACGATATCATTGAATGCAGAAAGCACTTCCGGGATGTTACTGTCTTTTGCAAAATCCACAATCCTGAGATATTGATCGTAATCCAGGATATTGAGGACTTCCGCAGCCTTGGAAAGGGTAATATTCTTCTGGGAAAAGGTAGAAAGCCGGTCGAAAATAGACAGGGCATCACGTAATGCTCCGTCTGCTTTCTGGGCAATCAGGTACAGGGCATCATCTTCATACCGGATGCCTTCCTTATCAGCAATCTGTCTGAGGTGTCCCTGAATATCTTCAATAGTAATTCTTTTGAAGTCATAGATCTGGCATCGCGAAAGAATGGTAGGAATAATCTTATGCTTTTCCGTGGTGGCCAGAATGAAGATAGCATGCGCAGGCGGCTCTTCCAGTGTTTTGAGGAACGCATTGAAAGCTGCAGAAGAAAGCATGTGCACCTCGTCGATAATATAGACTTTATAGGTACCAACCTGAGGGGCAAAGCGCACCTGATCGATCAGTTCACGGATATCGTCAACGGAATTGTTGGATGCAGCATCCAGTTCATAGATGTTATAGGCAAAGCCGTCCTCGGAAACCGAACCGTCTTTTTCATTGATTTTTCTCGCCAGAATACGGGCGCAGGTTGTTTTCCCCACCCCTCTGGGTCCACAGAACAGCAAGGCCTGAGCGAGCTGGTTTTCCCCGATCGCATGTTCTAACGTATCCGTAATATGGGATTGCCCTACAACAGTGTCAAACTCCTGTGGACGATACTTTCTTGCAGATACGATAAAATTTTCCATTGGCCAAAAATAAGAAATATAGTTCTAATCTGAAAGTGAAAACAGTCAAATTATCAGCAAAAACTTATTCATTGGTCAATAGGAAAATTTTTTATCATCATTATTTTTCTTCGTAAGCAAAATCAATGATTTCAGTGATGGCCTTTTCAATTTCTTTTCTGCCCTCATCTGTTTTCAGGTCAATTCCGCAGAATTTGCTGGCGTTGTAGGCCGTATAAAGATTAAGATAATAGGAACCGGCAACCAGCAGGGCCGCAATGGCACGATACCTCATGGCCTCGTCTTTGAAATGCGGATCTACGATATTGGTAAAAAGCATTTCCCCGATTTCCTCACGGTCATCTGCTACTTTTTTAAGGATCGGCTTGTTCTCCGAAAGCCCCCAGAGAATAATTTTCTGAAGTTCCTTATTTCTGCGGGTATGCTCGAACTGGTTCAGGATGGCTAGTTTGGAAAGCTCCTTACCACCGTCTGAAAAATCGACATGGATGTTATCCTGGTTCATCTTGCTCCAGTAATCCTGGGAACGAATATATTCATCGATGAGCTTTTCGGTGCTTCCGAAATACTCATAGATGAGTTTTTTATCAAATCCTGCCACGGCAGCGATTTTACTTACCTTTAAACCAGAATATCCTTTTGTCTTTAAGATCTTCCCTACTGCGGCAAGCAGTTTCTGTTTGGTCTTTTCTTTATCCCGTATCGGGCCCTGTACAACTTTTCTTGGCATTACTCTATTAATTTTTTTGCAATATGCAACTTTTTATTGATATCTTCAAATGCATTGAGTGTTTTATCAAGATGTTCTTTCTCGTGAGTCGCCGTAACGCTCATCCTGATGCGCGCATCTTTTCTGGCTACTGCCGGATAAATGATCGGGTTGGTATAGATTCCGTGTTCCAGCAGGAGCTTTCCTACATCACCTGTAATATGCGGATCCCCTATTTTTACCGGTACCACAGCCGAGCAGGTAGTCCCCGTATCCAGTCCTATATCATCCAGTCCTTTTTTGAAATAATTGATATTCTCCCAAAGCTTGGCCCTCCACTGCGGCTCCTCATCAATCAGCTGGATCGCTTTTATGATACCGGTTGCTGATCCCGGAGGCGTAGTGGCAGAGAAAATCTGCTGACGCGACTGATATCTAATGAAATTTGCCAGCTTTTTATTTGTGATGATGTAACCGCCGAGGTTACCGAATGTCTTGCTGAACGTTCCGCTGATGATATCAATTTTATCCAGTAATCCCGTATCCTCAATGGTTCCCCTTCCCGTTTTCCCCAGGATCCCTACTCCATGTACATCATCGATCATCAGGTAAGCATTGTATTTTTTTACCAGCTTGTAAATTTCCTCAACCGGTGCAATATCGCCGTCCTGAGAATACACTCCGTCTATAACTACGAGTTTCGTGCGGTATTGGTTTTCAGATGTTTTCAAAATCTGTTCCAAAGCCTCCAGATTATTGTGCGGAAATGTCTTCCTGTTGGTCAGGATACATCCTTCGTGCACGCTTGCATGCACCGCCATATCGAGAATGGCGATATCCTCTTTCTGCAGCAGGATCTGCAATGTGGCACTGTTAGCCGTATATCCTGTTGTGAAAATCACCGCTTCTTCCTGAGTTCTTCCGAAGAATGAAGAAATGGTTGACTCCAGTTCGTTGTGGTAAGAGTAGTACCCTCCGATCAGCGGAGTTGCCGCCGTACCGGCTCCGAATTTTTCGATTCCTTCCTTGGCTGCCTGCTTTACCTTAGGGTGTTGCGTAAACCCTAGGTAGTCACTTGTAACGAAACTGATGAGTTCCTTTGTGCTTTGCGTCCCTACGTTCATTACGGAGCTGCATCCTGTATTATTCTGCAATCTGTACCGGTGGCCGTTCGAACTCATGTACTCAAGAAAATCATAATAGATATCGGCACGTTCCATCATGTCATACCCTGGAATGTTTTCAAAATCCTTAAATGTAGCTGTAGAAAAGTTAATGTCCATCCTTAAATTTTTTGTTAGTTGTTTGTTGTAACAAATATAAAATAAATTTTAAATATATGTTTAAATAAGCAACTTTATGAATAAAATTTTTTATTAAAATCTCTTAATTTGTTTGATATTCACAATACATTTCCTGTAATACAGGCAATTAGGCAAAATGAAGAACTTTATAAATAATTCATTACAAGTTGATTAATCAATCATAATGAGACGATAGGTTTATTTCCGGATCATTCCCTGAAAAGCTTCCACGGAATTTTTCACCTGCAGCTTTTCGAGGATATTCTGTCTGTGGCGGCTTACGGTATTGATGCTTATGCACAGCACGGCGGAAATTTCCTTGCTGGTGTATCCGTCGCCGATAAGCTTCAGTACTTCGATTTCCCTTTTAGACAATATTTTGTTGTCGATCATGGTATCTTCCGAGACTGTTTCCCCTTTTACGGTATTGATAATGGAAAAGACAGGCATCCTGTTCCCCGGCGGATCCGGCACCAGGTTATAAAGGCAGAGTGCAAACCTCAGCTTAAGGTTATGGGTTGAATAGAAATAGAACATCCGGTGCCGGACCAGCCTGGAATCTCCGTTACGGTCCTGCATCCTGATCAGGGAAAGTACTGAAAAATCGGTCTTTTCTTCAGGCTTCACGGTTTCCAGCAGCCTGAAAAATTTCAGCTCATGGATGTATTTCCTCATTTTGTCATCGGGATGGATTTTCTTCAGAATCTCCTCTTCCCAGATCGAATCGATTACCGCAGGATTACCGGCAAATTCCAGTCCGAGCTCGGTACCGGTTTTCGAGTTGAAGAGATAGCTCCTGTTGAGCTGCATATCGCTCAGCACTGCTACGGAATGTTCAGCCACGGAAAAAGAATAGGCCATTTGCTTATAAGGCTCCGGATCCATACGGCAGGATTTTTTTGCAGTCGTTTTTTTCAGCAGGGTCTTGTTAAGGGTTTCCAGGATCTCCATAAAATGGTTATTTATCAGTATTGGCAGGATTTTACTTTCACTGTACTTTTGTGAAAATAAATGTAAAGATACTAGTGTATTGATGAAATCCCCGAAAATGAAGAGAATATTTTTAAGTGCATGCCTGTTTTGCATTACCGGCCAGGGTTTTGCGCAAACCCTTGAGAAAATGACCTGGTTCAATGAGCCCCAGCAGTGGGAAGCGAAGAAGAACAGCCTGAGCATGTGGGTCACCCCGCAAAGCGATTACTGGAGAATTTCCCATTACGGATTTACAGTAGACGACGCCCCGTTCCTGTATACCACCTACGGCGGTGAATTCGAAGCAAAGGTAAAGATTACCGGTGATTATAAAGCCCGTTTCGATCAGATGGGGCTTATGCTGAGAACGGATAAGGAGCACTACATCAAGGCCGGAATTGAATTTGTGGACGGCAAATATAACCTGAGCACCGTAGTGACCCATACCACAAGCGACTGGAGTGTCATCACGCTGGATAAGGTTCCTCCCGCGGTCTGGATAAAAGCCGTCAGAAGACTGGACGCTGTAGAAATTTTTTATTCATTTGACGACAAGGACTATATCATGATGAGAAATGCCTTTCTACAGGACAATACCCCTGTCATGGTCGGCCTGATGGCTGCCTGTCCGGACGGAAAGGGTTTCCGGGCCACCTTCGAAAATTTTAAAGTCACCCATCTGCCGGATCAGCGGAGACTGAAATGGCTGGAGAACAATAAATAAGGATATCTTTATCTGTCAGGATGATCCTGCAGGCAATCCTCACTTTAAGAATAGAAAAAGGCTGGAATCATGATGATATCCAGCCTTTTTCTATTGTATTTACTTTGATGAGCAAAAGCGTTCCGGTGAAGAATACTCCATTATATAGCAGACCCATTCTCCCGGCATGAGAATGCGGCCGGCCTGTAAATTTCTATATGCATAATGATCTTGAATGCGCATACCACAATATATCAGGGACAACCTATTTAATATTTCAAAAATAATTACAGATTTATGTTGTTTTGTTACAAATATTTAATATTTTTAATATAATTAATTTTTTGGTGAGATATTTGAACTTGCTTTTCTGAAGTTTTTTTCTTCGCCATAACAAACAGGAAACCCATGTCAGTACAATTTCTTTCTCCGCGGGACAGCCTTGTCAGAGTACTAAGGAGGTCCTTTCCGATTCCCGTCATCTGACGGATCATTACCTGACATGCGCTTACCCATCCATCAACATTAATACTTATCCCTCCCATGATTTACGAAGACCACCATTCTGTATTACAGGATAGCCATAACCTGTCATTTACCAAAAACACCCTTAATTTCCATGGCGACAAATCCTTTATCCTTAATTCCCTGCAGAAAATAAAGAACAATACGCTGTGCAAGATCAGGAGAAAAGCGATCAATAAGCTCATCAGGGAATATACCCGGCATCTGAATTATATT
>NZ_CAJYMO010000237.1 GCF_913776365.1 uncultured Chryseobacterium sp. | reverse complement strand
GGGACTACGGCGATACAAAACTGAATCTCCCGAATTTCAAAAATCAGGGGTTTTCATTCAGCCAAAATAACATTTTTATAACAACAAAACAACAGGTTGGCGAAAAGCAGCTTACCGTTTCAAATCCGGTATGGGAAAATGTTTCAGGGAAGGATCTTTATGAGATAAGTAAGGATCTGCTTCCTGGTAATGAAGTAAAAGATGTAGCTTATTATAGCTATGAAGGCCAGCGGTATGCCAGCATCAATGTATCCCTTTTCAAGAAGGTAAACGGCCAGGTACAGCGGCTTTCATCCTTTGAAATTTCAGAGACCAACCTCTCCAACACAGCCAATAATGCCCTGAAAGTAGGCACTACCAACAACCCGCTTTCCACAGGGAACTTTTATAAAATACGCGTGGATAAATCCGGGATCTTTAAGATCACCAGGCAGTTTCTGCAGGATAACGGCATCAATCCGGCTTCCGTGAATCCCAAAAATTTCAGGATCTACGGAAACGGGGGAATCATGCTTCCGGAATTCAACCAGGACACGAAATACAGTGCCCTCCAGGAAAATGCCATCCAGGTGGTAGGGGAAGATGACGGGGTATGGAACGATGGCGACTATGCCCTGTTCTATGCACAGGGGCCCAACGGATACAATCTTTACAACCAATTCAACGGTAATGGCTTCAAGAGAGTGGAAACCAGAACAGATGCCGCTGAGCATGTAAAAAATATCTATGAGGATTACTCCTATTATTACATCAATTTCGACAAAGGTCCCGGTAAAAGGGTTCAGCCGGTAGATCTGAATCTTCCGTCAACACCATTGATTACCAGATATGACAACTACCAGTATATCGATAATGATCAGAAAAACCTGATGAAAGTCGGAAGAACCTGGGTGGAAGATGCACCGTTCATTACGGATAAAACGGTAACTTTTACCACGGCATCCCCTATTCAGGGCAGCGACAATATCAGATACAGGGCAAAGGTAATTGCCTATAAATCCCAGAAGAATACGGTTTCCATCAACTTAAACAATCAGAATCCTGCGTCACAGCTGGTTCCGCAGCCGGACCTGAGTTCTACCTACGAATTCTACCCGGTCACCTATTCCGGAGCCATTACAGGACTGAACGGAAACCAGCTTACCTTCAATATCAAACCTGACATCAGTGTCAATCCCAACGGTACGTTCTATCCGGATTATTTCGAAGTGCAGTACAAAGACAACCTTACTTTCAACGGCAGCCAGATGAGCTTCAGGGATTTCTCCCTGGTAAGCGGCAGTGGTACCACCTATGGTTTCAGCGTATCCAATGCTTCTTCCGCAGAGCAGATCTGGGATGTTACCGATATAACCAACGCCAACCGGAGAGTCAACAAGGCTGCCGGAAACGGCACTTTCAATTTTGCCTATGCCGCATCCAACCCGAGTTTCAACAATGAATTCGTTGCTTTCAGGGCAGATGCAGCTTTCAGTCCCCAGTTTCTGGGAAGAATCAACAACCAGAACCTTTCGGCGCTGCAGAATGTAGACTATCTGATCATCACGGTTCCTGAGCTCATGGGACAAGCCCAGAGACTGGCCAGCTATCACCAGACCAAAAATAATTACAAGGTAGAAATTGTAGATACCGACAGGATTTATCATGAATTCGGAAGCGGAAGCCGGGATCTTACCGCCATCAGGGATTTTGTCACCAAACTTAATACCCCTTCGGGAGCACTGAAATATGTATTTATCCTCGGGGATGCTTCCTATGATTATAAAAATAGAATTTCCAATAATTCCAATATCGTATCCGGTTATCAGAGTGAAAATTCTATGGACGTCATCCGGTCTTTTATTACAGACGATTATATTGTAATGACTGCTCCGCAAACGGCACAGTACATAGAATTCAATCTTCCGGATCTTCCGGTAGGGCGCCTTCCGGCCTCAAGCGTAACCGAGGCCGCCAATATGATGGACAAAACCCTGGCTTACTACAACAGCCTTCCGGGACAATCTACCCCTTTCGGGGAATGGAAAATGAAGCTGGACTTTGTGGTGGATGATGATAATGACGGTGGCGGTAATGTACCTTTCCACACGGTAATGAACAGTTCCCTGGCAAATGTTTTTGAACAGAACAACCAAGACCTTAAAGAATACAATGTCCGAAAACTGTACCTGGATGCATTTCCTGCCCAGAGTACCGCCGGAGGGCAGCGTTACCCTCAGGTAAACCAGGCAATTGCCAATGATATCGGCAATAGCCTTTATCTTTTCTATTTCGGGCATGGGGGTATCAACGGTTGGGCTCAGGAACGGGTGCTTACCCTTTCTGAAATACAGAATGCCAATAATTTCTCCAATGTATACAGCCGGTTCCCTTTTGTATCTACCATTACCTGTGAATTCACCCTTTGGGACGATCCGGAAACTTCTTCCGCAGGTGAGCAGTTTATCAAGCTGAAACAGGGAGGCCCTGCCACCATGATTACTTCAAGCCGTGCGATTGATGTAGGCTACGGAATAGACTTTACCAATATTTATACCCGTAACATCTTTAAGCTTACTGGTGATGATTTCGAGACGCTGGGATATGCCCACCTGAATGCCAAGAAGCAGAGAGGTGCTTCTTCCGAGCACCTGAAGGTGAACTTCCTGGGAGATCCTGCCATGAAGCTGAGCAGGCCAAAAAGACTATTGGTGATCGACAATATCGATACGCCGGTTCCGGGACTCATCAGAGGACTGGATTTTATCAAGGTAAAAGGCCACATCAATAACCCGGACGGAACTGCAAATACCACTTTTAACGGAAGAGTAGTCGTTAACATTTTCGATAAGAGATTAAATAAAAAAACCCTGAATAACGATGGCGGACTTACGCCGGTCCTCCAGTATACGGAGGAAGGAAGTGCCATCGTAAAAGCTTCGGGAATTGCCGTAAACGGTGTTTTCACCGTAGAATTTTACGTACCCAAAGACATCAACTATGCTGTAGGCGAAGGACGTATCCTGGCGTATGCCGATAATAAGGCAAGTGACGTTTTCAATAATCAGGTGGTACAGGTAGGTGACATCAACCCCAACGGGATCAATGACAACGAACCGCCAAAAGTGAAACTGTACATGAACAACACCAACTTTGCAGACGGCGGAATTACCAACCAGAGCCCGATGCTGCTGGCCTGTGTGACCGATGATACAGGAATCAATTCCACGGGATCCGGCATCGGACATGACATTACCGTGTACCTGGACGGGCAGATCATCAATACCGTCGTCCTGAACGATTTTTATTCCCCGGGTGAAGGAAACGGGTGCCTCAGCCCCAGCCTTGCCGAATACCAGAAAGGAAATGTAACCTACCCTTTCAGGAATCTTGCCGTAGGACAGCACCAGCTTACCTTTAAAGTTTGGGACATAAACAATAATTCGACAACCTCTACGTTAAACTTTGAAGTTAAGGATGAAGCCGACCAGCACCTGATCATCAACCGACCGCTGAACTGGCCTAATCCGTTTACCAATAAAACCTACATCCAGTTTGAGCATAACTGCGATGATATCCTGGATGTGAATGTACAGATTTACACCATTACCGGGAAACTGGTAAGAACTTTATCGCAGCCGGTAGTGGCAGAACCGTTCCTGCAGGGCTTCAGAACCCCGCGTCAGGCCATTGAATGGGACGGAAGAGACGATTTTGGGGCAACTGTAGCAAAAGGTACGTATATTTTTAAGATATTTGCAAAAAGTCAGAATCAAGAAAAATGCAAAGGAAGCGCTACAGCTGTAGAAAAAATGGTACTTTTGAAATAATTTTAAAACGAGAACAATAATAATATCATTAAAAAACTGATAATATATAAAAGACAACATATGAATTTAACTACTAAACTGCTTTTGGGATTTGGGTTAGGTGCCGGTTTTCTAGGCTACTCTCAGGATTTAGGCCTTGTAAGACCTGTATTAACCGGAGCCCCTTTCTTAAGAATTGCACCGGATGCAAGAGCCGGAGGTATGGGTGACCAGGGTGTTGTTACCTCCCCTGACGCCTTCTCACAGTTCTGGAATGCCGCAAAATATCCTTTCAGCAGAACAAGCTCTTCCGTAGGGATCAACTATACGCCGTATATGGGAAAACTTACCAATGATGTATTCCTTCTGTACGGAGCGTTCCACAAATTCTTAGGGCAGGAAGAAAGATCTACTATCTCCGCAAGTATCTATTACTTTAATATGGGCGAAGTAGACCTTACTCAGTTAGTAGGAAATGAAGTTGCTTCCCTGGGTACGTCAAAACCGAATGAATTCTCCATTGACGTTGCCTACGGCCTTAAGCTTTCCGATTCTTATTCCATGGCTGTTACCGGTAGGTATATCCGTTCCGACTTAGCCGGAGGATTCAACACCGATACTACCCTGAAGCCTGCCAATTCATTTGCAGTAGACGTTTCAGGATACTATACTTCTCCCCGATTTTCAGGCCTGGCCAGCATGGACGGTAAAATCAATGCCGGTTTTGCTATTCAGAATCTGGGTCCTAAACTGGATTATACCGGAAATGAAGAATCAAGGTCCTATCTGCCGACCATGGCAAGACTGGGGATTGGATACGACATGTACCTCGATGACATGAACCGTGTAGGTCTGAGTGTGGAAGGTTCCAAAATCCTCGTTCCGGGATCCGAACTGCTGAGAATTGAGGTAGATCCTAACACCAGACAGCAGCGCCCGGTATACGGAATCCCTAACGTAGGCCCGATTGCAGGAATCGGAAAATCTTTCAAAAACCCGAACTCTATCATGTACAGCGGTGCTCTGGAATATTCTTATGACAATGCATTCTCTGTGAGAGGAGGTTACTTCCACGAAAGTGAAGAACAGGGCGCAAGACAGTTTGCTACTGCCGGTATCGGATTGAAGTACCGTTCTTTCGGGCTTGACATTTCCTATCTGATCAATATGTCAAAAATCAATACTGCTTTGGATAATACCCTTCGTTTCGGTCTTACATGGAACATCGGTGACGAAACTTCCAACGTGGATTATTAAAATACAGCAACTGAAGTTGATCAACAGGCTGCCTTTTTTGAGGCAGCCTGTTTTTATTTACGGATGCCGTAAACAGTCAATGGTCAATCCGCTACGCTGGTCAATGGTCAATTTTAACATCAGCCTGTAATTCAACGCTGGCGCAAGCTTCCGAGCTTGTGCCCACCACAAAATGTTCTGCATCCTATACAAAGGGTCAACTTTCAGCCACTCTGAAAATTCACTTGCGGAGCAAAATTGACAATTCACTTTTCACTTATAGTCAATGGTCAATTCCTGCGGGTCAATGGTCAATTTAAGTTCAGCCTAAAAATTCACTTGCGAAGCAAAATTGACAATTCACCATTCACTTATGGTCAATGGTCAATTTTT
>NZ_CAJYMO010000236.1 GCF_913776365.1 uncultured Chryseobacterium sp. | reverse complement strand
GTTTTTACTGAATGGTGCTCAAAACAGACAGAGCATCCCGATTTTTAAATCGGGACGGTCAAAGGTTCGAAATCGAAGATTCGATGGAATCAATCTTTCACGCTTACGTTAAGCCTTACAACCTTTGTTTTTTTTGTTTTTAACGAGACTAAATATCCTGATTTTCAGCATAAGTCTAAAAACAAAATCAATGAATTCAGTTGATCAATAAACCTCACGGGTTTTTGAAACCCGTGAGGTTTGCGACCGTTAATTTGTTATCAAAAGAATTACGATTATAATCTGAAATCTGAAGAAATAAATTCTTAAATCCGGTTGAGTTTAGCATACATTTCCAGGCTGATGAATTTCCCGTCTTTTATTTCGCAGTCTTTCATGACGCCTTCAAGCTCAAAACCCAGTTGTTTCATTATTTTTTTGCTGTTGGTATTTTCCGTTTCCACTACAGCTTCGATCCGGTGGACCCCAATTTTTTGAAAGGCATATCCACAGGCGGCAATTCCCGCTTCGCTGATGATTCCGGAACCCCAGTATTCAGGCAGCAGCCAGTATCCCATTTCTATTTTCCGGTGTTCTTTGCTCCGGTCATTAAATCCTACAGCTCCCAGAAAGGTTTGGCTTTTATGATCACAGACCGCCCACCAGATTCCTTTCTCTTCCCTCTCAATCGCAGCATACCAATCCATCTGTTCCTTCGTAGCTTCCAGGCTGTCATAGCTGACGCCGTAATGCCTGATTACCTCCGGATGCGATAGTCCTTGGTATACCGATTCGATATCATCCGGCTGAAACCTCCGCAGCAGCAATCTTCCGGTGGTCAGCACCGGGAAAAAGTCCGGATTTTCAGGAATCCCGGCAAGATCTTTATCATATGGGCTCATCATCGTTATGTTTTGAATTAACGGATTTATCTGAGCCGGTAAGCCGTTCCATCCCAAAGGTACGTTTTCGAAGCTTTTTTCTTTTTCTCGCGGTCTTTTTCATCTTTTTCCATTTCCTCCATTTTATAGATAAACGCACCCGGGATGCCACCTTTGTCATTGGGAAAAATAAATTCTTCGTGATGGTAATAGACATCAGCATCTCCTACGCTCATCAATTGAGGCAGGGCAATGAGTTTTTTACCGGTAAACAAAATGTATTGGTCATACCCGGGAATTCCGCATGCTTCACCGGAAACAGTAGCTTTGACCGTAAAATCTACATTCTCAAGCCTATGGCCGCTTTCTATACTGAAACTCCCATAGCTTAAGCTTTCTCCTGAGCCTGTTTCAAAGGAAACCTCATCAAGTACGGTATTGCCTTCCATCATTTTTACGGCAGCGATATTCTGCGGAATGTCTTCACCCTGAAATTTCGGATCTTTTTTGTATACGGTTTTTGTCAGGCCTAAAAGGAAGTCATATCCGTTTTTATTCCGGTAGCCGATGCAGAGGTTTCCGCCCCAGACATAACCTTCAGCATTTCTATCATTTTTCAGATAAGAAATTTTATACCAGTTGGCTACTCTTTCGCCCAGTTTCAGGACCATTTCCTCTTTTTTAAGAACCATTATCGGCTGATTGGCCTGCAAGGAATCCAGCACGGGCGCATCCACACCGGGAGACCGGCGGATCCTTGTACCACTGGTAAATATCCTCCGGGCTTTGTTTTCCTCGAAATTAAAAATCCCGTTGGCATACACTTCTTCCTGCGCAGACAAAAGTTGCAGGGTCAGCAGAGATAAAACGGTAAAAAGGGTTTTCATATCAATATTCTGTGGCATTTATTTTTCGAGAAGCAGGCTCACCCACTCTTCCCGCTGCAGCTGTTTTTTAAGCTCCAGGCCGTTTTCTCTGCAGACTTCGAGGATATCTTCCACATCGAAGAAACAGAGCCCTGACAGCAGAAGTGTACCGCCGTCATTCAGTACAGTGACATAGGTCGGGATATCGGAAATCAGGATGTTCCTGTTGATGTTGGCCAGGATGATATCGTAATTTTCGTTTCCGAGGTTTTCGGCGGTTCCCAGCTCAATATCCAGTTTCACGTTATTCCGGGCGGCATTTTCCTTTGAATTTTCCACAGACCATTCGTCGATGTCAATGGCTTTGGTATCCCCGGCACCGTTCTGTTTGGCATAAATGGCCAATACGGAAGTCCCGCAGCCCATGTCCAGCACTTTTTTACCGTGAAAATCAATGTCCATCATCTGCTGGATCATCAGGTGGGTAGTGGGATGATGGCCCGTTCCGAAAGACATTTTCGGCTGGATTACAATCTCGTGCATTCCCGGCACCGATTCGTGGAATTCGGCACGGATCAGCACTTTATCATCGATGTTGATCGGCTCAAAGTTCTTTTCCCATTCTTCATTCCAGTTGATGTTGGGCATTTCTTTGAAGGTATATTCGATTTTTACTTCTTCATTTTCAAAAAGCGGCAGTGCCTTCAGTTCTTCTTCATTAAAAAGGTCTTTCTGGATATATCCTAAAATCCCTTCCAGCTCTTCAGTGAAGCTGTCGAAACCGATCTGGATCAGCTCGGCCATCAGGATCTCGTTCCACGGCTGAAGCGGGGTTATTTTGAAATCGAATTCTAAATAATTTTGCATGTGAATAATTTGTTGCAAAAATAAATATTTAAAAATTGAAATGTCAACATTGCCTGGTTAAGGTTGAATAAATATTACAGAGCGTACGTTTTGGCTAGCCTATAACTTTTAATTTATTGACTTCGTAACATTTAACACATAAGATACATTAGATTTAGATTGATGGAGTGCGCTTATTTTAGAGCACATGAGAAAAAAATCAAAGATTTTTATGGGTACTGCTTCCATAGCTGAGAAGTCTCGGTAACCTATTACGCGGTATAATTTTCAACCACAAAAGTCACAAAATATATTGATGCGACATACGGAAGTTAAATGTCTGACAATAAAGAAGTGCACAGCAGTCTTTAAAAAATCAAGATTTTTTTTGGATCCGTTATGATTACCTCCATCGGTGGCTAAGATGCTCCCATACTAAATTTCCACGACTGCCATAGCCCCGATAGGAACGGCATCCTTTTTCTGCAGGAGGAGGCAGCGAAGGCAGAAAAAGATATAGTGGATAGCGGGAAAAAGCTCCCTGTAGTTATGAGTGATGAAGGATGAGTAATGAGTAATGGTTAATAGTTGATGGTTGATGGTTGATGGTTGATGGACCGTAATTAATGGTTGATAGATGATAATTGATTTTTTACAGAATTTTGTGTTTTGTGAACCATTTGAAATACAGTAAGCGGACCGGGGGCCCGCTTGAGATATACGCTCAGGTTCTAAATTTAAACCTGAAATTTTAAACTTTGAATTTTAATCCGGTTACGGATTGGTGGAAAAGATAGATCCGTTGGCAATGAGTGCCCTTCTGTTCATTTTCAGGATGTCGCGTACCCATTCTGCAAAATCTTCCGGCTGAAGGACTTTGTCGGGGTTTCCGTCCGTCAACCCGCCCTGGATGGACATGTCCGAAGCGATGGTGCTTGGCGTCAGGGTAATGACCCGGATGTTCTGCTTTCTCCATTCCGCCATCATGGACTGGGATAAAGAGACCACGGCCGCTTTAGAAGCTGCGTATGCGGACATGTTGGGACCGCCCTTGAGCCCGGCGGTAGAAGCGACATTGATGACATCCCCTTCTCCTTTTGCTTTCAGGTACGGATGGGCCGCTTTCGCTGCATAATAGACTCCGAAAAGATTGGTTTTTATCACCTGCTCCCAGGTTTCGGAAGGCATTTCTTCAATCGACCCGAAGTCACCGATTCCGGCATTGTTGATGAGGATATCAATCCCTCCCAGCTGTTCGGCAATTGATTCGATACCGGCTTTCACATGGATTTCATTATCGATGC
>NZ_CAJYMO010000235.1 GCF_913776365.1 uncultured Chryseobacterium sp. | reverse complement strand
GCCTGAGGTTCCCGAAGGCGGAGGGTGGCTTCGGGAGTCTCAGCCACCGTGTTAAGCAGTGTAGATGTTTAAGTTTGTAAAGATCCGATGCCTGAGGTTCCCGAAGGCGGAGAGTGGCTTCGAGAGCCTCAGCCACCGTGTTAAGTAGTGTAGATGTTTAAGTTTGTGAAGATCCGATGCCTGAGGTTCCCGAAGGCGGAGGGTGGCTTCGAGAGCCTCAGCCACCGTGTCAAGTATCGAATGTTGTTAAGTTTGTAAAGATCCGATGCCTGAGGTTCTCGAAGGCGGAGGGTGGCTTCGGGAGTTTTAAAATGAGGGTATTCATAAAAGTGCTGTGCAGAATTTTTTAAAAAAGATATTTTACGTTTTTCCCCCGGAAAATTTTTCATGCATCCGGATCAGGTCTACGATGTTGGTGGTCCCCAGTTTGGTATAGATCCTCTTTTTGTAGGTGCTGATGGTGGGCATCTGGATGTTCAGGATGTTGGAAATCTCCAGATTGCCTTCGCCCCGGGTCATCAGGCTGAAGATCTGGTATTCCCGGGCCGATAATTTTTCCACGGGACTGGGCTGTGAGGATTCGGCATTGGTCTTGAGCAGGTACCGGGTGATTCCGGCCGGATAGTAATAGCCGTCGCAGAGGACTTTTTCCACGGCTTCCGAAATTTCTTCTATCCTGCTGAGTTTATTCAGGTAACCGTCGGCGCCCTCCTGCATATACTGAAGGGCAACAGCTTCATCATGGGCGGAGAAAATCAGTATTTTCACGCGGGGGCTCATCTGCTTTATTTCCGGGATCATCTTCTGGTTTTTACTGCCGGGCATATTGATATCCAGGATGATAAGGTCATATTCCTGCCGGCCGATTTTCTCAATGACCTGGGGATAGTTTCTGGCCGTATCGATAAGGATATCCTTGATGTGGGCTTCGAGAATCAGGCTTGTTCCTGTGACCACAATGTCATGGTCATCAGCAATCAGTATTTTTTTACTCATAGTTTGTCGTTTTTAAAGTAATGGTGAAGACGGTACCGGAAGGTTGGTTATGATCTATCCCAATGTTTGCGTGCAGGATATGGATCAGCTGCAGCACGAGGTGAAGGCCCATGCCATATTGCTGGAGCAGCAGTTTTTCACTGTCTATATTCTGATGCAGTGAGGTGTAGTATTCGATCTGTGCCGGGCTCATCCCGCAGCCGGTATCGGCAATGGTAATAACGGTGCTGTCCTGCAGGTCACCGGCACTGATGATGATGCAGCCGTCCCGGGTATATTTTACAGCGTTGTCGATAAGGTTATGGACAACCACCGAAAAGGTGTTCCTGTTGATAGTGAGAAGGATACCGGGAGGCACCCGGTTG
Organism: uncultured Chryseobacterium sp.; assembly: GCF_913776365.1. Classification (GTDB taxonomy): domain Bacteria; phylum Bacteroidota; class Bacteroidia; order Flavobacteriales; family Weeksellaceae; genus Chryseobacterium. The sequence continues at coordinate 16,044 of NZ_CAJYMO010000235.1, read as the reverse complement.
ATGATCGCGGTATTGGAAGTATCTGCGATCTCATTAAAAAGTCTCCTTTTTTCTTCGATAAGCGCATGCAATGCATACGGTTCCTTTTCATGGCTTCTGTGGTTGCTGTAAATATCGGCATATTCCCTCAGGGTCAGGGTGAAATGATACAGCTGGCTGGAGGATTTATAGATGGAGGTCAGGATCCTGCGGAGCCTTTCTTTATCATCGGTTTCATGATCCAGCATATCCTGAACGGTGTGGGCCACAAATTTGATGGGCGTGGTGATGTCATGGGTAATGGTGCCGATCAGCTTTTTCTGCTGTTCGATTTCGTTCTTCAGCTGGTTTTTCGTCATTTCCAGGCGTTCCACCGTTACGGAAAGTTTCCTGGTGCGCGCCTCTATGATATCTTCAAGGATCTGGTTTTTGGAGCGTAACATGCGTGTCCGTATCCTGATCAGCAGGATGACCAGCAGGATGATGGCCAGGGCGCAGAGGAACTTGAAAAGGAAAGTCTGGTAAAAATAGGGAATCACACGGATGCAGATCTGCCTGTAGGTAAAGGTATCATGATCCGAAGTGAGCATTCTCAGGGTGAAAATGTGGTTTCCGTAAGGCAGGTTGGAAATGGAAAACTTCATATCGGGTTCCAGGTTTTCCCACCGGTTATTTTTCCCCCGGTTAAGCTGTACGGTGACGTTGCTGCGGTTGGCGAAATAGGGGACATCCACAAAAATATCTGCTTTCTGTACTGTTTGTTCCAGCGTGAGATTTCCGGAGAACCGGATCTTTTTTCCGTCGGCTATTCCTCTTTCCACATAAAAGTTTTCAGGATAAAGGCTTTTGGTTTCCAGCGGATTGAAGAAGACCAGCCCGTTTAACGAAGGCAGGACAAAATCGCCGTCCGGCAGCCTGCTTCCGCAGATGTTGCTTCCGCCGTTGAATTCGTTTGTATTGAAGCCTGCATCTTTGGCATACCTGTAATAGCGGACTTCCGTATTCCGGTTCCCTGCATAACGAAGCAGTTTCTCCGCCCTGATTTTATACAGTCCGTTATTGGTGGGGATCCAGAAAAAGCGGTGGCTGTCTTCCATCAGCGTATGCGGTGACAGCAGGTTCTGATCCGGATCGGCAGGCATCCGGATCAGCTGATCGTTTTTCATCAGGTAGAAGCCGTTGCCGAGTGTTGTGATCCAGAGATTCCCGTCACTGCTCCGGATGATATTCCTTACAAAAAGATGCTTACGGGGAGCGATCCTTTTTTTTTCAAAGGTTTTCAGCGAAATCCTTTCCAGTCCGTCGATGGTCCCTACCAGCAGTGACTGGCCGCTTTTAAACAGTTTCGTAGGCTCGTGGGCCAGCGGGATTTTCTTTGCTATGGTACGGAACGACTGATCCCGGTATACGATCAGGCTGCCCCCTGGGGATTCCCTGCGGCTGGGCCGGGTCAGCGCATAATACCGTTTGCGGTCATACAGAAAATCCACGAACGTGGTATTGGACTGCTGTACTGATCTGCGTTGGGTATAAGCGGTGGTCTGCAGGTAGCAGTAAAGCCTGCCCGAATCCTGTACTATGATATTCCTTTCATGGTCGTATGCCATGAAATACGGGCTGTCAGTATCAAATTTCTTTGTATCAAGCATTCCGTTTCTGCTGCAGACTTCGCCTTGCGGCGTGATGACCTGCGAGTTGCCGTAAGGAAGGGCAGCATAGAAAACACTCCCGGAACCGGTTTTCTTTTTGGTGGAAACAAACTGTTTGAAACTTAAGATCCGCAGTCCGTCAATACTGCTTCCCAGATACAGCTGGCGGCTGGTGCGGTCATGGTAAATGCAGGTAAGGTATTCCGGATCGAGCGTATCCAGGCCAGCCAGCCTGATGGTTCTGAACCGGCCTTCCTGAAAGGTGAGGCTGTAGATGCTGCGCTTGTTGACAATAAATACGCTGTTGTTCACCTGGCTCCATATGATGGTACTGCCGGGATCCGAAAGGAGGGGAACGTCATAGGTATCCCGGATCCTGCCTTTCACAATACTGCTGATCTTTTTCAAGGCATGATCGATATGGTACAGCCTGTCGTTAAGGGTGAAAACCGTTATTTTCCTGTTGAATACGGTATTGAGCTTCAGTGTCCGGTCTTTTGGCAGGCAGGCATGAGTATAGGTTAAGGAAGAGTCTTTGATAAAATAGTTTCCTTCCTTCAATTTCAGATAGAAGGGGACGCCCTGCTGTGCATGGTAATTGTAACATACGGGTGCCGGCCCTTTGTACGGATGGCCATCCGGCCTGTACCTGAAACCGAAGCCTCTGGAATCTCTAAGGACCCTGGCCGTTCTTCTGTGGAGGAGCACGGTATAACGGCCGGAGCCGGCTGCAATACTGTCCGTTGCCCGGTTCCCGTAAAAAAAAGTAAAGCGCTGGCTGCCGACAGGAAAATCCTTGTATAATAAAAAAGTAAGCCCGTCATAGCGCACGATACCGTTTTCCGTCGTCAGCCAGATAAATCCGTACCGGTCCTTTACCATGTCTTTTACGCTGTTCTGGGGCAGGCCGTTGTCTGTGGTGTAATGACTGATGGTGTATTGCTGACTATTGACCGGCAGGCAGCAAGACAGGCAGAAAAGAAAAAGTAATTTAGTAAACAACACTGTATTTTTGTGCAATATTACAGTAATTTGATACCATATTTTTATAGGCTGATCTCTTTTTGATCAAAAAGCTGTATTTCTTCAGAGGGGTATTCATGAAAATAGTGTTTTTCCCGGTGTCTGTGTATAGATAGGATCCTGGTCCGCTAAAAAAAATAAAAGTTACAGAGGCAGGACCGGATGATCCGCTTTCTGTAACTTTTCATTACGTTGCAGGAATGTGGAATGCCATATTCCACAGGACCCGGCTTATATAGTTACATTGTGTTCAGGATAGCAGGGGAATTACTGCTGGAATTCTACCAGGAAACCATTGACATTCGTGATGTTGGAAGGATAGTCATTCCAGGGATGGGGTGAGGTATAGCTGCCGATCGTAACCGCAGAAACGTCATTTTTTGCCCAGGTATGGACAAATCCTTCCCCGGAGCCAAAATTGTTGGGTTCGCCCGGGGCAAACCAGTTGGCTTTCCTTACGGCGCCTGTTCCTCCCGTGCTATATGTACTTTTGGGCTGCTCGCCGGTAATCCATTTCATTTCCGGGTCCGGTACCAGCCCGGGTCCGGCATACCATGAAAATTTAACGTATCCTATCCATGCCTTCTGGCTGTCAAAAGCCGGATTGTTCGAGAGCAGGTTCTGTTCCGTATGCTGCCATTCGTCATCGGTGGTAAAGGTGGCCAGGTAGCCGCCCATGTTTTTGGCGGCATTGTAGGCATCAAACCAGCTGATCCCGCCGTTTCCCACATAGGCGGTGTAGGTGTGGCCGTTTACATTATAGGTCGTGACCGCCTGTTTGGTATAGGTAAAGCCTCCGATGGAAAGGGTAGCCGGTGCCCCGGCTGCCGTAGCGGTCTTGCCTGGCGTATAGCCCAGGATATTGGGATCTACGGCTGCTGAAAAGCTGACGACGGTGGCCGTCAGGATTTCGCCCAGGCTTCTCCAGACACTGCCGTCGAAATAATAGCATCCTGCTGCAGTAATATTGGCTGTTTTGGTATCCGGTGAGGACGGGACTGAGGTTACGTAGACCATGGATCCGGTCTGCTGCGCGGTATACTGTGCCCCTCCACTTTTGATCTGGTCTCCCGAAAGACGCGGAATCAGGATTCCTTCCGCGGAAGTCCCGTCGGTCTTCAGGGCGCTAACATCCAGGGTAGCAAGCGGTGCGTTGTTACCGATACCCATCTGGGCATATGCTGAAAAGCTGAGCGCTGACAGCGCAAAGAATAGTATTTTTTTCATGTTTTCCCTGTATTTACTGCTGGAATTCTACCAGGAATCCGGACTGGTTCCCCGGGTTGGCCACCACGTCGTTCCACGGATGGGTAGACGTATAATTATTGTATACCTTGGTCAAATTGTCGTTTTTGCGGGTGATCTGGACAAACCCTTCGCCGTTGCCTGAAGGCTGGTTGGCGGCGAACCAGTTGGACTTCCGCACTGCTGAGGCGCCGCCTGCGCTGTAATCGTGGAGCGGCTGCTCGCCGGTGATCCATTTTTCTTCCGGATCCGGAGTGAGGGCCGGCCCTGCGAACCATGAGAATTTGGAAAACCCGATCCAGGCATACTGGCTGTTGTAGGCCGTATTGTTCAGCAGGTTGGCTTCTATATGTTGCCATTCCCCGTCTGAGGTGAAGGTGGAAAGGTATCCGCCCATTGCTTTTACGGCATCGTAGGCATTGTACCAGGTAATACCAGAGGAAGCAGCGGAATAGGCCGCATAGCTGTGACCGTTGTAGGTGGTGATCCCGGTTCTCGTGCAGACAATCCCGTTGACCGTTACCGTGGCCGGAGCATTGCCGGATGCCGTTGCCGTTGTGCTGGGAACGTAGCCCAGGATATTGGGATCGATGATGGAGCTTACGCTCAGGGTCGTGGTGGTGCTTTGTGCGCCCATGCCGCTCCAGACGGAACCGTCAAAATAGTAATAGCCGGGTGCCGTTACCTTGGCGGTTTTCGTAGTGGCGGTGGCCGGCGCTGCCGTGACGTAGACAATCACTCCGGCCAGGGCAGAGGTGTACTGGGCATCGGCGTTGGCCAGCTGGGTTCCGGTAAGCCTTGGGGCAATGACCCCTTCAGGACTGGTACCATTGGTGTTCTTCGCGGTGATGTCAAGGGTAGCCCTCGGCGTCTGCGTGTTAATTCCTACCTGCGCTCCGATGACAGAGAAATACCCTAATGAGGCGGCGGCAAATAATTTTCTTCTCATTGTTGCAATTAATTATAAGAGGTTTTTGTTTTTATAGAGGGCTGCTTACTGACTCATTTTATTTTATTTCATTTCATATCACTTCACATCACTTTACTTCATTCCATTTACCTCATTTCTCTTTCCTGCATCCCATGGCCTGTTTCCCTGCAGTTCCGGGCCGATCAGATCCGGTCTGCCTCCGCTTCTGCCTGTCTTCTCTGTCCGTAAGCATGGCGCAAAATTATTTAATACACCGCCATTGGAAAAAAGAATGTTGTAGAAATAAAATGTCAGGCTTGTAGAAATATTTCTACAAAAATCATTTGCATCCGTATTTTTATCCTCCTCATTTACAGCGTGAAGGATACTGATTGCCGGAGTGGCTTCGGGTATCTCAGCCACCGGGTGGAATAGCGGAAACCATTAGGTTGTAAAAGTAAGATGCCTGAGGTTCCTGAAGGCGGAGGGTGTGGCTTCGAGTGCCTCAGCCTCCGGATGGAGTAGCGGAAGCCATTAAGGTTGTAAAGGTACGATGCTAACTTTATGAGAGGTATCAGATTATGTATGTTCTAAAAATATGTTTAAAACCAATCGTGATTTATAAATCATAAAATCACTAAAATAAGATATAAATTTAATCAATAATTCATATTTGGTTGAAATTTTTAACTATATCAAATATCTGCAGCATTTTTTAGTTATATTTGAAAGTTATAATAACTAATAATGTTTAACGAAGATTCGAGAGTTAAAATTCCGGCTATATTGCATTTGTGCAGATTGGGGTATATCTATATCCCAAAAAGTGAACAGGAAAGACTGGAAGAGAATAATATATTTACAGAAATTTTTAAACGTTCTATTCCTAAAATTAATAATGGGATATCAGAAGATGATATAGACCGTTTATTAATTGATGTTTCTTTAAAACTTAAAGATGATGATTTAGGGAGGGAATTCTTCAGAAGCTTAATAAATACTTCAGGCCTAAGACTTATTGATTTTGAGAATTTTAGTAATAATGAATTTCATGTTACTACAGAACTGACTTATCGAAAGGGTGATGAAGAATTCAGACCGGATATCACGGTTTTAATTAATGGAATGCCATTGGTTTTTATTGAGGTTAAAAAACCAAACAATAGAGAAGGCGTCATTGCAGAGAGAAATAGAATCAATAAAAGATTTGCTTTAAAAGATTTCAGAGCATTTACCAACATCACTCAACTCATGTTATTTTCAAATAATATGGAGTATGAAGATGGAGTAGTTGAGCCTGTAATGGGAGCTTATTATGCAACACCTTCTAAGGATGGAGTAATGTTCAATTACTTCCGTGAAGAAGAGCTGCTGAATTACACCCGTCTTCTTAAATCTGAGAGTGAAGAATTAGAAAATTTCATTCTTAAAGACAATAATATCGTTGCGATCAAATATACAGATGAGTTTAAAATCAATAAGAATTACGAAACGCCAACCAACCGAATTATTACTTCTCTGCTTTCAAGAGAACGGCTGGCTTTCTTTTTACAATTCGGGATTACCTACGTTGAGCGGACTAATAGAGAAGGCAAAATTGTTATTGAAAAACATATTATGCGTTATCCCCAGTTTTTTGCTTCTAAGGCTATTGCGCAGAAACTGGATGAAGGAATAAAAAAAGGAATCATTTGGCATACACAAGGTAGCGGTAAAACGGCATTGGCATATTACAATGTAAAATATCTTACTGATTATTACCAGAAGAAAAATACAATTGCTAAATTTTATTTTATTGTAGACCGGATAGATTTGGCAATACAGTCACAAACAGAGTTCCGTTCAAGAGGATTATCGGTGAAAATGGTTAATTCCCGAACCGAATTTATTCAGGATATTAAAAAAGCAAGCGCCATTTTAAACAGTAGCGGAGAGCAGGAAATAACAATAGTGAATATTCAGAAGTTTTCTGATGACAGCACCGTTTTAGAATCTTTCGATTACGATTTAAACATTCAGAGAATTTATTTCATCGATGAAGCACACAGAAGCTACAATCCTAAAGGGAATTATTTAATCAATCTCCTGCGCTCAGATAAAGATGCGGTTAAAATTGCCTTAACCGGAACTCCTCTATTAAAGGAAGTTGCCAAAGATTATGATTCCAAAGCTTTATTTGGAGAATATATTCATAAATATTACTATAACCGTTCTATTGCTGATGGTTATACATTGAGACTGATCAGGGAAGGTATTGCCACCACATACAAAATGCAGATGCAGGATGTAATGGAGCAGATAAAAATACTGAAAGGTGAGATTTCCAAAAGCGAAATTTTTGCTCATCCTAAATTTGCCGAAACCATGCTGGAGTACATTCTGAATGACTTAAACGATTTCAGGAAAAAAGACGATACCATTGGAGGAATGGTGGTTTGCGACACATCGGAGCAGGCGAGGGAACTCTTTCATCAGTTTGAAAAAATCTATGGAAAACAGGAATTCGATTATACAGTAGTACGCGAAGAACGAGCTAAATACGGAAACAAAACTCCTTTAAAGGCCAGTCTTATCTTACATGATGTTAACTCGAAAGATATCAGGAAACAGGAGATTGAAGCTTTTAAAAACGGAGATATCGACCTGTTATTTGTGTACAATATGTTGCTTACGGGTTTTGACGCACCTCGTCTTAAAAAATTATATCTGGCAAGAGTCGTGAAGAATCACAATTTATTACAGACTCTGACACGGGTAAACCGGCCGTATAAAAAACACCGCTTTGGCTTTGTAGTTGATTTTGCAGACATCACCAAAGAGTTTAAAGAAACTAACGAAAATTATTTCCAGGAGTTGCAGCAGGAATTGGGTGATGAAATGCAGAATTACAGCAACCTTTTCAAATCCAGAGAAGAAATAGAACATGATGTACTGGAAATCAAGGAAAAGCTATTTCAGTATGATATAAAAAATGCTGAAAATTTCCGTCTGCAAATGGATGAAATTAAAGATAAAAAGCATTTGACGGAACTCATCAAAGCATTACAAAATGCCAGAGAACTGAAAAATATCATTCGTTTGCAGGGAGATGATGAATTGCTTGATCTTTTAGATTTCTACAAACTTAATCAATTACTGAAAGAAGTTCAGAGAAGAATGGATACCTTAAATTTGATTGAGAGCATCAATGATGAAACGGATAATACCAACCTTATCAATACGGCTTTAGAAGATATTTTCTTCCAGTTTACCAAGGTTTCAGAGGAAGAAATGATTTTAGCAGATCAGCTCAGAAATCAGTTGAGGCAAACACGTGAAGAACTGCAACGAAATATCGATCTTGCAGATCCTGAGTTTGTTACTTTACGGGAAGAACTGGAGCGTATATTTAAAAATAAAAATCTGGACGAAGTCAACCAGGAAGACATGCGGGATAACATCCATGTCTTAAGCAGGATATACAGTGAGGTAAAGGAACTAAACCGTAAAAATGCTTTGCTGAGAACAAAATATGAAAACGACGAAAAGTACACCAGAATCCATAAAAGATTGGTAGATTATCCGGCGCTGAATGCTAAAGAAATACAAATTTATGAAGCTTTATTGGGAACTAAAACGGTAATAGACGATATTTGCCTCCGCAATATAGAACTGGTGAAAAATGAAACCTATTTCAATCAGGAAGTAATGAGCATTGTGATACAGCAATTCATAGATTCCCAACGCATGAACCTGGATTTTGACACCACGAAAAATATTAATGATCTTATTGTGAAAGAATATAAACAACAATATACCCACAGTTAAAAAGAAATGACGGAGATACAGTTTATCACGCAGACCAAAACCTTAATAGACGGACTAAAAAGTGTTTGCGCAAACTATGGATTAGGAAATGATGCCAGCGAATTCAATATTATTTCACAGGTATTTCTCTACAAATACCTCAATGACAAATTTATATACGAAGCAAAAAAAATAGAACCTGAATTGTCTCAGGCAGAAGATTTTCAGTCGGCCTATGAAAACCTTCCAGATCATAAGAAGCAGTTTCTTCTGGCCAGAATAGGAAATAAAGCGGCTAAACTTCAGCCGGAACAGCTGATTGCTTACCTGTTCAACAATTCTAACCAGCCCAATTTCGGAGAAGCTATTTTTGACGGTACCTTAAGAACCATCAGCGCAGAAAACATAGATATTTATTCGGTGAGTTCTGCCACTGGCGTAAAAGATAAAATGTTTGATGATATCAGCTTTTTTATAAGAGATGCTTCCCAGCGTGATGCTTTTTGCCGCGCTTTACTCAACAAACTAGTGAACGTAAGTTTTGAAAAAATGTTTACTGAGAAATATGATTTCTTTGCCACGATTTTTGAATATCTGATTAAAGATTACAACAGCGACAGTGGCGGTAAATATGCTGAGTATTATACGCCTCACGCCGTAGCAAGAATTATGGCGGCGATCTTGGTAAACGGTGAAGCGAATAATGCCAAAGTTTATGATCCCAGTGCGGGATCCGGAACATTGCTGATGAATATTGCCCACGCCATCGGTGAAAAAAACTGTACCATTTATTCGGAAGATATTTCTCAAAAGTCTGCAAATATGTTGCGATTAAATTTAATTCTGAATAACCTTCAGCACTCGATCCCGAATATCATTAAAGGAAACACCATTTTACAGCCGGCCCATCTTGACCGGAAGTTTGATTATATTGTTTCCAATCCTCCGTTTAAACTGGATTTTTCAGATTATCAGGCAGACCTTACCAAAGACAGTTTTAAAGAAAGATTTTTTGCAGGCGTTCCTAAGATTCCAAACAAGGATAAAGATAAAATGGCGATTTACCTCTTGTTTATTCAGCACATTATGTACAGTTTGGATACCAAAGGTAAAGCTGCAATTGTTGTTCCTACAGGATTTATCACGGCACAAAGCGGGATTGAAAGAAAAATACGGGAATCACTAATAGAACGCAACTGGCTGCGCGGCGTGGTAAGTATGCCGAGCAATATTTTTGCGAGTACTGGAACCAATGTTTCTATTGTATTTATAGATAAAGAAGCTGACAGCGAAAAGATAGTTTTGGTAGATGCTTCCAAACTGGGAAAAACTATTAAAGAAGGTAAAAACCAAAAAACCGTTCTTGAACAAGAAGAAGAACAACGCATTATTGATGCCATGAACCAAAAGAATGCAGAGGACGATTTTTCGGTAGTGGTAACCAAAGAAGAAGTGATCGCTAAAAATTACAGCTTTTCTGCGGGGCAATATTTTGAGGTAAAGATAGAATATGTAGAAATTACTGCAGAAGAATTTGCACAGAAAATGCAAACATATGAAAGCAATCTCAGTCAATTGTTTGCAGGAGGAAATGAGTTGGATAAGAAAATTTTGGAGAATTTAAAAGGGTTGAAGTATGAGTAAATGGAATAAAATATCTATTGGTGAATTTATAGATTTTAATCCTTCTGAATCTATTAAAAAGGGCACAATTGCCAGAAAAATTCCCATGGACAAATTAGGAACTTTTCAAAGAAAAATTAATGGCTCTGAATTATCAGAATATTCTTCAGGTCCAAAATTTAGAAATGGAGACACATTAGTTGCTAAAATTACACCTTGTTTGGAAAATGGTAAAACAGCTTTGGTTGATATTCTAAGTGATAAGGAAGTTGCTTTTGGTTCTTCTGAATTTATTGTTTTAAGAGAAAATAAGAATTCATATAAAAAGTTTATTTACTATCTATCAAGAAGTCCTTTATTTCGCAATAAAGCAATTTCTTGTATGGAAGGTACTTCTGGAAGAAAAAGAGTAAATGAAGGAGCTTTGAAAACTCAAGAAATATTAGTTCCCGATTTACCCACCCAACAAAAAATAGCCTCAGTATTATCCGCTTTAGATGATAAAATAGAACTCAACAACCTTATTAATGCAGAACTGGAAGCGATGGCAAAAACGCTGTATGATTATTGGTTTGTACAGTTTGATTTTCCGGTTTCCGGTACCTTGGCTTCGACTCCGCTCAGCCAACAATCGGTAGCCGAGAGTAGCCGAGGCTACAAATCTTCCGGCGGAAAAATGGTGTACAACGAAACGCTGAAAAGAGAAATTCCTGAAGGGTGGGAGGTGAAAAATTTATTTGAAGTTTGTAATGTGCAATATGGCTTTCCATTTAGTACAGAATATTTTAACGAAGTAGGAAATGGTATTCCTGTCATTAGAATTAGGGATATTATTGAAAATAGTGTAAGTAATTATTCTACAGAAAAAAATATTGACTCTAAATATGAAATTTTGAAAGGTGATTTACTTATAGGAATGGATGGTAATTTCCATATTAATTATTGGACAAAAAATAATTGTTATTTAAATCAACGAGTTGTAAAACTAACCGAAAAAGAGTTACCTAATATTTTTTTGAGATACCAAATAGAGCCTTATATAAAAGCTCGAGAAGCATCTGTTTCAAGAACAACCGTTGGACATTTAAGTGATAAGGACTTAAAAGCTATAAATATTTTAGTTCCACCTAAAGAAATAAAACTAAAAATTAAGAATATTTATAGTAATACTTTAAATAAAATAATAACAAATAAAGAACAAAACCAAGAACTCTCTGCATTACGAGATTGGCTTTTGCCTATGCTGATGAACGGGCAGGTGAAGGTGGGAGAAGCAGAAAAGCAAGTTTTGGGAATGGTTGCGAAATCAGACACATCCTATAATAGATCTTCTCAAAAAAATGATGATGAACTTTTTGAAGTATGGCTAAAAGAGGAAAAATTAGCGGCAAGAGGTGATATAGATCGAGCTACATTACGAGAATTGTTTGATGCAATGGATGATGAAGACAAATATTGAAATAGAAACAACAGCAAATTCTATTTTGTCAAAATATGTCAAAAAAGGAGGAGTTTATAAAGTATTTCAAGAAATAATGCATTCTGAAAAAATTAAATATAAAGAAGTAAATTCTAAAAATACGGATTTTGTTGGAGCATTAACTAAAAATAAAGATCAAGCTTATATTTTCGTTAATAAAGATATTGATAATATTGGACGCAAGCATTTTACCATTGCTCACGAATTAGGACACTATTTTTTGCTACATAACTTGCATAACAATTTAGGTTTTTGTAAAAATAATGATATTGTTGAAGAGGAATATCAAGAAAATACTATTGAAAGAGAAGCTAATTATTTTGCAAGTTGTTTTTTAATGCCGGAGGAAAAAGTAAAATCTGCATTTTTAATCATCTTAGAAAATCGCAGTAGAAAGAAAATCAAAGATTTTCTGTTAGTCAAAAATGATTATACTTTCGGAATTTGGCTATTAATCCGAGATGAGCTTACCAAACGTTATGGGGTGTCGGAAGCTGCTTTGCGTTATCGTTTGCAGTATTTGAAGTTGGCAAGGTTTGAGTTTGAAAAATAAGTGATTTTCTATTAAAAAACTATTAACTAAATATTATAAAATGAAATTTTACTCTTGTAGTGTAGGTGAAAAAGGCAAAGGCTATGACGAAGAAAATCTCAATAGAATTGTTGAAAAAAAAGCATTCATTCTTCACGAAAACACTCCACAAAAAGGTACTTATAATGCAATTAAAAAAGGCGATATTCTGTTACTTAAATACAGAAGTCACTTTATTGCGTACGGTAAAGCAAATGAATTATTTACTTCTGATGATGAAGAGTGGAATCTTACAGCTCCTGTTGAAGAATGGTATTTTTTTGATGAAAGTAATAAAGAAAGAGGTATTCATATATACGGTATGAAAGAGGCTACTTTAAGTGGTAGTCAATATGGTACAGTAAAACCTTTACACCATACCTTTTCATTCAATACAATTAAAAGAATCAATAAAAACACAGATTTGTTTACGTCAATAATGTCTGAGATGAATAAAATGGATACGAAAGAAATACTTGATATTTTAAAATACAAAAAACAGATTATTTTACAAGGTCCTCCAGGAACTGGCAAAACTCGAGAAGCAAAGTTAATAGCAAAAGAGTTGATTAGTAATAATTCTAAAATTTCAGAAAACAATATATTTTCTTTTTTCACAATTAATCAAGAAATATCAGCAAGAAAAGAATCAACAAAATATATTATAAAAGAAATCAATCAAGATTCAATTTTACTATCTACGAATGGTGAAGATAGATCTCCCACTAGGAAACAAATATACGATTCATATATTGGGAAATTATGGGAGAAAAGTAGTGAAGAAAGAAAAAGTAATACTTTATCTTACGCTGACGCTTTAGCAAAAAACTTATTCAATAGATTTAATGATTTAAAGAATGACCATCAAATTAAACTCATACAATTTCACCCAAGCTATACTTACGAAGATTTTGTAAGAGGAATTGTAGCAGAATCAAAAGGTGAAAAAATTGAATATAGAAATGTAAATAAGACTTTGGGTGAGTTTGCAGAACTGGCTTTGAAAAACTATCATAAATCAACCAAATCAGATAGTATATTGTCTAAGAATGAGTGGGTAAATGAACAGTTTGATAAATTTGTAGAAACTGTACAATCTAAAATTGATGATACAGGCGAATATAGATTGACGGATAAAGTTAAACTATTTGATATTGATGAATCTGCTTTTTACTATACAGGAGATTCTTGGTTTGATTCTGCGAAACACAGAATGAAATTCAGTGATATTAAGGAAGCTTTCTTAATTGATCCAGTGGACAAAAAAGAATTTAAAGCATTGGCGACTATCTCTGGTTCAGCAAAACAGCATTATGGCTATTATTACAAAGTATTTTCAGACTTTAAGAATTCTATTACAAAAAAGTTTGAAGAAGTTGATACAGCTATTAGAGAGCCTGAAAATTTTGTATTAATAATAGACGAAATTAACCGTGCAAACTTATCTTCTGTTCTTGGAGAATTAATTTACGCATTAGAATATCGTGGTGAAGAAGTTGATAGTATGTATTTGGTAGACGATTCATTAACGAAAAACAAAATTGTACTTCCACCAAACCTCTATATCATCGGAACCATGAACACTGCAGATCGGAGTGTAGGACATATCGATTATGCTATTAGAAGAAGATTTGCTTTTGTTGAGGTTTTGCCGAAAGAATTGGAAGATGATAAAATTATATTTCATCAAGATTGGTTTAGAAAAGTAAGTGAACTTTTTATTGAAAATTATGATGAGTATATAGCTGACGAAAAAGTTGCCCTTAAACGAGCTAAAACTCTTTCAGGAGAATTCAGACCTGAAGATGTCTGGATTGGTCATTCATATTTTATCCAAAAGAAGTTGGAAAATGGTAACCTGGAACCAGATGATTTTAGGATTCGAGTTGATTATGAAATTAAACCCATTCTTTTAGAATATGTAAAAGATGGAGTTCTTACGGGGAAAGTTGGGGCATTAGCTGTAGAAGATCATATCAAATCTATGTGATGGGCATCTTTCTAAAAGAACATATTCAACTAAAAGTTTCTTTTTCTGATGATTTTAAGAAAGAAGATATTATCGAACCACGTAGATTTAAAACAGAGCGTGGTAAACATTATCATTGTTTTTCTTACCATTTTTCCGAAGGTGAAATTGCAATTCACTCTGATTATTTTGTAGGAATAGATTGGTTAACTAAAAGCAGATTTGTAAATGTCGAACCGAAGTTAAATGTAGACATCACAGAAACTTTTGAAGATGCAATTGAGACTGAACGTGAAAATTTGTCTGACGAAGAAGTTTTATACTTTAATCAGATATCGCAAAAAATTCTAGAATCAGAGAATTCTGTTAAAGAAATTAATATCATTGCCATGTTGATGGAAATTATGTCGCACAGCGAAGTGGAAAAACAAACAGATACTTTATTACTGATAGATTGGAATGCAGCAGAGATTGAAATTAAACAAAAACAAGATTTGCTGACTCCATTTTTGATAGTCAAATTTCTAAAATTTCTTCAGGATATTGCAAGAAAAGGACTTAAAAAATCATATTACAAGATTCAGGAAAACCTAAAAAACAGAATGAAAGGCAAAATTCTGGTTGGGCAACAAATCAAACAGAATATTTTTAAGAATCGTTTTACCAACACCGTATGCGAATATCAGGTCTTTGGAGAAGACTCTCTCGAAAACCGCTTTTTGAAAAAAGTGTTTTTATTTTGTACACAATATGTTGAAAACAATAAATATTATTTCAGAAATAAAAATGATATTTCGGAGATTATAAATTTCATTCGTCCGGCTTTTGAGAATGTGGGTTCAGAGGTTGATTTGCAGGATATTAAACATTTAAAATACAATCCATTTTTCAAAGAATACAAAGATGCTATCAAAGTAGGGCAACAGATTTTAAAAAGATTTTCATACAATATCACTAAAACGACTGCCGAGAAAATATCAACTCCTCCTTTCTGGATTGATATGCCTAAAATGTTTGAACTGTATGTTTATGCAAAGTTTTTGGAAGATAATCCAAGTTTATCATCTTCTCATTTTAATTATCAGTTTTCTACGCATGGTAATGCTCTTGATTTTTTAATTAGTACGGACAATGACAAAATTGTAGTTGATGCCAAGTATAAACTCAAGTATAATTACAGTCAGATTCACGAAGATATAAGACAAGTTGCAGGATATGCAAGATTGAATAAAGTTAGAAAAGAAGTAGGCTATAGCGGTAATGAAGAAATACCATGCTTGATCATTTATCCAAAGCCGGCGGGCAGTAAAGCTAATAGCAAATTAGAAATCGATAAGTTACTTATTGATGATAATAGAATAAGTGCTTATCATCAGGTTTATAAAATAGGAATTGACCTACCCCTAATCGATCATGTATAGTTTTACCCGTAAAAACAAATCCTGAGACCACGCTCAGGATTCATCTATTTATCTTTTATCAACATCTCCATCAATCGAATCTGCTCATCCTTAGCCTTAATCAACTCCGCATTCAGCCGCTTAATCTCCTCCAAAGCTTCAATCCATTTTTCGATGGGATTAAAATTGAAAGTGGAGTTAGGATTTCCCACACAGGCATTATCACCGAAAGTATTGGAGATAATATTAATCGCCTGCTCCTCATCAAAATTCTGAAACGCCTCTACGGGAATGTTCAGGACTTCGGAGATCTTTTGCAGCAGGGCTTCTTCCACGACGCTTTTCTGTTCGAGGAGGGAGATTTTCTTCTGGTTCCAGTCTTCGCCGAGGTCGAAGGCGAGGGCTTCCT
>NZ_CAJYMO010000234.1 GCF_913776365.1 uncultured Chryseobacterium sp. | reverse complement strand
CATCTTCATAGGCCGGCTTTCTGTAGCACTGGGAATTATTGTTTCCCTGATTACGGTTTCCACCGGATTCGGGTCCAAGAAAGCCATCAAAGAAAGACTGGCGGATTTCAGCGGGCATATTACGGTGAAGTCTACCCGTTCCAATTCTTCGTATAACAGTTCCGTACTTGATAAAGAAGGCCTGGAAATCAATAAAATCAGGGAGATACCGGATGTGGCATCGGTTCAGCAATATGCCACGGTAACCGGGATTATGAGAAACGAACATAATTTTGCAGGTGTGATCTTCAAAGGGGTCGGAAAGGATTTCGACAGCCTGCGGTTCAAAAAATTCCTTGTGGAAGGCACTACTCCCAGAATTACCGAGAAAGGATACAACAATGGAGTTGCTATATCACAAAAGGTCGCCGGCGACCTCCACCTGAAACTGAAGGACAGCATTGTGACCGTTTTTTCAAAAACCGACCAGCAGCCGATTTACAGGAAATTTGAAGTAGTGGGAATTTATAAAACCGATATCAAGATGATTGATGACCAGTTTGTCATCGGAGACATCAACCATGTCAGGAAAATCCAGGATATCAGGCCTGATGAAGCGGGCGGAATCGATATTTTCTTTAAGGATGTAGATAATACGGACCGTAATTTCCCGGAGGTGGAAAAACTGGTCGGCTATAAAAACTATGCGGAAAAAGCGACCGATAAGTTCCCCCAGATTACTGACTGGATCAGTATTTTCGACACCAATATCGCCCTGATTATCATCATCATGCTGATCGTTGTGGTCATCAATATCATTATGGTGCTCCTGATCCTGATCATCGAGCGCACCAATTCCATAGGGCTGCTGAAGACATTGGGAGCAACCAATGGACAAATCCGGGCAACTTTCATCAACTATACCCTGATCATCATGGTTCCGGGTCTGCTATACGGAAACGCCATCGGCCTTGGCCTCATCCTGCTTCAGAAATTCTTCGGGATCATCAAGCTGAATCCTGAAAACTATTATGTCAGCACGGTTCCGGTGGACCTTAATCCGCTGATGATCATTTCGATTTCTGCGGGAATCCTTGCCGTATCAGGACTGGCACTAATTATTCCGAGCTATCTCATCAGCAAGATTTCCCCGGTGAAGGCCATTAAATACAGCTGATGCTGAATTACAGATGATATCCGGCTGATTATGATTTGTGTGTTTTACATGATCAGATCCAAAATCATCTGTATTCACATCATACTATCCAGCACATTTTTATTTATTATTCCAAATTCTCTTACTTATAATTCAGATAACCGACATTTGTCTTAATTATTCTGAAAGCCGTATCTTTGTACCGTCTAAACAACATTTATGAAATACGCAAACAACATACTTGAAACCATAGGAAACACACCGCTGGTGAAGCTCAATAAGGTTTTGGGAGAAGATTTTCCGGCACTGGTCCTGGCAAAAGTGGAAACATTCAATCCGGGACACTCCGTAAAGGACAGGATGGCCGTGAAAATGATTGAAGATGCAGAAAAAGACGGAAGGCTGAAGCCGGGAGGGACCATCATCGAGGGAACTTCAGGAAATACCGGGATGGGACTGGCTCTGGCCGCCATTATCAAAGGCTATAAATGCATTTTTGTTACCAATTCCAAACAATCTAAAGAAAAATGTGACATCCTGCGTGCTGTAGGAGCTGAAGTCATTGTCTGCCCTACTGATGTGAAGCCTACGGATCCGCGTTCGTATTATTCCGTTTCCAAAAGACTGGCAAAGGAAACCGAGAACGGATGGTATGTCAACCAATACGATAACCTGTCCAATAGGGCCGCGCATTACGAATCCACCGCGCCGGAAATCTGGGAACAGACAGAAGGAAAAATGACCCACTTTGTAGTGGGAGCAGGAACAGGAGGCACCATTACCGGCTGCGGAACGTTCTTCAAAGAAAAAAATCCTGAGATCAAAGTAATCGGAGTAGATACCTATGGTTCTATCCTGAAGGAAATCCATGAAACCGGAGAGGTTAACCTGGGGAATGCCTACACCTATGTTACCGAAGGAATCGGTGAAGACATCCTTCCTGAAAACTATGATATGTCCGTTATCGACCACTTTGAAAAGGTAACCGATAAAGACGGCGCCATTTACGCACGGAAACTGGCTAAGGAAGAGGGAATTTTCTGCGGGTATTCTGCAGGAAGCGCTATCGCTTCTCTGGTTCAGATGAAAGACCAGTTTACCAAAGACGATGTGATTGTGGTCCTTCTTCACGACCATGGCTCCCGGTACATAGGTAAAGTCTATAATGACGACTGGATGAGAGAAATGGGCTGGCTGGATTAATGTATTGACAGCTGCAAAATATAAACTCAGGGTATCATTGCCCTGAGTTTTTTATTGGAGTTGACTTTAATGTATAGTGTATTGATGTACAATGTATAATGTATGATGTATTGTTGTATGATGGAAAATGTACCGGTGGGTAATGTATAATGTATTCTGTACAGAGTAAAATAAAACCAGAAAATCAGGCGGTAATATGTTCTTTCAATACGCTCTTCAGCAACTGGTAATCTTTTCCGCTCATGGATTTCTCAGGGAACATATAACTGTACTTTCCTTCCAGGGCGATATACTGTTCATTTACCTCAACATTTCCAAAATCCTTCCATTCACTGCTTTCTTCCTGATCATCGATTATGACCCTGAATTCTGCATTGCTGAACCTGATTTCATAAAGGCGGCACCGTTCCAGTTTGCTGAGATAATTCCCCACCTGCTTTTTCCAGCGGGATACTTTATTAATACTCACGGAAAGGAAAATGACACAAAGCAGGAACAGGAAACTCACAAAATACAGAATCCCGGCTTTTTCCCCGGAAAAATCATTCCGGAATATGAAAACAATCAGCAGGATGGCACCTATGACAAGGGTTGTAATGGTTTTTCCTCTCGTCGTTGGTGAGAAAAACAGGTTTCCCTGATCTCCGCTGAAATAAATTTCTTCGAAATCCTGCCTGACGGGCTGTAATGTTATGGTCTTTTCTCCGTTCATCGTATTCATTATAATGCAAAGCTAACTGAAAATTCCGGAAAGCCCTACAGATTCCTCTCCTATTGTATACTGTTGCATGCAAAAGTACGGTATTCCCAACATTACATTAGCATTAGCATGAACCTGACGCAGGGAATGGATGAGAGGCCGGAAGGAGAAGCCGGATGCCGGAAGTTTCTTTATTGCAATGGCTGTCAACACTTTGCAGAGCAAATGATCCTGCAACCTTCTTTTAAAAGATAATTCTGATTACAGGTTTCCGGCCAATTTGCTTACCGTTTATTTATTTATTTTATTTACTTTAAATCAACCCATTAAATCATGGCAGATGTACTGAATCCATTAAAAATACCGGATTGTTGAACCCTGAATTTTGAATCTTAAATAGTAAGCCGGTTATTATTCCTCATTATAGGTATTGCCGATGGCTGACAGCCTGTTTATCAATTCGCGGTTCCGCTGTTTCAGTTCCTCCATTCTCTGCAGCATGGTATGAATGACTTCAAGACCGGGGATATTGATATCCAGGTCATAATGCCAGTTGGCAAACCTTTCAAAAGACGGCAGGTCTTCATACATCAGATAACGGATTTCATTTTCCGTCCGGATATTGAGCAGCCCGGAATCTACCAGTTCATCAAAAAAGGTGATTTCGATATTGTATATTTTTACGAGTTCTTCCCGCGATATTTTTTCGTTCATAGCTTAGGAATTTTTAAGTTGTTCAAAAAGGTCTCTCTGCTTTTCGGTAAGGTTTTCCGGCAATTTCACATCGTAGGTTACAAACAGGTCTCCGTATTGGCCGTCTTTCTTATATACCGGGAAGCCTTTTCCTTTCAGTCTTACCGTAGTTCCGTTCTGGGTTCCCGGTTTCACCTTCAGGTTGACACTTCCGTCCAGGGTGGATACTTTTACATCGCCTCCCAGCACTGCCGTATACAGATCGATGCTGATCTTTGTTTTCAGGTCATCCCCGCTTCGTTCAAAGTCGGGATCCGGCGCGATCGTAAAGGTAATATAGAGGTCTCCTTCAGGGCCGCCGTTGTGCCCAGGGTTTCCGTGGCCTTTCAGCTTAATCTGTTGTCCGTCGTAAACCCCTGCAGGAATAGTAATCCGTACCTTTTTGCCATTGATTTCAAAAGTCTGCGGATGGGTTACGGTAGCATCGCGCAAGCTTAAAGTCAGCTCCGCCTGCACATCCTGCCCTTTGAATTTTCCCGAAGCACTGCCCCGGGCACTTCTGCCGAAACCGCTTCCGGCTGTGCCGCCGAACATGCTCTGGAAGAAATCCGAGAAATCTTCGCCGTCACCGAAATCCGTACCGGAAAATCCGCCCCCGTCCTGGCGCTGGTACTGACGCTGTTGCTGCTGTGCCTTTTCATATTCTTCGCCATGTTTCCAGTGTTCACCGTATTTATCATATTTGGCCCGGTTTTCAGGATGGCTGAGAACTTCGTTGGCTTCATTCAGTTCCTTGAATTTGCGTTCGGCTTCCTTATCGCCCGGATTAAGGTCCGGATGCAGTTTCCGGGCCTGCTTGCGGTAAGCCTTTTTGATATCGTCCTGGGTTGCGTTTTTACCGACGCCTAAAATAGTATAGTAATCTATGTAAGCCATAGCCACGTTTTTACTCAAATATAAGGATTTTACGGATGCCATAGATATAACAGAATGTTAAAAATAAAGCTATCTTTGGGTAAAAAGCATCCATGAAAGAAGTGTTGAAGAACTACTCCGGAATTATGCTGCTGCTGCTGGGCATCATTGCGGGAAGCATTATCGGAATTTTTGCCCCGGGCATCGTAGACGCTATTAAGCCGGTCGGTGATATTTTCCTGAACCTGCTTTTTGTAAGCGTTGTGCCGCTGGTGTATTTTGCAGTGGCCCATTCCATTGCTTCGCTGGAGCAGCAGTCGGAATTCGGTAAGATCATGCTGGCCATGCTATTGACTTTTCTGTTTTTCATTGTAACGGCCGCGGTTTTTACCATCGGCGCGGTTTACCTTTTCCCGATGTCAGCGGTTTCGGGGACCACTGAAGTGGTGGAATCCGCCGCGGATACCGAAAGCTGGAATAACCGGATCGTCAGCTTTTTTACGGTCGGTGAATTTACCCAGCTCTTTTCCAGGCAGAACATGCTGGCGCTCCTTATTTTTGCTTTTATGACCGGCTTTTCTACCCGGAAGGCCGGAGAAAAAGGTGAGGTATTCAAAAATTTCATCGCTTCGGGGTATGAGGTCATGAAAGAACTGCTCCTGCTGATCATGAAAGCTGCCCCGGTTGGGCTGGGTGCCTATTTTGCCTATCAGGTAGCTACCCTGGGACCTCAGCTGTTCGGCTTCTATGCCCGGCCGCTGGGACTGTATTATGCAGCCGGCGTCGTTTACTTTATTGTTTTCTTTTCGCTCTATGCTTTTATGGCGAAAGGACGCGAAGGCGTGAAGAATTTCTGGAAACAGGCTCCCTTTCCCACCCTCACGGCGCTGAGTACCTGCAGCAGCCTGGCTACGATGCCGGCCAATCTGCTGGCAGCCGCCAAAATCGGCGTACCGGGTCAGATTTCCAATATGGTGATCCCGATCGGGACGACGCTGCATAAGAACGGCTCATCCATGTCGTCCATTATTAAAATATATGTCGCTTTCCTGATCATCGGACGGGATTTCTTCGATCCGGCCAACCTGCTGCTGGCATTGGGAATCACGGTTTTCGTGAGCATTGTAGCCGGCGGCATCCCCAACGGCGGCTATATCGGGGAAATGCTGATGATCTCAGTCTATAAGCTTCCCCAGGAGGCCATTCCGGCAGTGATGATCATCGGCACGCTGGTAGATCCGCTGGCCACCGTACTGAACGCCGTAGGACAGCTGGTGGCTTCAATGTTTGTAAACCGGTTTGTGAGGGTGTGACGGTGGTGAGTTATAAGTTGGTGATCGCTATGTACAGACATTCTATAACAGATAGCAACCCTTTTTATTTAAGGGATTCTATTTCCCGTACCATTTCATATTTTCCATTAAAATAATCCAGTTTGCATTCGTAGCTTTTTCTCTTATTTTTTGGAAAAAAATAACCTACTGCTCCTCCTGCTATCCCTCCGAATACTATTCCTGTCATTGCTGATCTTAATTGTCTTTCTGGTTTTGGTGACGGGTCTGTTTTTGCGATGAAATAAAAATCCTCGGCCATTCTTCTCATCGGATATAGCTCACCGTCACAGAATACATATGCTTTACCCTGATTGACAATTGCATAAGAATCCTCTTTGGCATTTTTCTTTTTCCCGTTCTGATCAACGTAGGAAGCTTTGGTAATCATTCCCAGATCAACCTGTATCTCACTGATGGGCTGATCCGGGACCTGCCTGCTGAATGCATGGTAACTTCTGTATATCCCATCGGTCAGTTTAGGATGGGTATACAGAGGCAATGCAGACTTCGCTATCTTATCATAGTTATTGATATCATCCGCAGTATACATTCTTTGGCTGACAGGCTTTTCTACCGCTGCTTCAAATACGGCTTTCCGGATATAGTCCAGCGACCGTTTTTCCAGTTCTTTGGTAACATCCACATTAAATACAACCAATGTTGTATCCATTTTTTTAATAAGCTGATACTGATTTTCTCTGCCACCGAATAACAATCCCCTGAATGTAAAATAGCCGTACTGCACCATATTGATCGTCGTTTCCATATAATTCATCGCCCTAAGCTGCAACAAAAGCTCTTGGTCTTTAACGGAAGAAGGATCAATTCCTTTCTTAAACATTTCAGACAGTTGTTGTTCAAAGCCCGGACTGAACGCTATTTCAGCTTTCCTGTCAGACAGTCCCTTTTTAACGATTCCGAAATCTCCAGGATTGGTTCTGATATCCTGAAGCTTTATCCCATTATAAGAGCAACCGGAAATAACCTGAGTAGGATCCGGCAAATGTAATTCTTCAACAATTCTTTTTTTTGACTGTGCAAACAGCAAATGTGTGATCAATACCAGTAAAATAAGAATCCTGTTTTTCATATTTATTCGTTATAAGGTTATGTTTAATAGTATCTGATTTATTTCTGTACATCCATTATCCGGATATGCTGTCAACACATTTGATTGCCTGAGTAAAATAATTGGATTTATTTTTATTTTTCACTAATATCAGATCTTTATCTTTAGGCTGAAAATTATCCGTAGTTTTTCCCTAATTAAGATTTGCATGACCAATAACTTGGATATACAACTTCATTATGTACTAATAAACTCCCAATAGAAAACTTTTTTATACTCTGGTTTATTTCGAATGATGTCTATCCATATTCCCTGAAGTTCTCTTATTTATAAGCAACTTTAGGATTATCACATTTTTTTATACTGTAAATCTCCTATCAGTACAAAAGAAACAAATGAGTTTAATTTATTATTAGGAACAGAACCACAGTCTTCGAGGCCATCAATTCCATATTCTCTTATCGGACTAGAAATTTTTATTTTTTCTGCATCAGTTAAATTTATCTTTGCAAAATGATTATCCAAAATTTCTCCATTCATACAATATAAATCCCGATACACACTATCTAATTTATTAAATGTAATTATGATTTTGTATTATTAATTTTCTCAGTTACGGTATAATTATATTTAAATTACTATGAAAGTGAAGATCCATATAACAAGATACAAAATGTTATATAAATATTTTCATATATTAATTTTTTAATATATTCGAAAACATGGTTCTATTAAACAAGAGTGTTACGGATTTAAACCAGTGGCGTCTATATCTGCGATATCTATTTTGCAATTCTAAATTATGAGAATGTATAAGATTAATTAATGATTAATAAGAAGATGTTGAAATTGAACTTATTTGGGTTTCTACAAAATTATTATATCTATTCTCTTTCACAAGGTAAGTAATCATACTGATAATTATCGTACAAATTTCATCTATTTCTATCTACATTTTTTCAGCATTATCTAAGTTACAAATTCATGTACTGTTTCATTTAACCTCGTGCCACATATACCACGTATTTTAAATTCACAATGGCTATACCGCAATATCTATTCAACTAGCAAATTGTCTTAATCTAATATAAGATGTAACTAATATACTTCAAATTCATCAGGAAAAGCTTCATGATACTCTTTTTTGGATTTTAATGTGTTTAATATTTTGGCGTAAAACATCAATTGCTTATCGACTTCTTCCTTATTCATGCTATTGCACTTAATCTCTTTAAAGTCAGCGTGCTTACTTATAAAAACAGATTTTGAGCTGGTACTATCTTCAAATTGAATAAAACACGAATTACTTGTAATATTTAGTTTCTTGTAAAAACTAAATATCTTATCTT
>NZ_CAJYMO010000233.1 GCF_913776365.1 uncultured Chryseobacterium sp. | reverse complement strand
AATTTTCCTGCATAGTTTTTTCAGCATCTGCTCCACTTTGGAACCCAAGCCGGAATAGAGAGCGTAACGTTCTTTATATTCTGCCAGAATCTGATTCAGATATTCGTCAGCCATATGGATAAACTCTTATTTAATGGATAAATTACTATGAATTGACTTACTTAAGAACCTGCAAATTTTACGCTAAAATGGAAAACCCTTTCCAAAGTCAGTTACACCTCATCCCTGGAAATCCATTTCCCGACTGTCGGTGCTTCATAATTCTTCATCATTTCCAGCAGGTCATCAATATTTCCGCTGATCAGCATCATATCCTGATTGATCTGTTTCAGGAAACCTTTATCCACCATCGTCCGGACCATTTTAATCAGATCATCATAAAACCCACCGATGTTCAGGATGCCGATTGGTTTTTGGTGAAGGCCGAGCTGTGCCCAGGTAATCATCTCAAAGAATTCCTCCAGGGTTCCGTAGCCGCCGGGAAGCATGATGACGCCGTCGCAGAGGTCGTTCATGGTGGTCTTCCTTTCATGCATCGTCTCTACCAACACCAGTTCCGTCAGTCCGGTATGGGCAATTTCTTTGGATTGTAAAAAATAGGGAAGAACGCCGGTCACTGATCCGCCGGCCTGTAAGCAGCCGTCAGCCACCGCACCCATGAGCCCTACGTTGGCCCCGCCATAGATCAGCCGGATGTCCTGTGCTGCCAGTGCCTGTCCCAGCAAAGCGGCCTGTTCCTGATATATATTTTCTGAACCCAGGCTGGATCCGCAGAAAACGGTAATGCTTTTTATTTTCATGTTTTTAAAGTTTTGAATTTAAAAACCCTTTCAGTATTTCAGACACTAAAAGGGTTCTGTATAGAAAGAACAACCGGTTTAGCAGTTGTTACCTCTGTTATTTCTGTGGAATATTCGCTAAAATATCCCGGGTAAATACCCAGAATTTCTGTGCTGAGGAAATACTGGCTTTCTCATCGGGAGAGTGGGCGCCCCTGATGGTGGGTCCGAAGCTCACCATTTCCATTTCAGGATAATGGGCCCCGATAATGCCGCATTCCAGGCCGGCATGACAGGCTACGACATGGGGACGCTCTCCGAATTTTTCCACATAGATCTTTTCCATCAGCTGAACGATTCCGGAACCCGGTTTGGGCTTCCATCCCGGATAGGAACCGCTGAATTCTACGTGCATTCCGGCCAGTTCGGCCACCGATTTCAGCTGTTCGGCTACGGAATATTTGGAAGATTCCACAGAAGACCGGGAAAGGTTGAGGATTTTCAAAGCACCTTCTTTCAATTCCACCCTTGCCACATTGTTGGAGGATTCCACCAGATCCTTTACATCTGGGCTCATCCGGTATACGCCGTTATGCAGCGATTTTAAGGTTAAGATAATACTTCTTGAATCCGTTTCGGAAACTGCTTTTTCTGAAGTGGTGAAGTTTTCGATATTGAGGTAGAGGTTCGGTTCCACAGCGGCAAACTCTGCTTCTATTTCTTTTTTCAGGCCTTCGGTGATGGCTTCAATTACTTCTGCCGCATTTCTTACGGAGGCAGTGGCCGAAGCTTCTCTCGGAATGGCATTCCTCAATCCACCGCCGTCAATGGAGATCAGCTGGAGGTTTTCTTTTTCCATTGCTTTGTAAAGCAGTCTTCCCAGGATAATGTTGGCATTTCCGAAGCCTTTGTTGATATCCATTCCTGAGTGTCCGCCCTGAAGCCCTTTCACTTCAAACCTGATGATCTGTCCTGCAGACGCTTCGGTTGCGTAATTTTTGCTGATGGTAACATCAATTCCTCCGGCACAGCCGATATCGATTTCGTCATCTTCTTCCGTGTCAAGGTTCAGCAGGATCTGGCCGGTCAGCTGTCCCGGCTTCAGGCCTAAGGCTCCGGTCATTCCCGTTTCTTCATCAATCGTGAAAAGGGCTTCCAGCGCCGGGTGCGGAATGTCTGAACTTTCCAGGACAGACATGATGGTGGCTACGCCCAGCCCGTTGTCAGCGCCCAGGGTCGTTCCTTTCGCCTTTACCCAATCGCCGTCGATTTCCATTCTGATGCCTTCCGTTTCAAAATCGAAGTTCACATCATTGTTTTTCTGGCAAACCATATCGAGATGCGATTGGAGGACTACGGTCTTCCGGTCTTCCATTCCCGCAGTGGCAGGTTTTTTAATGATCACATTGCCGGTTTCGTCCACCGTGGTTTCAAGTCCGAGGTTTTCCCCGAATGCTTTGATGAAGGCAATTACTTTTTCTTCTTTCTTTGAAGGTCTCGGAACCGCGTTCAGCCTGGCGAAGTTTTTCCAGATGACCTGCGGTTCAATAGCAGATAGTTCCATGAATTTTATTTTTACCAAAATTACAAAATAAAAAATGCTTCTGTAAGACAGTCTCTCGATTGTCTGTTTTTTTAAGAGCAATCTGTTGAAATGGAAAATGGCAGGATCTGAAAAATGAGATCCGTTGATCTGATAAAGTTCCGTAACTTTATACGGGTTAAAATGATTATAAAACCGGACGTCGTGTTTTTTTCCGGTAGTCCGTATTGTATTATGATGAATTTATTTAGTTTTTCCGAAGAGGCGGCCGGGACGCCTTCCAATCTTCTGCCTCACGACGGGACGGCCCTGTATTACGGAAAAGTTTTTTCCGGAGAGGAAATCCAAAAAAATCATGAGTATCTGCTTCATCAGATCCCCTGGGACAATGACGAGGCCATGATTTTCGGAAAGCTGATCCTCACGAAAAGAAAAGTAGCCTGGTTCGGGGAGAAAGCCTTTGCATATACGTATTCCGGACGCACCAAGCTTGCAAAGCTGTGGACGCCGGAACTCCTGAGCCTGAAGCAGAAATGCGAAGCCGTAACGGGGGAAACCTATAATTCCTGTCTCCTGAACCTGTATCATGACGGCAGCGAAGGAATGGCCTATCACAGCGATGCCGAAAAAGACCTGAAAAAGCATGGGGCCATTGCATCCGTTTCTTTCGGGGCGGAAAGGAAATTCGTCTTTAAACATAAATCTACCGGAGAAAAGGCAGAAGTGTTTCTGGAAAACGGAAGTCTTCTCGTGATGAAAGGCACTACACAGGACCACTGGCTGCACCGGCTTCCTCCGACCACCAAAGTAAAATCCCCGAGAATAAACCTTACTTTCAGGACCATCATTGAATGATGATGATGATAAAAACAGCTGAAAAAAATGGCGGCCTGAAAACTTCAGCCGCCATTGTTATTCATGGACAGGTATTTTTTATTTCAGGACCTGTGCTTCGATCGCACTGTCATCAAATATCCTGATCAGGGCTTTCGTATAGTCTTCTTTGGTTGCAAAATTAGGGTTTTCCATAAATTTCTGCGGGTTGACGGCAAACAGCGGGAACCAGGTACTGCTGATCTGGATCTGGATTTTATGGCCTTTTTTAAAGGTATGCACCACATCCTGGAGCCTGAAATTCACGGCTGTTTTTTGGCCGGGTACCAATGCTTCACCTTTTTCTCTTGAATTCCTGAACCTTGCCGGCATGATTTCACTTCTTACCATCTGGTGGTAGTTTCCGTACACCACGCCTTCTTTCTTTTCTGCGGGCCTGAAGTCTTCCGGGTAGATATCGATTACTTTCACGGCAAAATCCGCATCGGTGGAGGTAGAGGCCACATTCAGTTTTGCCATGATCTCTCCCGCAAAGGTAAGGTCGTCTGTTAACGCATCCGTAGTGAAAGTCAGGACGTCCGGCCGGCCTTCGGCAAAGCGCTGGTCTTCGGACATATAATTCCTTGGGGTAAAGCCGTTGAAATCTTTCAGGTTATCGGAGCTGAGCACCGGGTTGCCCGGATCGCTGTAATATTCAGAAAATCCCTGTCCTGCCCTGTTGGTAAGGGTTCCTTTCGACAGGTAGAAATTTATTTTTTGAGCTTCTTTCGGAGGATAAGCGGCAAATTCCTTCCATTGTTTAGCTCCGGTGTCATACATCAATGCTTCCGGCAGGCCGGCATCTTTTTTTGTATCCCCTTTTAGATAATGGTTGAAGAATTTGGTTTCGATATTTTTCTGGTAGTAGGTAGCAATGCTGTCGCCGAAGTAAATCTGGTTATGGAAGTGTTTTCCCTGTTCATACGACCATGCCCCATGCGAGAAAGGCCCCATCACGATGGTGTTTTTGGCTTTCGGGCTTGTCTTTTCGATGGTCTTGTAAATGTTCAGCGGGCCGGAAAGATCTTCTGCATCAAACCATCCGCCCACAGTCATTACGGCATGGTTCACGTTTTTAAGATGGGGAAGAAGGCTTCTTTTCTGCCAGAATCCGTCATAATCCGGATGGTTCATGATCTCGGTCAGGAAGAAATTGTCTTTGTAATATTTTTCGTAGCCGTCTTTCAGGGTTCCCATATCGCGGTAGAATTTCAGCCCGTCTTCGGAAGTGGCTTTGATCATGGAGCCATTGTACCAGGCTTTGTTCTCAGGTTTCGTTTTCTGCACTCCGAAAACCGGGAATGTCCTGAAGTAGCCCAGGGTCACTTTTCCGTTGTGAAGGAAATCGTCATTCCAGAAATCGGAAATCGGGGCCTGCGGAGAAGATGCAACCAATGCCGGATGCTGTGAGAGAACGCCAACGGCAGTATAAAAACCGGGGTAGGAAGTTCCGTACTGTCCTACTTTTCCGTTATTGTCTTTGATGTTTTTCAGCAGGTAGTCGATGGTATCGTAGGTATCGGTACTTTCATCCACATCTTTTTTGGTCTTATGGTCCACCTGCGGGGTCATATTAGTAAAGGTGCCTTCACTCATATACCTTCCGCGTACATCCTGGAAAACGAAGATGTATTTGTCTTTCATTAAATAGGAATTAGGACCCAGTTTCGTTTTGTATTCATTTTCCCCGTAAGGTGCAATGCTGTAGCAGGTTCTCTGCATCAGGAAAGGGTATTTGTTTTTATTTGAAATGTCTTTCGGGATGTATACCGATGTAAAGAGCTTTATACCGTCGCGCATCGGGATATAGAATTCCTTTTTGGTAAAATTGTCCTTTACAAAAGTATCAGGCTGCTGGGTCTGTGCATTCCCGGATAAGAAAAGCAGCAGCAGTAAAAATGAATATCGGAAGTTCATAGATGAAATTTTGGGCTAATTTAATGATTTAATAGTTTTGGAAGGTATGCTTTGGCAGATCAAAAACAGGGAAATATAAAAACCGGATTTTATTCTGAACCGTTTTTTAGCCGTAATCATCTGCCGGTGCAGACACTACACTTGCTTGCCTTCAGGTATCATCAAGCCGGGCAGATGTCCTCATCCGCAGGTCATTCAAGGAAAATGGCCGGAACTGAGTCCGGCCAAAGGGTGTGATATTTAGTTTTGTGTTTTCTTTCCTGCGAATTTGTTCAGCTTCATGGTAAGGGAGAACATCACGTACCGTTTCAGGATGAGGTCGTCCCGGTCTTCAAAGTAGGTGTTGGTAATGGTTCTTCTTACACTCTGGTTCTGGTTCAAGACGTCATATACCTTTACTTTTGCCGTCAGCTGTTTATTAAAGAATGAATATCCTACACTGGTATTCCAGAAGTAGAAATCCTTTTTGAATCCTGCTGCAATATTGGAGTTGGTGTTGTATTCGAAGTCATTCCCCAGTACCAGCCTGCTCCGGAACAGGTAATTGGTCATCTCCAGCCGCAGGGTCTGGTAACTGTTCCTTATCCGGTCAACATTATAATTCTGATAATTTGAAAAATTATACGAAACCGAATAAGAAGGTTTGATGATGATTTTATCTTTGAGTTCGTATGTAAAGTTCAGCCCGGGATTCAGGTTGTAGGAGTTGCTGGCAAATTCCTGTCCGTCGATCAGTCCTCTGGTGAAGTTATAGTACATATTGAATTTCGGGCTTACCGTAAGTTTATGAACTTCCTTCCATTTAAAGGTTTTGCTGAAACTTCCGCCAAGGTTCAGGCTCTTGTTTCCGTTGGCATTGACGTAAGTGATGCGCTGCCTTCCGGATTCGTCGAAATAAGAGGCATTGATGATGTCATTAGCCTTGTATGTAAACCCGGCATTGATATAATAGCTGGTATTTTTTACCCTGTTGAAATTATTCAGGTAAAGATACGTCATGTTGTTCCATGCATTTTTCAGTTCCGGGTTTCCCTGATAGGTAACCAGTGGGTTTGATACATCAAGATACGGAGACAGCTGTTCTGCGGTAGGAATCGCAACATCTGAAAAATTGTAGAGGCTCATACTGCTGCTTTCTGAAAACTGGTACCGGAGCCCGGTATTGTATGTGGGAAGGACAAAATTTTTCTGCAGGCCGTATTCCTGTCCGGTAAAGGCGGAACGGACAGCCATATCGGTAATTTCAGCATTGAAGGAACCCCATGCATTTATTTTTTTCTTATTCAGCTCAAAAGACAGCTGCGGGGAAATTTTATTGATGCGCTGGTTCATCCTGTTGGACAGAACGGAATTGTAGCGGGTATATCTTCCGGTATTGTCGTCATAATCATTTACCTCTCTTTCGTTCCGGGTAGCGGCAGCTTCATAATTCATACCGAAACTGATATAGAGGGAATCTGACACAGGTTCCGTATAGTCTGCACTGAAGCGGTAGGAGTCGTTCTGGTTTTTATTCCGGATTATCTGGTCCCTGTTATCGCTGGTATTGGATCCCTGATAGAAAATGTTGCGGGAGCGGGTCAGGGTATTATTTTTAGCGTCACCGATTTCACTGTTCATATTTACCGACATCCTTCTTCCTTTTTTGCTGAATTGTTTGGAAAAATAGATATTGGGGCTAAAGGTATTGCTTTCTGAATCGGTATGGGTGTAGGCATTGCTTTCATTTGCCAGCAGATTATTTCTGAAGGTAGCGGAGCTGGACCGGTTGTCGTCGAACCCCTCCGTTCTTGAAAAAGAAGGTGAAAAATAGACGCTGGTAAGGGAATCCAGTTTTACCCTTGCTGCGAGATCAACATTATATTGCCTGGATTCATTTTCGCCTTCGTTTTCAGAATTGGTTTTCAGGACATCGTCTGTCAGGAAAGTAGTCCTTGAAACCTTGGACCGGGTTTTCAGGTTATTGTCCAGGTGGATCAGGCTGAGATTTTCCAGGTCTGTCTGCTTTCCGAATTGATCACTGTAATTGAGCCCGATGGTCGTCGACCGCTGAATGCCCTTCTGGTTTGCGCTCTGTACATAATACGTTGAGCTTCCGCTTCTCACAACACGGGAGCCCTGCATGAGCCAGGAATTCCTGCCCCTTCCCATACTGTCGAAGATCTCGTCATTGGAAAATCCCTGGGAATTGATATTGTTCGAGGAAGCCAGGAGGCTGATCTTAGTGTCATTTTTAAAATAACTCAGCAGTCCGCTGGTTTCGTACCGCTTATCCGAACCGTATCCGAGCGTCAGCCTGGACAGCAGCCCCTTGTTCTTCTTCTCATCGATATTGAAGTTGATGGTAGCATTATTGGAGGTTGCCGCATTTCCGTTCAGTTCCTCTTCCTTTGTTTTGGTGGTGGTAAACTGTATGCTTTTGATGATATCGGCAGGCAGGTTCTGCAGGGCTACTTTTCCGTCTTTATCGAAAAAAGGCTTCCCGTTCACGAGGATCTGGTCGGCTTCCTTTCCGTTGACCGTGATTTTTCCTTCATTGCTGATTTCTACGCCCGGGATCTGTTTCAGCAGTTCCTCAATTTTACTGTCAGGACGCACTTTGATAGAGGAGGCATTGAATTCAATGGTATCCTTTTTAATCTTCACCGGCGAGGCGGTCAGTTTTATTTCTTCAATATGGGTTACGGAATTTTTATCGAGCTCGATATCGCCCAGGGATAAGGAACCATTGATTTTATCCATGCGTTTTGAGTAGGAAATCAGTTTATCGGCATCTGCTTTCAGGATGCTGGGTTCGTTTATTTCATCGGTTTTCAATGAGAAACGGCCTTCGCGGTTGGTGGAAGTGTAATTAATGATGGAAGAATCCTTTTCCCTGAGCAGGTAGACCGTTGCATTTTCTACCGGTTTTTTTTCAAAATTTACAATCTTACCGTCAATGGCCAGTTTTTGCGCACCTAGGAATAGGAAATTAAAAAACAAAGTGAGCAGCAGCAGAAGTTTCTTCATGTTCAGATGGTTATTGGTGCTGCAAAATTAGAAAAAAAAGAAAGTCGTGAAACAGGCTGTGAAGTTAAAGAGCGTTAATGTTTAAAGTAAATTTTTCAATAAGTGTTAATAAAAAACAAAAAACATCTCCGCAGAGATGTTTTTTTGTATAAATGGGGCATGTTTATGCTCTCAGATACCTTGAGTAGGCATACCCTTCCTGTCCTTTTTCGGTTTTTACTTTCCACCAGTCGTCAGAGGTCTGTTCTACCAGGGTTACCGAAGAGCCTTTCTCTACTTTCCCTACAATAGCGGCATCGGTAGAAGGTTCCTGTCTGATGTTAAGATTGGATTCATCCGTAGCTACGGTAAGGAAGGCTCCGGTATTGAGTCCTGAAACCTGTACATCAATATTGATGTCAGATGCGGAATAAGAGGAGTCAATAGCTCCGAGGGCGTTCCATACTGCATCTTTGGCTGCGGTATTGGAAGCACTTCCTGAAACATATAAAATGCCATCCTGTTCCTGAACCTGAAGGCCGGAAATTCCTGCAGACTGTGCAGCAGAAACAACGCTTGAATATTTATCCTGTAATGTGCTCATTTCGGGTTATTTTTTTACGGTGTAATTATAATTTACTTTTCCTACTTTCAGGGCATCTACCGATTCTTTTACCTTTCTGGCATCGGAAGAAGAAATGTTCCCGATGAGGGTAAGCTCTCCGTTAACGACTTCCACTTTTACACCCGGAATATCTTTCACAGCATCCTGTACTTTCTGCTGTACCATAGGGTCTACGGCAGACTGGGTTTCAACAGGTGTGTTCATTGCAGATGCTGCAGGAGCTACAGTAGCCATGTCATGCACGTCTTTTACGCCGTTGATGGCTTTCAGCTGCTTGATCATGGCGTCTTTCGCTTCCTGGGTTTCAAAAGTCCCGCTCAGGTGGGCAACACCGTCTTTTATTTCCACTGAAGCTCCCGGATTGGAAGTAACAATAGTTGTGGCCTGGGTCTGGAGGTCGGCATCTGAAACTTTCTTTTTACATGAAACGGATCCGAAAGATACGGCTACGGCCAGAGCGGCCATTGCGATCGTTTTTTTCATAGTTGTATATTTTGATAATGTTGTTAATACAGATAAATATAACAGTAAAATGCATACCAAATACCCAAAAATAGGTAAAGCCTGCATTTTATTTATGTAATATATTGTTAATCAATTATTTAATTTTTATCTTGTTTTTATTTTGCTCCGGAATAAACAGGCATAAACTAAATCGCCGGGCAATTGTAAAAATATTATATTTGCGAAACTTGAATTATTGATATGAAAGGACAGAATAAACTATTTATAGCCATTGTCATTGCCCTGAT
This sequence comes from uncultured Chryseobacterium sp., assembly GCF_913776365.1. Lineage (GTDB taxonomy): Bacteria > Bacteroidota > Bacteroidia > Flavobacteriales > Weeksellaceae > Chryseobacterium. The sequence continues at coordinate 6,081 of NZ_CAJYMO010000233.1, read as the reverse complement.
CCTGGGCGTGGCCATCGGCGGACTGGTGCATGTGCAGTATCCTGAAAGTGCAGAGCCCTTTTCCAAAAACATAAAGCTGCTGGGAACGGTCTTTATCCGCCTGGTTCAGATGATCATTGCCCCGCTGGTATTTACTACGCTCGTCGTGGGAATTGCCAAAATGAGCGATATTAAAATGATCGGAAGGGTAGGTACCAAAGCCATGCTGTGGTTTATTTCCGCTTCCCTGGTTTCCCTTTTCATTGGTCTGATGCTGGTAAACTGGCTGGAGCCGGGCCATGTGACCAAACTGCCGATTCAGGATGCCGCTTCTGCCGAAGAACTCCTGAAAAGCAGCAAAGGTTTTTCCATGGAAGATTTCGTGAAACACATCATTCCTAAAAGTATTTTCGAGGCTTTTGCGACTAATGAAGTGCTGCAGATCGTGGTCTTCTCCATCATGTTTGGGATTGCACTGGCCAATCTGGGAGACGAGTATGCACAGCCTGTTGTAAAGCTGTTTGATATCGTGGCCCACGGAATACTGAAAATGGTGGGCTACATCATGTGGTTTGCCCCGCTGGGGGTACTCGGAGCGATTGCCGCTGTGGTGGCCACCAACGGATTTGAGATCTTTAAAGTGTATGCAATCTATCTGAGAGACTTTTTCTTTGCCCTGGGTATCCTTTGGCTGGCTCTTCTGCTGGTGGGCTACCTGATTATAGGAAACCGCCTTTTTGAATTATTGCGAAGGATTAAAGAGCCTCTGCTGATCGCTTTTTCCACCACAAGTTCGGAAGCTGTTTTCCCGAAGCTGGTAGAAGAACTGGAAAGGTTCGGGTGCAACAACCGTGTGGTATCGTTTATTCTTCCGTTAGGCTATTCTTTTAACCTGGACGGAAGCATGATGTACATGACCTTTGCTTCTATTTTTATCGCCCAGATCTACGGAATCGAAATGACTGTCGGGCAGCAGATCACCATGCTTCTGGTATTGATGCTGACGTCCAAAGGGATCGCCGGGGTTCCGAGAGCTTCCCTGGTCATTATTGTGGCCACCTGTTCGATGTTCGGAATTCCGCCGGAAGGGATTGCTTTGATCCTGCCGATCGACCATTTCTGTGATATGGGAAGAAGCATGACGAATGTGCTGGGAAATGCCCTGGCGACTTCAGCCGTTTCCAAGTGGGAGGGACAATTAGATAACCACGGCGGAAACCTGTAAAATACAAATCGCAGCTGATGCTCGTGAGTGGTCAATAGTGAATTTTATATTTCATTATTGACCATTTATTTTGAGAGATAAAAAATAAATCGCTTCTAAATTTTTTATAATGAATCTGCAAAATCATAAAAACATCATCCAGGAAAAAGGATTCACGGTGATCAACACTATTTTTTCCGATTATGAAATCCGGAGAATTATCGAAGTGATTCAAAACATAGATATCTCAAAGGAAACTTTCCGAAAATCAGAAGACTTATTTGCCATCCGCCAGTTCCTCAAGGAAATTCCCGGAGTACAGGATCTTATCTTTACCGAAAATATGAAAAAGGTAATCAGGGAGATTTTCGGAAATAAGTATTTTGTGGTGAAAAGCATTTACTTCGATAAGCCTGAAACCTCAAACTGGTATGTGGCCTATCATCAGGACCTGACGATTTCAGTAAATCAAAAAATGCAGCTGGAAGGATTCGGACCCTGGACAACCAAGCAGAATCAGTTTGCTGTTCAGCCGCCGCTGGATATCCTGAAAAACATATACACGATCCGGATTCACCTTGATGATACGGATGAAAACAACGGAGCCCTCAAAATAGTTCCCGGATCCCACGCCAAAGGCATTTACCGCCCGGAGACGATCGACTGGAACATTGAAACGGAAGAAATCTGCAACGTGGAAAGCGGCGGCATCATGATCATGAAACCCTTACTTCTGCACGGCTCCAACCGCACAACCAATGGAAACAGGAGAAGAGTGATCCATATTGAATTTTCAGACAGGCAACTGCCGGATAAATTGAACTGGTCGGAAAAGACGGTGTTTTAAAATTAAATTTTGCGCTATTTACCCCTCTAAGGCTGAAATGATATTCTAAAATGGAAAGCCTATATAAAGCCCTGAAATGGTGCGATCACAAGCACCGGGTGAATCCTGACGTACAAATTCAGCTAAAAGGATGGAACTTCTCTCAACCGCCTAATTACCGGAAAAAGGATCGGTTCTCTAGAATTTTTGAACAGGGAGTTATCGGATCAATTGAACTGTCGAGTAAAAATAAACCTCTTCCCGTAGAAAGAGGTTTAATTTTTTACCATTCGGCGTTGATTATTTCTCCGTACTTGGTTCTGATATTATCCGGCATATATAAAAGCAGTATCAGAAATTCTTTTCCCGGTTCTTTATTGACAAACATGGGAGACTCGACTATCATGTTTCTCCTGAGAATAGTTTCCACCTCCTGATCCTTATCCCCGAAAGTTGCCAGCGGAGTAAGTTCTTCAATCTTTGAAAGATCATTTATTTTCACCTTATAAATGGCAAAAGGGTTTTTCGGCGAAAAGTCTCCAATTGCAGAAAGGTCGGACCTGTCACCTTTCTGTAATTCATCGAAGCATGTTGTAAACTTAAACCCTATAAATTTAGATTTGTTTTTATCGAGATAAGCAAAGGTTTTTCCTAAAGCTTTTGCGGTCGCCTTTTCCTTCTTCATATCAAACCTGTATTTTGGGGAACAGGCAGAAATAGAATATTCACCATTGTATTTATTCAATAAGATAAGATACGTTTCACCTGGCTTTATATCAATCTCACATGCTCCCGAATACGAATTGTCGATAAGGCCGCGCACATGGAGTATTTTAAACTCTTTGCCTTTATAGATTTTCTCAAATTTAATGTCTGCTTTATAGGTTCTTTGCTCCGTATTTTCACCATACACTTTCTTAATCCGGATAATTCCTGCAACATCTGCAGCCAGATAGTTCTCTGCCAACGGATCTCTTTTACATTTGCATGCAGAGATGGTTATTATGCACAGCGTCAAAAATAACAACGAGAATAATTTTTTCATAATCAACACTTATTTCACAGAAATCTCATCAATGAAGATATAAGCATCGCCGCCCGCGCCCTGGTGCCAGTCCGGAAGCTTGCCGAAATGATAGGCTTTTACTTTTACATAACGCGCCTGCGTTGGCAGGATGTCTACCGTGAAATCTTTTACCTGAGGCGTTTCATCTTTCGGATTCAGCATATTGTCTACGGTTTTCAGCAGAATGAAATCTTTTCCGTTGTTGGATGCATAGTATTCCACTTTTTTCGGCATTAAAATCCATGCCCTGCTGTCCTGGAGATAAGTGGATGATAGGCGGGTAATGTCCTGAGGCGATTTCATATCGATCACCGCTTCAAAGGTCTGGCCCTGGTAACCGAGCCATTCGCCTTTTCTCCAGTTGGCATCCCCGTTGATTCCGTCGATCAAAGACAGTTTTCCGCTCGCCGTATATTGCGGAGTCGGGGTTGAATTCACCGTAATGTCCCAGTTGTTCGGCCTTCTGTTGAAAGCAGCGGTTACCACAGAGCTTTTTTCACCGTTTCTTTCCGCATACGCTGACACCTGGGTGGTTTTCGTGATCGTAAACGGTCCTTTGTAAGCGATGAATGTTTTTCTTACATTGGCATCGCCTTCATCCAATGTCATGTAGTAGATTTTATCATCAGGATTCAGTGCAGTAATTTCCACTTTCGTATTCAGGTCGAAAATTCTTGCCGCCGCAATAACGGGAGAGGCGGTCAGTTCATCATATTTAAAATCCCTGAACGATTTTACATTTTCAAAACCTAACTTTTTCAGTTCTTCTCGTCCCGTATTTTTGGTGATGGTTCTGGTGGTTCCGTCTTCCAGGTGAATTTTAATCTCATCAAAATACGGTGTGGTTGTCTGCCATTCAGGCAACCCGGGAGTTACGGCATAAATTCCCATCGCACTTAAAATATACCAGGCGCTCATCTGGCCGCAATCTTCATTGCCAATCAGTCCGTCCGGCGCGTTTTTATAATAATTATCCAGGATGAATTTTATTTTGGCATCCGTTTTTTCCGGTTTTCCTACGTAATTGTAGAGATAGGCGATATGATGGCTCGGCTCATTCCCCTGGGCATATTGCCCGATCAACCCTGTGATATCTACTTGTTCCCGGCCAGTAGTCTTATCCGGTGCGGCAAAAATAGCATCGATAAACTGTTCGAATTTTTCCTTTCCGCCATGTGCGGCAATCAGTCCCGGGATATCCTGCTGAACGGAATAGGAGTAGTGCCAGGAATTTCCTTCCGTGTAATTGTTGTTTACTTCTCTCGGCTCAAAAGGCTCATACCAGTTCCCGTTCTTTCGCGGCTGCATAAACCCATTTTTGGGATTGTACAGGTTCTTCCAGTTCTGGGAGCGCTTCATGAAATACTGGTAATCTTCTTTTTTGCCTAAAATTTTAGCCATCTGAGCAATGCACCAGTCGTCATAGGCATATTCTACGGTTTTGGAAACGCTTTCATGCTCATCGTCAATGCTGATGAAGTTGTTCTGCTTGTAAGCATTCAACCCGAAAATATCCAGCATTGCGGAATGTTTGGAGGCTTCAAAGGCTTTTTCATAATCAAACCCGGTGATTCCTTTGGCCATTGCATCGGCAATCACGGAAACCGAATGGTAACCGATCATGCATTCCGTTTCGTTGGAAGCGAGTTCCCAAACCGGAAGTTTTCCGCCCTGTTCGTATTGTTTAATAAAAGTATTGATAAAATCTGCCGTTCTTTTGCGGTCGATCAGGGTCATCAACGGATGGGCACCTCTGAACGTATCCCAAAGCGAGAATACCGAATAATAACCGAATCCTTTGGCCATATAAAATTTGTCGTCGCGACCCCTGTATTTTCCGTCTGCATCCATATTGATGTTCGGCTGGGTGAAAACGTGATACATCGCCGTGTAAAAAACGGCCAGCTTATCTTTGTCGGACGATTTCACTTCGATTTTAGACAGTTCCTGATCCCAGTCGGCCATAGCCTGCTTTCTTACGGTTTCAAAATCATTTGATTTTCCTTCTGCCAGCATATTTTTTCCGGCTCCTTCATAGCCTGTCGGGGAAATGGAAACTTTTACAGCGATTTTTTCCCCTTTTTTAACCGTGGAAGAAAATGCCAGTGCCAGTTGTGTCCCCGTGAAGAGATTGTTTTCCTCCTTTCCGTTCACTGTTTTCCTTGAAATTTTCACCGGCTTGGAAAACTCAATTCTGGCATAGATATACTGATTGGTCGCCCAGGCTTCACTTCTTCTGAAAACTTCAATGGTTTTGCTGTCAATAATCTTTACTTCGCCTTCCAGCAATTTATCTCTGTGATTTAAATCTAAAATAATATTCGCATCTCCGGCATTGTTGAAGGTATATTCATGGTAACCCACTCTTTTGGTCGTGGTTAAACGCACATCAATATTATGCTTATCCAGTTTTACCGAATAAAATCCGGCCGTCGCTTTTTCATTTTTATGCGAAAATAAGGATGAATATTCTTTGGGAGTCAGGCCTGGTTTCCCCATCGTCGGCATCAGCATGATGTCGCCGTAGTCCGAAACCCCTGTTCCGTTCAGGTGGGTATGGGAAAATCCGTAGATCACGGAATCGGAGTAGTGGTAGCCGCTGCAGCCGTCCCAGCTCCCGTCGATTCTTGTGTCGGGAGAAAGCTGTACCATTCCGAAAGGTACAATGGCTCCCGGAAACGTATGCCCGTGGCCGCCTGTCCCGATAAATGGGTTCACATATTGCGAATAATGCTGCGAAAACAGATTATGAGCAATGATCCCAAAAAGAATGATGAATAACCTTTTCATAGATAAAAATTAAAATTTCCCTAAAGTACTATAAAATTCGTTTTCACAAAAGAAAATATCTATCAGTCCTTTTACTTATTCCAAATAGCTAAAAATTACGTAAATTTGTAAACAATTTATTTAGTTTATGTTGACGAAAGAAAAGGTTCAGGATTTCCTTAAGGAAATAGAAGTTGATGATTTGGTGAACAACCTGCAGATCATGGGCGCTGATGT
>NZ_CAJYMO010000232.1 GCF_913776365.1 uncultured Chryseobacterium sp. | reverse complement strand
CTGAAAAAACTATGCAGGAAAATTCCCCTCCATCAGATCAACAGCCGCGTGAAAACGAGAGCAAGCCTTGCCCAGAAGATCATTAAAAAAGACAAATATACCAGCCTTGATGAGATTACCGATATTTTAGGCGTGAGGATCATTACCTATTTTGAAGATGACATTTCTAAAATCGAGGAAATCCTTAACCGTGAATTTACGGTAGACTGGAGCAATTCCGTTGATAAAGGGCATATTGAGATTGATAAATTCGGCTATAAAAGCATTCATTTTATCCTGCAGGTCAATGAACAGAAAGCAAAGTCAAAGGAATATGCAGACTATAGAAATATCAGGTTTGAAATTCAGATCAGAAGTATTCTCCAGCATTCATGGGCAGAAATTGAACATGACCTGGGCTATAAATCGGTGACCGATATTCCTGAAAAGGCACAACGGACCTTCTACCGGGTCGCCGCCCTTCTGGAACAGGCGGATATTGAATTTACCAAGCTGAAAAAAGAAATTCACGAATTTGAAAATTCGGTAAGCAGGAACCTTAAAAATAAAAGGGAGCTGATCAACATTAATGAGCCAACCATTATTGCCTTTGTAAAAAAGAACCCGTTGCTGCGCGAGATTGAAAGCCAGGTAAGAAAAGCGCTCAGGACACCCGGCCAGTCAAAATTCGATACCGCTTACATTTCGGCAAATCATTTCCCGGCACAGCTAAAAGACCTGGGGATACTGAACCTGATACAGCTTGAAGATCAGCTTCTGCATCATAAGGACGAAATCATTACCAGTGAGATCAGTTATCTGAAATCGGTTAATAAAAACCTGAAGGACCGGAGCATCAAATTTGCCATTCCTCAGGGCGCTCCCATCCTCTGGCTGATCCATTATCTTCAGAGCAAGCACAATACAAAATAAAAAAGCCTCCCGGAGCAATCTCCGGGAGGCTTGTTATGTTTCAAGTTAAAATACATTACGGATAAGGAGCAATTTCCACTTCCAGTCCTTCCATTTCAGGGACAATATGCAGCTGGCATCCCAATCTGCTGTTGTCTTCCACATGGAAAGCTTCCCCCAGCATGGCATCTTCTTCATCACCCATCGGTTCAAGTCCAGGATCATTGATTACATACACCTGACACGATGCACACATCGCCATTCCTCCGCAAACGCCGATGGTCCCTTCTTCTGCAAGTTCATAGGAACGGATGATTTCCATAAGGTTCATAGACATATCCGTCGGAGCCACTACATCGTGGGTAACCCCTTCCCTATCGGTAATTTTTATATTTATATCACTCATTTCTATTGCTTATGCTGATCCCGGTTGATGTCCGTCTGTTTTATAACAGATCATATCCGCCAACCGCCACAAATTTAGTCAATTTTTTTCACAACGGCTTTCTCCGCCTCTTTTCTGCTTCCGTCGAATCCGTCCACCCCACTTACCGTAGTGTACTTCAGAACGAATTTCTTCCCCGGGTTCAGCCGGTTGTATACACTCTGGCACATCAGGGTCGCTTCATGGAATCCGCAAAGGATCAGCTTCAGTTTTCCCGGGTAGGTATTGATGTCCCCGATGGCATAAATTCCGTCGATATTGGTCTGGTAATCCAGCGCGTTGTTTACCACGATGGCATTTTTTTCGATATTCAGTCCCCAGTTCCCGATTTCCCCCAGTTTTGGCGTCAGTCCGAATAAAGGAATAAAATAATCCGTTTCCATATCATAGGCTTCCTGTCCGTCAACGGCTACTGTAATCGCTTCTACTTTCCCGTCTCCTTTGATCGCAGTAACTTCAGCCGGAGTAATTAATTTAATTTTCCCCTGGTTTTTAAGCTCCTGAACTTTCTCTACGGAATCCAATGCGCCACGGAACTCGTTTCTCCTGTGGATCAGCGTTACTTCGCTGGCTACATTGGAAAGAAAGATGCTCCAGTCCAGCGCAGAATCTCCGCCGCCGGCAATCACTACTTTCTTATTTCGGAAATGTTCAGGCTCCTTCACGAAATATTCAAGGCCTTTTTCTTCATAATCGGCAATATTTTCAAGAGCGGGCTTCCTCGGTTCAAATGTTCCCAGACCACCTGCAATGGCAATAGCCTTTGCCCTGTGTACCGTTCCCTTATTGGTAATTACTTCAAACCATTCGTCATCAACTTTAGTATAAGAAACAGCAGTTTCTCCCAGCGTGAATCCCGGCTGGAACTGCTTGATCTGCTCCATCAGGTTATCTACCAGCTCACCTGCATTTACAGAAGGATAACCCGGAATATCGAAGATCGGCTTTTTAGGATACAGCTCTGCCAGCTGGCCTCCCGGCTGGGGAAGTGCATCGATGATGTGGCACTTCATTTTCAGTAAACCTGCTTCAAATACAGCAAAAAGACCGGTCGGGCCGGCTCCTATGATCAATATATCGGTCGTTATCATAATTGTAAGATAATTTATTTATACTTGTAACTGCAAATTTACTAATTTTAAAGCGAAGCCTTTTAATTCAGTCTAAATAAAAAACTGAGATTTATCAAACCTTTGCCGGTTTTTTGCATCTAATGATTGAAAGAATTTGTCTAAAATCTGATTATGAAAAAAATTTTGAGTGTACTTACGGTGTTGTTCTTCCTTTTCGGTTCCGGCCAGATCAATACGATTGCAGACGGGGAATCCATTACTTTAAGGATCCATTATGGTTTCCTGAATGCAGGTACAGCCAACCTTACTGCCAGAAAAAGTACCTACAGAGGAGCGCCCCATCTGTATGTAAGAGGTACCGGACAGACCACCGGAGCCGTAAAAGCTTTTTTTAAGGTAGACGATCTTTACGAAAGCTATATCAATATGAATACGGAACTCCCGAGTTTTTATGTGAGAAATGTAAAGGAAGGCAGTTACCGGCAGCACCTGGAAACCGTATTCAACCATGATAACAATACCCTGATATTAACGGACAAAAAGACCCCGGCCAACGGATCAAAGGTGATTAAGTCCGTAAGAGGAGTACAGGATATGCTTTCCTGTTTTTATTATCTGAGAAGCAAGAGTCCTGCTGAGCTTAAAACCGGGAGTGTAATCAATATGAATGTATGGATTGATGATGAAATGTTCCCTTTTCAGCTTAAAGTGGCGGGAACGGAGAATCTGGAGACAAAATTCGGAACGATCAACTGCCTGAAGATCATCCCTTCGGTGAAGAGCGGGAGGGTATTCAGGGAAAAAGAAGGAGTGGTGATGTGGGTTTCCAATGACCTCAACCATATACCGATCCTCCTGAAAGCCGAACTTGCGGTAGGTTCCCTGAAAGCCAGTATCGATGATTATAAAAACGTGAAATATCCTCTGCGGTTTACCCGCTAAATAATCACAAAGAAACACAACAATGCCTGCAAACTGCGGGCATTTACTTATTAACAGCCCAATCCACCGGGCAAAAAAAAACCTCCGGGAGGGATACCGGAGGGAAATAATTTTTTTTCGTGTTTTCATGATGTGTTTTTTTAGGCTGTCCAGTTTCCGGAGAATCTGAACCGGTATCTCTGTAAAGATACCTGCGTCATCTGTGCTTTAGGATCCCTGATTCTGATATGGTGTTTCATCATCTGTGTGCTCAGAACCAGGGCCTTTGTAGTTATAGGTGTTAATAGTTATTATTACTGATACAAAGATACCCATACGCCATCATAAAATCCTACCAGATCAATTCGATATTTATCTACGGTATTGTAGATATTTTTCTACAAAAAACAATAAAATACAGATTTCCAATTATTTATAAAATACAGACAACCGCTATCTCCGGAATACCGGTGGATATTTACTGATGTTTTTTAACCATTTCAATTAATTCCACCAAATTATCAATATGCAGTTTATCAAATATCCTTTTCTTAAGGGTACTGATCGTATTTTGCTTTACCTCGAGTTTGTTGGCAATTTCAAGATTGCCGTACCCGGCTGCATACAGTCCTGCGATTTCCCGTTCCCGTTCTGTAAGGGAGAACAGCGGATTGACCAGACCGGGGTTGTGCAGGGAATTCATCAGAAGCGCCTGCGTGGATGGGGAAATGTATTCGCCCTGCCGGATCAGGGTAAGGAGGGCCTTCCGGATTTCTTCCTCTTCATTGAGCTTGCTCAGAAACCCGTTGGCACCGGCATTTAGAAATTTCAGCGCATGGGTACTTTCCTCAATCCCGGTAAAGATGAGGATTTTGGATCCTGGGCATGCCTTACGGATTTCCGGCAGCGTGTGCAGGAGGTTTCCATCCGGGAAATGGGCATCTATAATGGCAATATCTATGGAATGTGACGCAATACGTTCTTTCAGTTGCTGCAGGCTGGATGCATGAATGACTTCATATTCAAAATCCATTTCTTCGAGAAGAAATACAATTCCCTGACGGATGAGGCTATGGTCGTCCGCCAGCAGAAATACCAATGGCTTATGCTCCTGCAGATTCATATACCGGTAAATGTAAAGAGAAAATGACCGTTGTTCCCTTGCCTGCCTCGCTAAGCACTTTTATACTTCCTGAATAAAGCTCTACAAGCTCTTTGCAGAGGCTTAAACCAAGCCCGGCTCCGAGATTTTCCACCTCTTCAGACAATACTCCCTGGTAATAAGGCTCAAATATTTTATCCAGATCGGAGCTTGAGATCCCGGAACCGGTATCACTGATTTCCGTAATCAGCAAAACCGTTTTTTCATCAACAGGCTCCGTCTTCGCAGCAACGCTAATCTTTCCGTTCTCCGTAAATTTATTGGCATTTCCCAGAATATTCATATACAGCTGATTGATTTTTGTAGGGTCGGAATATACCACAAGTCCGGAATCTATATTTTCCTGAATGATAAAACAGTTGTTCCGGGTTTCTATATAAGGCTCTATCGACCTCAGGATCGAATTTATTTCTTCTTTCAGGTTAAATATCGCAGGGACCAGCCTGTTCTGCACCTGCTGGTTTTTGGTATATTCCAGGATCTGATTTGCCTGCATCAGAAGGGTGTCGTTGGTAAAACTGATAGATTTCAGATATTCTCTGATCGTGAGGTCATCCGTTTTTTTACCAATCCTGTTAATAAAAATCCCTATGATTTTCAGTGGTGACCGCAATTCATGGCTCAGCATTCCCAGAATCCGGTTTTTGAATTTCAGGTTTTCATTGATCTGCTGATTGGCAGCATTCAGTTTCTTTTCGTAGATAAATGCTATTCTGGTCAGAAGCATGATCAGTATTGAAACGATAAACATGAGGATGAGTGCCCCGAAGATAAGATAGGTCCTGACTCTGTTATTTGCTGAATTCCGGCTGCGGTATTCTTTCTCAAGATCAGATTTTGAATCCTTGATGGCAAATTCGTAGATATTCATCAATCCATTGCTGTATACCAGCAGGTTGCTGAAAATTTTATAAAACTTTCCGTTATTGTTTTCCTTTTCAGTAACATTCACCTGGATTTTTTTGACCTGTCCGGTATAATGATTGTTCACCAGCCTGATAATGCTGTCGAACTCAGCTTTAATCGTAGCCGGATCCGGAGTCTTGCCGTGTTTCACCGTTATCACCGTGCTTTCCTTACGCACATTCTCCTTACCGGATATGGCATCACCCAGACGCCCGAAAAGCCCTTTTTTCTTTACCGTATCAGAGAATGTCTTTGTTTCAATATTAAATTTGTCAAAATTATAGTCCAGGTTATATTTCTTCAGTTCAGGCAGGTTGTTTTTTATTCTGAAATCTGCTTTGGCAGAATATTCATAGGTGGAATCAATCAGTGATTTGAACTTTTTTATTTTCATCGGATCTTTTTCCTGTGAAGTGAGAAGGTTCCTGAGCTTGGGATAACGGTTTTCATAAAGGCTGATGCTGTCCAGGTTTTTACCCAACTGCTGCAAAGAGGTAAAGTAGGCATCCAGATACTGATGATCTTCCGTAATAACATATTGCTGAAAATCCCTTTGCGCTTTCAGGAGCTCATCCCGGGAATGATCCGTAAGGTCTTCAAGCGACTGGATTTCCTTAAGCTGCTTTTCTATAAAAATTAAATTTTTCCGGGTTACAAATTCGTTATAAAAAAATCCGGCAATCAGAAGCTGTATGAACAGGATGCACAGTATAAGGGAATAATGGACAATCTTCCTGGATCTGAATCTCAAAATCTTTTTAACCATATTTGCGTAATTTCTGTGGATAAAAGTAATAAAAAAATCCTGTAAACTCAATTTTTACAGGATCTCAATTTTTATACAAAAATACGTGTTACAAGGTTTTAAACTGTTCCAGCGTACGGATATCGTTTTCGAAGAACATCCTGATATCGCTCATCTGGTACAGCAGCATTACAATACGTTCAATACCCATTCCGAAGGCATATCCCGAATATTTTTCAGGGTCGATATTTACATTTTTCAGTACTGCCGGGTCTACCATTCCGCAGCCCATGATTTCCAGCCATCCGGTCCCTTTGGTAATTCTGTAATCCG
>NZ_CAJYMO010000231.1 GCF_913776365.1 uncultured Chryseobacterium sp. | reverse complement strand
GAAAGTGAAGATTATATTTCCCATCATCAGGACTCCGGAAGCCTGAAAGAAAAATTATACAAATTCTTACAATCGTTCAACCTTCAATATAAAAAAACCATTCTTCTGGACCGGATCAAAAAGGGTTCCAGAGTTTTGGATTATGGCTGCGGCGCCGGAGAATTTGTAAAGTTTATAGAAAACGATTTCGAAACTTTTGGCTTCGAACCTGATGCCGATGCCAGAAAGGTTGCACAGAAAAAAGTCTCAAAAGCCCTGATTCTTGAAACCATCGAAAAGATAGAAGATCATAGCCTTGATGCCATTACTTTGTGGCATGTATTTGAGCATATCATAAACCAGGATGAGATGCTGGAAATATTTAACAGAAAATTAAAAGATAAAGGACTTCTTATCATTGCCGTTCCGAATCCTACTTCTTATGATGCAGAACACTACCAGGAATATTGGGCAGCCTATGACGTCCCGCGGCATATTTACCATTTTTCAAAAAAAGGAATGGAAAATTTAATTGCCCGAAAGCCCAATTGGAAAATGAGAAAAATAAAGCCACTCATACTTGATGCATATTATATTGCAATGCTTAGCGAAAAATATAAAAAATCACCTGTTTTTTGGCTAAAAGCGATCATTCACGGAACAATTTCCAACATAAAGGCCCTTTTTTCGAACGAATTTTCAAGTTTAATATATATTATCGAAAAAAAATAGAAAACGGATTTTTGGCATATTTATGAAGGTCAAATTCCTTGGATTTTACATTTAAAATTGAATACAGCCATCTTAAAGCCATTTGAGATGGCTTTGTATTGGGAAATGTACAGATGAAAAATGTATAGGAGATTCTCAGAGGGCTTGCATTCTGAATCCGCATCTGAAATGATCTGCCTTTGGTTCCTATACCATTCAACACTACTCCCCTACCCTGCTTTCAAATGTCACCGAACTTTTCCTGTAAGGTTCGGATCCTTATGATTCTTGTGTAGCCAAATTATTTTTTTTAAAAATTGTACAGCCTGATAATGTACCCGCCTTCTTCAGCCTTGTAAAAATTAAGGAATAAGATTCTGAAAAAATTTTTCACGGACTATATATTTCCAGGTCTTTGCATAAATGATCAGTTGTATCAGGAAAACTGCATGATCATGATAAGAATTAATAATTTCGAAGCCCGCAAAATTTCCTGCCACGAAATATGAAATTATTTCAGGAAGAAAACAAAAAGCGGCATTCTCATAAAAAAAGTCCACCGCTGTATAGCAGTGGACCTATTCTAATAAAAAAATATTTTATTTATTAATAGCGGCAACGCCGGGAAGCTCCAGCCCTTCAAGACTTTCAAGCATTGCCCCGCCTCCGGTAGAAACATAGCTTACTTTATCTTCATATCCGAACTGCTTCACGAACGCAACGCTGTCTCCTCCGCCAACCAGAGAGAAAGCTCCCTGTGCAGTCGCCTCGGCGATGCTGTCTCCCAAAGCAACAGTTCCCGCAGAAAAATTGGACATTTCAAAAACTCCGATCGGCCCGTTCCATAGAATGGTTCTGGAATTAAGAAGGACATCATTGAACTGATCTCTTGATTTAGGCCCTGCATCCATCCCCATCCATCCTTCAGGAATCGAGTAAATATCAGATTCTTTTCTTTCAGCATCATTGCTGAAGCTTTCTGCAATCATGACGTCAGACGGCAGGTAGACCTTAACATTATTCTCCTTGGCTTTCCCTAAAATCTCAAGTGCCAGGGAAAGTTTATCTTCTTCCACCAGTGAGGTCCCGATTTTTCCACCCAATGCTTTAATGAATGTAAATGACATTCCTCCTCCGATGATCAGATTATCCACTGCAGGAAGGATATTTTCTATAATGGTGATTTTAGTTGATACCTTTGAACCACCTAAAATGGCAGTTACCGGTTTTTCGCCGCTTTTCAGTACTTTATCGATCGCTTCAAGTTCTTTTGCCATTAATAAACCGAAAAACTTAGTTGATTCAAAGAATTCAGCGATCACAGCAGTGGATGCATGGGCACGGTGAGCTGTACCGAAGGCGTCGTTAACATAAGCATCACCCAGCTGGGAAAGCTGTTCTGCAAAGCCACGGTCTCCTTTTTCTTCCTCGCTGTGGAAACGAAGGTTCTCCAACAGAAGGATTTCCCCCGGTTTCAGCCCGGATGCAGCCTGCTGGGCCTTCTCTCCGATGCTTTCTTCTACAAACTTGACCTCCCTGCCCAGGATTTCAGAAACGTCCGCTACAATATGCTTCAGCGAGAACTCGTCCTTTGCTTCCCCCTTCGGCCTGCCAAGGTGGGCCATAAGAATCACAGAACCACCATCTTGAAGGATTTTATCTACGGTAGGCTTTACCGCTGCAATTCTTGTATGGTCCGTTACTTTCAGCTGATCGTCTTGGGGAACATTGAAATCTACCCGTACCAGAGCCTTTTTTCCGCTGAAATTGAAATCATTGATTGTTTTCATAAATAATCTGGAATTTTCTTTTCACAAATGTAAGATTTTAAAATGTGGGAAGCGCAGAGGCCCGGGAAAAGTTTTCAGGAAGTTTTTCAGCAAAACTCCCGGCGACCCAACACCCAATAATCAACAATTTCTTCTTTCTTAAAAAAAAGAATACGGTATTGTTGTTGAGTGATGTGAATTTCGGGGATAACTTTAGGGCAAAAAGTTGATAACATGTTTTTTTTCCTGAATTCACATGTTATCGACAATATAAAAGACATGAAATCAGCTTTTTCACAGAGTTACTAACAAATATGGATAACTTTTCCCCAATTTTATTCTGAATAACTGATTTATGGAAAAGCCGCCGAATTCGTGCAAAAAAGTTTCCTGAACTTTTCGGGAGATTTTTCAGATTAAATTTCCATTACGAAATTTTTTAATACGGTAAAACAATTAGTTTTCCATACTTATCCACACTTATCCACAATCCTTTTCACATTTTACCCACGAACTGCTAACAAACTTTGTGAATATTCTTACCTTTGCAGAGAAATAAATCAAAAAGAGACTTAATAAAACGGTTATGAAACGAAAAATAGCTATCGCTGCTGACCACGCTGGTTTTGAATATAAGGAAATTGTTAAGAACTTTCTTTCAGAAAGGTTTGAAATTCAGGATTTTGGAACGTTATCCACAACGAGTGTGGATTATCCGGACTTTGTGCACCCCGCTGCAGCCTCTGTGGAGAATGGAGAGAATGAACTGGGAATCCTGATCTGCGGAAGCGGAAACGGTGTTCAGATCACGGCAAACAAGCATCAGAAGATCCGTTGCGCACTTTGCTGGATGCCGGAGATTGCAGCCCTTGCCAGACAGCATAATGATGCCAACATGATTTCTATCCCTGCAAGGTTCATTTCCAAGGAAGTTGCGATTGAAATTGCTGAAAAGTTCCTTTCTACGGACTTTGAGGGCGGCAGGCATCAGACCAGGGTTGATAAGATTGCTTATTGCTAAAATATAAAAGCCTGTAAATCAATTTACAGGCTTTATTTATTAATTTATTCGTATATTTGCATCATCTGATAAGCTTGTATTCTGTTATTCCGTCTAAACAGAAACAGCTAATTCTTTCTTTTTAAGATCCTGCCTATTCTTTTTACCGGTAACCTTTTAAACTATAAATTTAGTTATTATGTTATAGTTATTTATGAAATTGTATTTTCTCTTTTTATCTATATTTTTCGTTTCCGCCTCTTACGGGCAGATGACCAAATGGGATGAGTATATATATTGCCGGATTAAGGAAATGAAAACACACTGTCTGGAGAAGCCGTCTGAGATCATTTCGCTGATCCCGGAATCCTCTTCCGGAAATATATATGGAAGGTTTGAAGATTTCAGGGAAGAATTATCTTTATTTCAGATGGAAAAGATAAAGGGAAATATAAAATGTTACTCCAGAGACAGCATAGTGTACAATAGTGACCGGTCAAAAATACTGTATTCCTATAATGACCGTGAAGATCGTGCCTTCTATTATTTTCACATGCCTTATTACGTCTATAGAGGAACAGTTAAAAATCCGGAATTCCCTGAATCCAGCAGGTATGATTCAGCTTCCAGGAAAAACTATCTCCTGTTCTATAACAGGAAAGAGAAAACCCATCCTGGCTACGAAGCGTTTCATCACATTTTTAATGACGCAGGCACACTGATATATACTTTCCACCAGCATGGAAATGAATTCGATGAACTGACCTACAAAGAATACGATGAGTCTGAAATAAAGAATATTGAGGAAAATCCGGAAAAGAAAACCCGTATTTACAAAAACGGCAGGTTATATTCTGTAATAAAGATATACAGAGATTATAAAAATGGTGACAGGAAGAAGATAAAAACATTCAGAAACGGAAAATCCTATACGCTTAATGAAAATGGTGTTCCGGTTCTTACAGAATCAAAATTTAATAATGAAGACAGCTCCTGTGACTGTAAAAAAGGATTTATTACAAAAATCCGGTACCAGCCGGAAGGGGAATGTGAAAGACAGCTTATTTTTGATTAAATTTACAGATAGTATCCTGTATTCGTCTGCAATGAGTCAGCAGTGTATAAAATGCGATAGCATAAGCGGCCTGGCCGGAGATCATATCTGAAGTGGTAAATGTATCTCCAACATTATTTTGATGACCGACGGCTGATTCTTGTCCGGAGGGTAAGATGAAAGAAGATTACCTGCAAGAGAAAACGGAATGGCCGGATTTCTGATGCCAACACACATAATGAGCACAGATTTTGAATAAAAATTAAATACGGTTCCGTTCACACGGGCCGTTTAAAAGATGATAAACAGGAATAGTCCGGTAAAAGTAAATCCGGATGTCCGACAGATTAACCAATAGAAATAAAATGCCAAAAAAAAGAAAATATATAAGTCAGAAAAATGACAGCAAACTGCAGGAAATCGGAAGACTGATCCTGCGGTATATGAATCAGAATTCCACCAGGGTTTATAATTATAAGCAGATCGGGGATGGAATCGGTTACAAAAACCCCAGGCAGCGCGAACTGGTGGTCCAGTCACTCCACAAACTGCAGGCAGCAGAAAGGATAAAAGAGACGGAGAAAGGGAAATATATCATTAATCTTGATATTAAAGGAACCCTTACCGGGACCATTGACTTCAATCAGTCCGGAAATGCCTATGTTAGCGTAGAAGGGATGGAAAACGACATCTTCATCCACTCTAAGAATGTAAAGGATGCACTGCAGGGCGATAAGGTGCTGATTGTGACGTATACTTACAAAGGAAAGAAGACGGAAGGTTCGGTGCTGGAAGTACTGGAAAGAAACAGAACGGAATTCGTGGGGACGCTGCAGCTGGTTCCTCATAAGGATTTCGGTTTCGTAGTCTGCGATAAAAAATCCATCAATACCGATATCTTTATCCCGAAAGGAAAATTTGGCGGTGCCCAGGGCGGTGATAAGGTGATTGTAAAGATGACCGAATGGAGACCAGGGGATAAAAACCCGGAAGGCGAGATCATCCAGGTGCTGGGAGCTCCGGGAGAGCATGAAACCGAGATCCACTCCATCCTGGCAGAATATGGACTGCCTTATGAATTCCCTGAAGAAGTAGAACGGGATGCCGATAAGATCGACCGCAGCATCAATGATGAGGAAGTGGCAAAACGCTGGGACATGCGGGGCATTACAACATTCACCATCGACCCCAAAGATGCAAAAGACTTTGATGATGCCCTGTCCGTGAGAAAGCTCGATAACGGAAACTGGGAAGTTGGAGTCCATATCGCTGATGTTTCTCACTACGTGGTTCCGGGGACCATGCTGGATGATGAAGCCTATCAGCGGGCTACTTCGGTTTACCTGGTAGACCGGGTGGTACCGATGCTGCCGGAAGTGCTGAGCAACGACGTATGCTCGCTCCGTCCTCATGAGGATAAATTTACCTTCTCGGCCGTTTTTGAGCTTGATGACAACGCAAAGATCCACAAACAATGGTTCGGAAGAACAGTCATCCATTCAGACAGGCGTTTTACGTATGAAGAGGCACAGGAAAGGATTGAAGGAAAAGACGGTGATTTCAAGGAAGAGATCCTTATTTTGGACCGGCTGGCAAAAATCATGCGCCAGAAAAGAATTAAAGATGGAGCCATCACTTTTGACCGCAGCGAAGTACGGTTCAACCTTGATGAAAACAATGAACCGATCGGGGTGTATTTTAAGATCAGCAAAGATTCCAATCACCTTATCGAAGAATTCATGCTGCTGGCCAACAAAAAGGTATCTGAATTCGTTTCCCTGAACAAAAGAGGGGAAATCAGCCAGAATACCTTTATTTACAGGGTTCACGATGATCCGGATCCGGCCAAACTGGAATCCCTGAGGGAATTTGTTTCCACTTTCGGATATAAAATGGATCTTGCCAATACCAAAAAAGTAGCAGAGTCTCTGAATAAACTCCTGCAGGATGTCAAAGGAAAAGGGGAAGAAAATATGATTGAGACCCTGGCCATGCGGAGTATGAGCAAAGCGGTGTATTCTACCGAGCCGATCGGCCATTACGGACTCGGATTCGATTATTACAGCCATTTTACTTCTCCTATCCGTCGTTATCCGGATCTGATTGCCCACCGTCTGCTTCAGCATTACCTGGATGGAGGTAAATCACCGAATAAGGCTGAGCTGGAAGACAAGGCCAAGCATTGCAGTTCCATGGAAAGGCTGGCTGCCGACGCGGAAAGGGATTCCATCAAGTACATGCAGGTAAAATTCATGGAAAAACATCTGGGAGAGACTTTTACCGGTGTGATTTCCGGAGTTGCAGAATTTGGCTTTTGGGTGGAAATTCCTGAAAACGGTGCTGAAGGGCTGATCAAGCTCAGGGATCTGATGGATGATTCCTATACCTATGATGCGAAAACCCATGCGGTGTATGGAAACAGGCACGGAAAAAGATACCAGCTGGGAGACCAGGTTCGGATCCAGGTGGTGAAAGCAAATCTGACCCAAAAGCAGCTGGACTTTAAAATTGTCGATTAATACCAGGGCGAATAAGGCCTGAAAAAGAATAATAAATGGGCTACTGTATCAACTGTACAGTAGCCCGTTTTTTTTACAAGATTCATTACAGAGGATAGTACCTTTCCTAAGAGCCGGATTATCAGATAAGGCAGAAGAAGAATTTTTTAATTGAATTCAGGGAGAATTGAATAATTAAATCATAAAGTTTAAATTTGTAACAATGGAATGAAAATATTTTATTTTCATCTGAAAAACTTACCGGATGTTTGAACTTATTTTATCAGCCGTCGTACTGGGCTTTATGCTGAGCCTGGTCTTTATCGGGCCAATCTTCTTTCTCCTGATAGAAACCAGCTTTTCCAGAGGCCCGAAGCACGCTTTGGCACTGGATTTAGGGGTAATTTCAGCGGATCTTCTCTGTATACTTGCGGCGTATTATGCCAGTGCGGATATCGTAACACTCATTGATAAACATCCCGGTTTTTACAGGATTACTTCCATTCTCATTTTTGCTTACGGAATCGTGATGATGGTCACGAAAACCAAAATGCATATGTCGGGGGAGGAGAAATTCATCAGTCAGAATTACCTGAAAACCTTTATGAACGGCTTTTTTTTCAACCTTCTCAATGTAGGGGTCATTCTTTTCTGGCTGGTAACGGTCATCTCGGTGCGCAACCAGTATCCGGACACCGGCAACTTTATTTTATACATCAGTATTGTGATTGCCACCTATCTGGGCATAGATCTTGCCAAAATATTCCTGGCGAAGCAGTTCCACGACCGGCTGACCCAGAAACTGGCCAACCGGATCAGGAGGATTGTCGGTGGCATCCTGATTGTTTTCAGTTTCTTTATCTTCCTGCAGAGCTTCAAGAAATTCAACCAGTTTGATAAGCGTCTGGAAGAAGCCGAGAAAACCGAAGTAAAATACCAAAAGCGAAAATGAAAAAAATACACTTTCCTCAACCGCTTGCAAAAGGCGATAAAATAGCTGTCATTTCCCCGGCCGGAGCAGTAGAACCGGAACAACTGGAAAAAGGGATCGCCATGATCATCAACAATGGATATAAACCTGTATTGGGAGAACATGTTTATACCCGGTTTTCCAAAGGCTACACCTATGCCGGAACAGAACAGGAACGGCTGCAAGACCTCAGCTGGGCTCTGAACAGCAATGAAATTGCTGCAATATGGGCGTCAAGAGGCGGATACGGATGTCAGCATCTTATAAGCGGACTGAAAACCAAGGGTTTCAAAAAAAAGCCCAAATGGTATATCGGCTATTCCGATAATACGGTGGTCCAGAGTTATCTGCTGCAAAAAGGTTTTGCTTCCATCCATGGACAGACTGTAAAAACTTCCGGTTTCGGGGTGACGGAAGAAAGCTATGAACAGATTTTCGATATCCTGCAAGGAAAAAGCCTGAGCTATAGCCTTCCATCGCATTGGCTCAACAGGACAGGAACCATGGAAGGGCAATTGGTTGGAGGCAATTTAGCATTGATCTACGCCCTGCTCGGAACCGAATATTCATTCAAATTTAAAAAAAGGATTCTTTTCATTGAAGATATTGGCGAAAACTTTTATGCACTGGACCGGATGCTGATAAGCCTTGAACTGGCAGGTGTATTCGGAAAGATTTCAGGGCTTATTGTGGGTGGGATGACCAATATGGGGGATTCCAAAGAGAATGTACAGTACGAAGCCTCTTTTGATGAATTTGCCTATCAGATCATTGCAGACCGGATCGCAGCCTATGATTTCCCTGCAGTCTTCGGATTTCCGAACGGCCATATCCGGGACAACAGGCCCCTTATTATCGGTGGCAACGTGAAAATTGAGGCAGGAGATGAGGTTAGTATTGTCTGGTAATAAGCCGGAACATGCTTATCGTTCCTCAGCATAATGTAAAAGTCATCAGACGAAACCATAAACGGATTATTGGTTTAAACAATTTATAAAAACACAATACGGTACAGAAAATTATAAAGATGGCAACACATAATGATTTCGGAAAAATAGCGGAAGATCTGTCAGCAGATTTTTTGCAGAAAAACGGCTATAAAATCCTGGCAAGGAACTTCAGGTTTCAGAAAGCCGAAGTCGATATTATAGCGGAATTTAATGATCTGATTGTGGTGGTTGAAGTGAAAGCCCGTTCCACTGATGTCTTTATGCTTCCTCAGGAAGCGGTGACAAAAACAAAAATACGGTCCATTGTTTCTGCTGCCGATCATTATATGCAGGAGTCCGGAAGACAGGAGGAAGTCCGTTTTGATGTGATTACCGTACTTCCGGATGAACATAAAAAATTGGTTATTGAACACATCATCGATGCTTTTGAGGCATTTGACGCCGGATAGGAAGCATCATCAACTTTAAATAAACTTCAGCCGTATCAGTGGCTGATCTCATGAATTATGAAGACAATATTAATCACCGGAGCAACTTCCGGAATCGGTAAGGCTGCGGCAGAACTTCTGGCAGGACAGGGCAACAGGATCATCCTTTGCGGAAGACGGACAGAGGTACTGGAAGAGCTGAAAAGCCGACTTTCCAAGATAAGTGAAACATTCTGCTTGGCATTTGACGTACGGAATCTGGATGAAGTGGAGAAAGCTGTCAATTCTCTTCCTGAAGAATGGAGAAAAATTGATGTCCTCGTCAACAATGCAGGAAATGCACACGGGCTTGATCCGCTTTCGGCGGGTAAAACAGAGGATTGGGATTCCATGATCGACGGGAATGTGAAAGGGCTGCTCTACGTATCCAAAATGATTATCCCCGGAATGAAAGACAGGAACTCAGGACATATTATCAATATCAGTTCCGTAGCCGCACGGCAGACGTATGCCAACGGAGTGGTGTATTGTGCTACGAAAAAGGCGGTGGATGTTATTTCCGAGGGAATGAGGCTTGAACTTACCGAATTCGGAATTAAGGTAACCAACATCCAGCCCGGAGCGGTGGAGACGGATTTCTCAAAAGTAAGGTTCAAGGGAGATGCTGAGCGGGCTGCTACCGTTTATGCAGGTTATGAGGCATTGCAGGCAGAAGATATTGCTCATTCTATTGCCTACTGTATCAATGCACCTAAGCATGTCTGTATTTCCGATATGACCATCTACCCTGCTGCCCAGGCAGAACCAAGGACGATTTACAGGAAATAATCCCATCTCGGAATAATGCTGTAAATTTGTCCACACAGCTGCCGGATAGCTGTATCTTTAAATTTCTATATTCATGAAAATATTATATCTGGAAACCTCATCAAAAAACTGTTCGGTAGCGATATCGGACAGTGAAAAGCTATTGTGCCTTACGGAAGAGGTTTCTGAAAACTACAAACAGTCGGAAAGCCTGCATACTTTTGTGGAATGGGCACTGGAAGGCGCCGGCATTTCCATCAAAGATATCGAAGCCGTATCATTGGGAAAAGGTCCGGGATCATATACGGGCCTCAGGATCGGGGCAGCTTCTGCAAAAGGATTCTGTTACGGGCTCAAAGTACCTCTGGTAGCCGTAAATTCCATGGAAAGCATCATAGAGCCTTTTCTGGGCCAGGACTATGATCTTATAATCCCTTTGATCGATGCCAGGAGAATGGAGGTTTATACGGCTGTTTATGACGGTAAAACAGGAGAAGAACTGTCCGTTACCGAAGCAAAGATACTTGATGAATATTCCTTTCAGGAATACCATGGGCGTAAAGTGCTTTTTGCCGGGGATGGAGCTGCTAAAGCAAAAGAAGTAATACAGCTGCCGGATGCGGAATTCCTTCAGGATGTCTATCCTTCTGCCCAATATCTTATAAAAAGGACGCTTGAAAAAATCAGCCGGAACGAAGTTGAGGATATTGCCTATTTTGAACCTTTTTACCTTAAAGATTTCCATGGTGTAAAAAAGAAACCGTCCGTCCGGGAATGACATTTCGAAACGGAAAATCATAAAAAAAGCGAAGATTCTCAATCTTCGCTTTTCTTTTATTGTGGCTTTGCAGGTATCTGGTTCGCAGGCTGTGCCTGCTGGTTGCCCAGTCTTCTGCCCGGACGGTTGCTGTTGCCGCTGGAAGGCTGCATTTGCTGCGGGTTGCTCATCTGCATATTCCCCTGATCCTGCGGAACACCGATACCGTTAAATTGCTGGCCTGGCTGTTGAGGTATATACGTGTTGCCCTGCTGGGAGATGGCGTTCCCTTTATTATCCGTTGCCTGGAATGCCAGATCGGACTTCAGGTAATTCAGCATTTCCTTTGCCTTTTCGCCCTCCGGGGTTTTGGAATAATTCAGTGCAATCTGCTCCAGCTGAAGGATCATGACCTCTTTCCCACTCGATTTCCCTGAATTAAATGCATTCAGCAGATATAATTTCGGAACAAGCGCGTCTTTCGGATATTTCTGGATAGTCTGATCTATGATTTCCTTGCTTTCCCCGAACTTTTCAGATTCATACAGGGCAAAGGCCTGCTTGTACTGGCCTTCCACATCTCCTGAAGATTTAACGAAAGAGCTGCTTTTGGGGTTTCTGGCAAACTCTGCATAGGAAGTATACGGATAGTCTTTCAGGAGAATCTGTTTTGCCCGTTCTGCAGCCTGTGGATTTTTCAGATAGTTCATCGCAAAAATCTCATACAGGGCCTGAAGCATTACTTTTTCTTCCGGTTTTACATCCACCAGGTCATAAAGCGTTTTTGTTGCCAGAGGGGTATTGGTAAAATAATTCTGGTACATGACACCCAGTCCCAGAGAAGCGGTATCCCTGTCTTTTTTCAGCTGATCGAGCTTGGCCATATCGGTAGGCAGCTGTTCAATATAAAAAGCAGGCTCAAACCGTCTCGGGTTGGGAGCGGTTGTGGTTCCCAGTGCATCGTTTTTCATATCTTCAAGCGTAGCCATTTTCCTGGAAGACCTCCAGTTGTCTACGAGCGCCCGGTCGCCCCAGGTCTGCTTAAAGGTTTGGGTTCCTTTGGCTATCGTTCCGGTGTTGGAAAAGTAGAAACCTTTATTGGCCACTCCGAAATCCGCAAAAGAGGTAGAACTGTTGGCAAAAATAGACGTTGCGTTATAATCTCCGGTATCAAATCCTTTGCTTCTTTCCGCCCGCCTCCTTTCCAGTTCCTCTTTTTCTTCTTTTGCTTTGATTTTAGCAATATATTTTGAAAAATAATCGTTTTTCTGTTCCGGGGTCATCCTGGCAAGATTCAGGATGCTGTCGTTTTTCTTGATCAGGTAATAGTTCTTTGATATCTTCTTGATGTAAACCGACTGGTCTGCCAGCAGGGCTTTGGAAGGCTCATAGGTCATGACTGCCATCGCGGAATCATAATAGGCCCCTGCCCCGATATAATCATTCTTGTCCAGATAGCCTTTTCCGATCTCATAATACGCCAGTCCCCGGATCTGGCCGTCCGAAACCTTTTCCTTCAGTGATCTTCTGAAATATTCCTGGGCTTCGTCTTTTTTCCCGGCTTTATTGGCCATCAGTCCCAGGGCATAGTAGAATTCATTCTTTCGTGATCCGTAAGTCCCTTTTTTGCTGATGTCTTCCAGGTATTTCCGTGCTCCGCTGTAATCGCCGTTTCCATTGAAGGTTTTTGCGATTTCAATCTGGGATTTTACTTCAAACTCGAAATCATTGGCATATTTGTAAGCTGCCATAAAGCTTTCCCTGGCTTTTTCATTCTGGTTCAGGCTTTCCAGCACCTGCCCTCTCAGGTATGCGATCCGGCTTTTCAGCTTGCGGTTGCCGTTCAGTTCAAATGCATTATCCAGTTCCTTTACTGCTTCCTCTTTTTTACCGGCATCCAGAAGAGACTCCGAATAATAGATACTGAGCAGTTTTTCATAGTCTTTACTGATCTTTTCACCTTTTAATTTCACAAAAGCCTCATGCGCTTTCGTATAGTTTTTGATCTGGTCATACGCAAGCCCCTGGTAGATCCTGGCCAGCGGCAGCCTCTTGTCATCTTTCATATGGGTGAAAACATAATTCAGGGCATCCAGTGCTTCCAGGGATTTCCCCCTGTAGATTCTTGCCTGTGCAAGGATCATATAAGCATCGAAAATCTGTTTGTTCTTTTCTTCCCCGTGCTTGATGACGGAATATTTATTAATGGCTTTTAAAGCTTTTGCTTCCGCAATTTCAAGTGTACTGGCACCCTTTTGCTCAGCCTGTGATTCTCCGGTGGTATTTCCCTGTCCACCGGACATCAAAGAGTTTCCCGGCATCCCGGGAGGCATTCCCGGGGGGCCGCCTCTTCCGTTGTTTTGCTGGGGGCGGTTGACTTCTGCCATTTTCATGGAATTCTCGGCAAAGGCTGCAGACTGTCCCAGGTCACTTCCCAAAGGCTGGTCCTCGTAGGTAAGAATGGGAATATAAGGAGCATAAAAGTTGTCTTTGTGCGCCTTATCCCTGGTTTCAAACTCATTGTTCAGCGCATCTTTTGCATTAAACAACGTATTGTAGTATGTGGTAAACCCTTTCATGAACTTCGACCGCTGTTCCGGCTTCTTGGTTTTGGTGGCACAGGAAGCAACGACACAAAGAATTAAAAGGAATAAAATATTCTTTTTCATTATTTAATATAACTCGTTAAACTGCTTTTTATTATAAGCGGTTTGATTCCGGCCTGCAACTCGGCGAGCTTGCC
>NZ_CAJYMO010000230.1 GCF_913776365.1 uncultured Chryseobacterium sp. | reverse complement strand
GCCTGATAAAGATTTTCCGTCTGCCAGAAGTTCCCGTTCACTTCTCCGAAGTTCAGGCTGCCGTCTGCATTTCGGGTTGCAAGGATATAATTGTAAAACCCCTGCTTCAGGTACATTTTTGCCACATACTTTTTTGAGGCTTCATCATATTTCATCTGGTTCTCCTGTGCCGGTTTAAAATCATTGAATCCGCCCAGAACATAAATTTCCTTATCTACAGGTTCTGAATCCAGGGAAAAATATACCCAGGAATAATCCGCTTCCCTTTCCGCATCCCGCTCCCGGCCCAAATCGTTCCGGCGGTAGTACCAGGCACCGTTTACATCGGGCTGATACTGGTAGTTTAAAGGGAAAGCCCATACCGGATGCAGATAGGTATTGTTTGTTCCGTCTGTGATCTCCGTAGCCCGCACCATATCCGCAGCCATATTCATGTTCTTATTGTCAAAATAATAAAATTCATTGTTTCCCGGGAATACCAGCGAGAGCTGCTGAAAAAGAAGCTGATTCCCCATTGTCGTACTGGGTTTCAGGTTACTTACCACCATCGAAGGATTGTTATTCTGCATGACTTTAAGGGTAAGTGAATTAACATTTGAGGAAAGATCGCTGCCCTGCGAAACCGCCTTCACTTCCACCCGCTGATTGGCCTGGGGATTTCTCGCATCAGCAAATCTTGAAACCCCAACCGCCACCGTAGCAGCATTCTCCACCAGATAAAACCTCTTCTTAAATAGCGGTTTATCAGCCGAGTCTTTATAAACGATGATTTCAAAATTCCCTGAAATCTTGGGCTGGATCTTATCATTCGGGAAGGTAAGCTTGTAGTGGGTATAGGACTGCAGCGTATTGAAAGAGTACTGGAACTTGTCCAGCAGCCCGTTCATACTGCCATTGGCAATTTCCGTAAAGAAAAGATTATCATCTTCCCAGTTTCTATTGTAATGACGGATGGTATACCGGTAGATTTCGCTGGCATTGGTAAGGTCATCAAAACTTAAGACCAGCTGCTGGCCAAAATTGATGACAGGCGTTTCATCATTCGTCTGCGGATTAAAAAGCTGGATGCTCTGGATGTTCTGCCCGGAGACAAGCCCGCTCAATGACAATAAAAGGAGTCGCAAAGTTTTCATTATGACGAAGATAACGAAAAATCGCATGCAAAACCCATACTCAGCCCTCTTTAAGCTAAATTTAATTTCAAACAATCCGTCGTGACTGGAACGCCATGATCCTTGCCGCACGCCGTCAGTGCCGGAACACTTTTTATTGGCTTTCTGTAATATTAACTATATTTGTTTAACAAAAAATATTCAGACATGCTTCAGATCCAGGGTTTCACCTTCAATTTTGCCAGTGAAAATACATACCTTCTATATAATGAAAATAAAAATGCGTGGCTGATTGATCCGGGGAACAGCAGCCATCAGGAAACGGAGGCCATCGCAAATTTCATCAGGAAAAACGGACTGAACGTTCAGAAAATCCTGCTTACCCACGCGCATATTGACCACATCCTCGGACTCCAGTGGGCTGTAGATACCTTTAAGTTACCGGTTACCATGCATCAGGAAGACAAAGAAGTACTGGACATGTTCCAGATCAGCGGGATGAGGTTCGGGATGAACCTGGAACACATCAATGCAGCTATCGAATACATTGAAGAAGGCGATGAACTTGATTTTGACGGAGAAAAATTTTCAGTCTATCATGTTCCGGGGCATTCGCCGGGAAGCGTTGTCTACCATAACCGAAACCGGAACTTCATCATCTCAGGCGACGTACTCTTCGAAGGAAGCATCGGCAGAACCGATCTGTTCAAAGGAAACTACGAACTGCTGATTGAAGGAATCAGAATAAAACTATTCATCCTCCATGATGAGACCCGGGTTTTTTCAGGACATGGAAACCCTACATCTATAGGTTTTGAAAAACAGCATAACCCATTCCTCAAATAACAGTATAGCCAAAACTTTCCGATGCCATCGGCTTTCAATGGAAAATATAAAAGCCGGCGGAATGGTACGCCGGTTTTATTATTGATTTTTTAAAGCAGCATACACTCCATTGGTCCATCCGAAGCCATCCTGGTTCGGATATTCGCCGCCGCCGGCAATGCTTTCCGTATCCAGCGCATTGTATTTCTCCATTAATCTCCCGGTATTGGCGTAAATTCTTTCCACATTTCCGCACCAGCTGTTTTTTATCCGGTCCGCCAGCTCATCAAATCCGTAATTCTTCATCGCTTTGAAACCTATCCACTGGTACGGCGCCCAGGCATTCGGAAAATCCCACTGCTGGCCACTGTCAGAAGTAGTGGTTACCAGCCCGCCGCCATACAGAAATTTTTCCCTGATATTCAGGGCAACCGATGCCGCCTGTTCCTGTGTTGCCAGCCCGAAGTACAATGGATAAAGGGCAGCCACATGTTCAGATGCCGATGTTGTGCGGTTTTTTATATGGTAATCTTTATAAAGCCCCGAACCGCCATCCCAGAAAAAGTTATTGATCATCCTTTTCCTCAGCAAAGCCTTTTCTTTAAAAAACATTTCTTCTTTCGGTTTCTGCCGAAGCGCAGAAGCTTTTTCCAGCGTCTTCTCCAAATGCCATAGCAGGCAATTCAGGTCTACCTGCGCCAGGTTCAGGATTTCAATAGTCTGAATATGCTGCCCATCAGCAAACCACCGGCTGGAAAAATCCCATCCCGACTCGCACGCACTCCTGATCTTCCTGTAAAATTCTCCGCCTGCATGCTCACTGTTTTTAATGTCAATCAGATAACTTTCGGGACGCGGTTCATTTTCCGCATCATAGTATCTGTTCAACAGATGTCCGTCAACCGTTTTCAGCACCCTCCTGAAAACTGAACCATTCCTGAGTTGCTGTGATCCGTTCATCCAGAAGTCATATTCTTTCCGCAGGGTTTCATAATACCGCTTATACACCTCCTCATCGCCGTTTGTTTCGTGCAGCAGGTCCAGCATGAGTGAAAAGTACGGCGGCTGGGACCGGGTCAGGAAATGGGTACGGTTTGCGTTCGGCACGAATCCGAAAGACTGAATCAGATAAGCACAGTTTTCAATACTATTTTCCATCATTTCCACCCGTCCGGAAACCTGCAGACCCAGCATGATAAAATAACTGTCCCAATAGAAGAATTCATTGAAGCGGCCCCCCGGAACAATATAGGGTTTTGGTAGTTTCAGCAAAGTCCCTTTATTTTCATAAGAGGTTCTGATCAGTTGATCCCAGAGTTTTTCTATATGATCATCTATCGGCAGCACCTCTTCCCGGACAGGAACCCCTGACTGCAGAAATTCAAAATTCAACAGTACGAATATTTTGAGGTCAAAACCCGGCTGTTGCTTCTCCTTTTGATATTTTGCATTGATCTCATCAACCGGAAACAGAGGAACCGCATCGGTCATCATCTTCTGGTCCTCAAAAATTTCCGATCTCTGCACATCATCAAAAAGCTCCTGAATATCCTGAATATAAAGCGGTCGGTTCATAGGTTAAATTATTTTAAGACAGATCCTACAGAGATCAATTTTAATGCAAATTTTCCCTTACCGTACTTATCGGGAAAATTCATTCGCTCCTGCCGCCTGAAATGGAAATGAACTGTTTTTAATGGTAATCCCGGTGTGGATAAAATGTGGATAAGTATAAATAAACCATGAATCCCCGTTATGTATTCCCGCTTAAAATGCTAGAGCAGAAGGCTCTAAAATGAATAAATCAGAAAAAACAGTTTCCCGGGACGCATATGAAAATACGTGCATTATCCACAAAATAATGTGAATAAGTCTGTGGATAAGTCTGTGGATAAAATTGTGGATAACTCAATAAATATTTGATTATCAGATATATTTAATGCTTATAAGTTTACGAATATATAAACATGAGATGATGGATTTCTTTTTTCAGGAGCTTTGAAGATCAGCATGACGTTTAGGCTTACCTGGAACCGGTGTTCCGGGTGTTCTGATTTATGAAGTTATGAACATGCCTATGTTTGACGGAAGTGTTGATGATTATCAAAATTTTTGTTTTTCAGCATCAGAAACCCGAATTGACCTGATTGTTTTTTTATCCAAAGAATTCCAACATATCATCATATTTATCATCCATACCTACTGGATCTGCATCTTTCACATGAGATTATCTTGAACTTTTAATCAGTACAGCCCTTCACTTCTGATTCATCAGCACTGGCTTCCATTTTTTTTCAACTGACTAGGTTTGGAAGAAGAAGAAGGTGAAATCAGAATTGTATTATCCACAAAAAACGGTTAAAAACATGTGGATAAGTCTGTGGATAAGTTTGTGGATAAGTTTGTAACCTATTAGTACACAAATAAAAAAGCCGTTCATGATTCTGAACGGCTTCTTTAGTATGGATAATAAATACTTTATCTCGTACCAGGCTACAGATCTACTGATTATCGTCCTAATTCACAATAAATTTTCGCTCATGTATCAGTTGGGCAATAGCCAGCATATCTTCACCGATCAGACGGTCGTCTTCCAGCTTGGCGACTTTTGAACGGATGATGTCAAAGTTTTCCTCGATGATTTTAGAACATTTTGCCGGCCTCCTGAATTCCAGCCCCTGTGCTGCAAACATGAGTTCGACAGCCAGGATATTCACCAGATTTCCCAGGACCTGATTGAATTTTCTTCCGGAGATGCTTCCCATCGAAACATGGTCCTCCTGTCCTAAGCTCGTGGGTATTGAGTCTGCCGAAGCAGGGAAACAAAGGGTCTTATTCTCCGTTACCAGTGCAGCTGAAGTATATTGAGGAATCATAAATCCGGAATTCAGCCCGGAGCTTTCCGTCAGCAGCCTCGGCAGCCCGTATTTCCCTTCCAGCAGCAGATAACTTCTGCGGTCCGAGATATTTCCGAGTTCCGCTGCTGCCAGGGTAGCATAATCCAGCGGCAGAGCCATCAGCTGGCCATGGAAATTACCTCCTGAAATAGATTCTTCCGCACTTAGCACAATCGGATTATCGGTTACGGAGTTCAGTTCTGTTTCCGCCATTATTCTGAGGTGTTCAAAAGCGTTGCGGCTGGCTCCGTGTACCTGCGGCACGCATCTCATGGAATACGGGTCCTGCACCCGGTCACAATATTCATGGGCCTGGAGATTTTCGGAATTTTTCAGAAACTTCAGCATCCTGGCAGCTACTTTCCGGCTTCCGTCGAAAGGTCTGATCTCATGAAGCTCCTTTTTGAAAGGGCTCGCCGATCCGCGATAGGCTTCAAGGCTCATTGCCGCCGTCATATCTGCCAGATCCAGCAGGTATTCGAATTTTTCCAGTCCTTTGATGGCATGAGAAAGGATAAACTGGGTACCATTGATCAGCCCTAAACCTTCTTTGGGACCTAATTCAAGAGGATCCAGTCCGTTTTTTTCCAGAATTTCTGCCGTTTCATAAATTTCATTTCCTACCCAGACTTTTCCCAGGCCCAGAAGCGGCAATACCAGATGAGCCAAAGGAGCGAGGTCACCTGAAGCACCCACCGAGCCCTGTTCGGGAACCACGGGTATAATATCTTTCTCCAGCATTACGATCATTCGTTCAATGACGTCCAGCGAAACTCCCGAAAACCCTTTGGACAATGCATGGACCTTAGCGATCATCATGATTTTGGAGAGTTCCTTATCAATAGGTTTCCCTACCCCAACGGCATGAGAGATAATGAGATTGTACTGCAGCCGGGCGGTTTCATCAGCCGAAATTTTTGTGTCGCAAAGCGGCCCGAATCCGGTATTGATTCCGTAAACACAACGGTCTGACTCCACGATCTGCCGCACATTTTTCTGGGATTTTAAAATCTGTTCTTTTGCCGCCTTATTTAATTTGGCTTTATTGGGAGTTTTACAGATCTCCAGGACATCATGGAAACTGAAAACATCTACACCGTATATCATGCTCTAAATTTTGTCTTAAAATTACACATTTAAGACTAACTGGAAAAACGAATTCTACCGGCCCTACTTTTAGCGATCGTCTTGCTATCATAGCATACCATCTTCCACAAAAAACACAGACCGTAAACATCTGCCGAATCCATGGATCTGCAGGAAGCCATTTGAGAAATAAGGTCCGGATGCCAGGTAAAAAGGTAAAATGATAATTATTGACAGGTTCTTCCAGAGAGCCCGTTTTATTTAGTATTTTTACCGCTCAAATTAAAAATGTAATTACCTTATGAAACTCAAAACTTTTTTACTTGCCTTCTTACTGGCAGGTTCGGCCTCCTTTGCACAGAAAGTGAAATATTCCAAAGAGGAAATCAAAACCATGGAACAGTATCTTTTTAATGAGGGGTTTGATCGCCCGTCCCCTAAAAAAACTTCCACTGTTATTCTAAAAGACGGAACAACCCACAAGGGGTTCTGCAGCAAAATCGATACGAAAAAAGGACAGATCTTTGAAGTTTCCCTGAAAGACAGCATTTCCAAAAAGTCTGAAGTCTACGATGCGGAACAGATTGCCGAAATGTATGTCTACCCAAGCAATGCCGAGAAAATTGCAAAAGTGGCGAAATACATGGGAAACATCAGAAATTACGGTACCAAAAAATTATCAAAAAGAACCAATAATGAAAGGATTTATTTCGTAAACCAGACCGTATCCCTGAAAAATAAAAAAGACGACAAAGAATTCCTGATGCAGGTGATCAATCCTGAGTTTGACAATGTTATTTCCGTCTATCACGATCCGCGGGCGAAAGAGACAGGAGGAATTTCCGTTGGCTACAGCCCGCAACTGGGCGGCGGTGTTATCAAATCTTACTATGTGAAAAAAGGTGACAAGGTGGTATGGCTGCACAAAGATGATTTTGAAGACCACTATAATTTCCTGTTCGGCGACAATGCGGAGTTCCTGAAAAAATACCCTAAAAATTCGGTAGAATGGGATTATTTCAGTTTTCTGGTCCATGAATATACGGAAATGAGCAAGGGATAAGCCGTAACTTTAACATAATATTGGTAGCCACAGGATTCCTGTGGCTTTCTTCTTGCTTTTAAATTACGTAATTTTGTTATTATGAATCCTTCATTAGAATTACAGCTGAAAACCTTACCCTCTGAGCCCGGCGTTTACCGGTACTATGATAAAAACGAACAGCTTCTGTACGTGGGAAAAGCAAAGAATCTCAAGAAGAGGGTTCTCTCCTATTTCAACAAAAATCTTTCAGGATACCGTACCCGGATTATGGTGGGAAAGATCCAGCGACTGGAAACCACTATTGTTAACAGCGAGTACGATGCCCTGCTGTTGGAAAACAACCTGATCAAAGCCCATCAGCCTTTCTATAATGTAATGCTAAAAGATGATAAGACCTATCCGTGGATCTGCATCAAAAATGAAGACTTTCCAAGGATCTTTCTTACCCGGACGAAGATCCGGGACGGCTCCGAATACTACGGTCCTTATGCCAAGGTGCGTCCCGCGAGAGTATTGCTGGATACCATCAAGCACATCTACAAGCTCCGGACCTGCAACCTGAACCTTGCTCCTCATAAAATCGAGGAAAGCA
>NZ_CAJYMO010000229.1 GCF_913776365.1 uncultured Chryseobacterium sp. | reverse complement strand
TCAATTTTACCGGTGGGTATTTTATCTAATGTCTTCATACGGTTTTCTCATCTTTTTTCTTTCCACAAAAATTTTCCCAGATCCACCAGCTTTTTCAGCGGTTCATTGTCAATCAGTTCAAATCCTGTATCAATGGTTTTTTCAATATAGATATCGGTCTTTTCAAAATCCGGTGAGGTATCCTTTTTCCAGAAGTCGATGCAGGAAAGAAGGTGCAGCCACAGGGCCTGCTGCCTCGATTTTTCATTGAATCTCCTGATGTCTTCCTTGGCCTTTTGAAAAATTTCCCATTCATTGAAATCCAGGCTGTTGATAAACAGCCGGTGGGTTTCCTTAAGGTTTTCCAGCAGGGTGACATGTCGCAGGCTTTCCCGGCCCAGGAGAAAAAGGATGAGCGAACGGTTCATCGTCAGGTTTTCAAAGAAAATATAATACACGTTCAGCAGCGCTTCCTTGGCAGGGACTTCCCTGGAAATATCTGCTTCAGCCGCCAGTTCCAGTGATTTTTTAAAGAGATGGTTCAGGATCTCTTTTTCCATATGCCCGAAACCGGAATAGTAATGATAGAATTCCTTTTCCTCAAATCCGTTTTCTTTGGCGAACAGATAAATATTTTTAGGCCTTTCGCCATGGTTGAGAATATAATCGCCGTACAGTTCCAGCAGTCTTTCATGGTTCATATTATCCTGATTTGGATATGGGTGTTGATCTTCCATTTGTCATTTATTTATAACAAATTTAGTAATTTATTTTACTAAATAATGTTAACAAAGTATAAATTAATACTATTTAAATGATACAGATTATAGATGACATCCGGAAGATTTGGCTTTCAGGGGTTCAGTGGAAACAGTTACAGACGGATGCGGGACTGCTGTACTGTACTGATCAGGAGCTGATTCCCGCTATCCGCTATTACTCCTCGCGCCATGGCTGTCCCAATGCAGGCCAACGCCAAAGCCCTTCACGCTCCAACCCTCCGGCACCGCTGTGGGGTAGCCGCTGCTATCGGGGCTATTTCAGCAGGCTGTATTTAAACGGGAGTGTAAAAAAGAAGGAGTCAGTTCCTGCAGGTGAACGTTCAATTTTAATTCAGTCTGAATTCATCTGATGAGCAGGGCCGAGGCTCAGGCAGGCTGCTGGATTTAGGGAGCTCGGGTATTTTATACTTTGGTAACGCGAATGCAGGATTACAGGTTCGTGTCAGACAGATACTACTATTCAGGACCACCCTGTCAAAAATTCCCTGAATTTTCGACACCTCTCCCAGATCGGAGGGGAATTTCCGTTAAGTATTTTGTTTCAGGCTTTTGATCAGTATTGGAAAGTGCAAAGTCGCAAGGAATACCGGAAAATGCTGTGGTATAAGGCGCAAGGAATTTGGCAGAGCCAAATTTTAATGCTTCTGAATAGACTGCTTTACAGGCATCGGTAGTACGGGACAATAGGCAGCCTTCCATTTTATCTCCGATAAAATCTTTGCGTCTTGTACCCACAAAGCTGGCAAAACCCTTCGCGACCTTGCGTTTTCCAACACTCCCTGTCATCAAAACCGCTGAATCCGCAATATTATTCCGAAAATATTTTCCGATGGCTTCGAATGTATTTGCTGCTGATGCCGATGCTTTCAAAGATATCCTTATCGGCGGAGTCCTGTTCAAGGAACCAGTGCCGGAGTCCCGCTTTCTCACGGGCGGCAAAGATCCCGGCAAAGTCAATGGTGCCGTTACCGATTTCGGTAAAGTCCCGGTTACCGGCTTTCATGTCTTTCACATGCCACAGCGGGAACCTGCCGGGATATTTTTCGAAATAGGAAACCGGATCAAAACCGGCTTTGGCGATCCAGTAAAGGTCCAGCTCCATTTGTACCAGCTCCGGGGAAGTCCGGTTCAGGATGAAATCATAGACTTTTCCGGTACCGTCAAAGTCTTCAAATTCAAAATCATGGTTGTGATAGGCGAACTGAATGCCCGACTGCCGGGCGATTTCACCGGCGGTATTCAGGATGCCGGGAAGCTTCCTGTAATGTTCAGGTGTCCGTTCTTCAGGAAAGAGATAGGAGCAGACCATAAATTCCGTCCCCATGTATTTCAGGTCCTCAACGGTTTTCTCCCAGTTTTCCAGCAGGGTTCCGGGCTCACGGCGGAGCATTCCGGTGGTGTGGTGAGAACTGATAACGCGCTGACCGGTATTGCTGAGAATCTGCCGGAACTCATTCCGCGTTTTACCGAAGAATGTACCGTTGTAGCCGTAAATCTCGAGACCGGTAAAACCCATTGCCGCCAGTCTTTCGAGGGCTTTCTCAGGGTTTTCGGACATTGCTTCACGGACAGTGTATAACTGGATGGCCAATGATGGATTGTTTTTTGACTGACGGTTTGAAATGCCGCAGGAAGACAGTCCCAGCAATCCAAGGGAGCTGAGGGTGAGAAACTCTTTTCTGTCCATTATAAAAAGGGTTTCATTTCATCTTCGATCTGTGTTCTCAGCTCCATCAGCCGGATGGCATACCTTTCCTTCTGGCGGTCTTCTTCGGTCTCGGGGACCCATTTCGGGACCGGAAGCTTTTTACCGTTTTCGTCCACTGCGACAAAAACGATGATACAATGCGTTTTCTTGTCGAATTTCGGCTGCTTCAGGTTCCGGGAAAAAACGTTGATGGAAATATGCATGCTGGAAGAACCCGTGTAGATCACCTGGGCTTCCACCTTGACGATTTCCCCGATCTTGATCGGCTCATAAAAGCGGATGCCGCCGACATACACCGTGACGGAATAATTTCCGCTCCACGTAGTGGCACAGGCATATCCTGCCTGATCGATCCATTTCATCACGCTTCCTCCATGTACGTTTCCTCCGTAGTTCACATCGGAAGG
>NZ_CAJYMO010000228.1 GCF_913776365.1 uncultured Chryseobacterium sp. | reverse complement strand
CTTTGAGGGTAATTTCGTTGATGGTCATTACGTAAGGTCCGCCGGCTTTCAGTTCGGGAAGCGTGATGTTCCAGTTCCCGCTTTTATCGGCGCTGGTGGTGTAGGTTTTATTTAAAAATTTTACGTTTACCTTTTCTCCTGCATCGGCCGACCCCCAGATTTTAAGCGGCATATTTCTCTGCAGGATCATCCCGTCCGAAACCAGGGCAGGAAGCTTTACTTTGGCTTCCATCATGGAAATACTGAAGATGCTGACAAGCAGGAAAGAGGCCGTTTTGGACTTATAGATATTCATGGAATGATCTGTTATTTAAATTACTTGATGGATTTTTCATAGTTTTGGGTGAGAAGCCGGACTTCAATAATCCTCGAGGTCATGGCCTGATCCTCCGCAAAGAATTTTACGGTGAGGCTTTCTTTGCTTTTTTCCGAATCCGGTACCGGCAGAAGCAGATTCTGAGGCGAATTTCCGGCTTTACCTTCGAGTTTTTTAGCGAAGACTTTCTTACCGTTGATTTCAGCATTCAGCATACGCCCGGCATTATTATCGAAGTACAGTACATACAGGAAAGCTGTATTTTTACCGGAATTTTTCATCCGGTAGCTGAACCAGCCTTTGGCATCACGGAAATGCCGGTCCTCCATGTATCCCGTGTTGGAATCTTTGCTTTCAAAGAAATGATCGGATTCCGGCTGCTGCTCTCCCAGCTGGATCTTATCGATGGTAATCTGGTCGAGCTTCCGGGTTTCGGCTTCTTCCTGTGCTCTTTGTTTCTGTACGGCTTGTATCTTGTCCCGGTCTGCCTGCGGCCAGTACAGGATATACCGTTCTTCCTGGATGGTATAAAACGGAACCAGCTGAAGCCCTTTGGTGTATTTTTCAGAAGGATATAATCCGTTAATGCTGAACGAAAGGTTTTTACCGCTTACCGGCTGTACATGGTTCAGGACTTCCGAGGCATTTCCTTCAATGACAGGAATTTCATTTAAAGGAATCTGCGGACCGTGGGCGATATGCCCGCCGCGGCTGTCATCCGCCAGAAGCCCCTGCTGGTTTTCCTTTCCATAAGGAGCAGCAAGAACAACAGGACCATATTTAAAGGCATAATAATCCGACTGATCCGGCAGCTGTTCCGCCGTAAGGTGCATCGGCAGCTTCATTTCCACCGTATCTCCTTTTTTCCATTTTTTCGTCAGGGTATAATAGCCGTCTGCATCAGGCTGTACGCTTTGCAGCTTGCCGTTAATCAGGATTTTCACTTCCGAAGGCGTTGCCCATTCGGGAGACCGGAGTTTAAGATTCAGTACCGAATTTCCGGTAAGATCAAAAACCAGTTTTGTTTCCGGATTTTCAGGAAAATTATTGATCTGCCGCAGCATTACTTTTTTTTCTGCCCATTGTAAAGTGGACGGAATAAATAAATTCACATACAGGTCCTGATCCGAATGTGCGTAAATCATTTCGCCGTATTTGGCGTGGTTTTCCATTCCCGATCCTACACAGCACCAGAAGCTGGTCTGCGGCTGAGAATATACCCGGTAATGCCCGGGACGCATCGGCGTGAAATAGACGAAACCGCCTTTTTCATGATTCTCTGTGGAAAGGATATGATTGTACAGGGCCCGCTCGTAATAATCCATATAATAGGATTTGGGCAAAGTGGCAAAAAGCTGTCTCGTAAGCTTCAGCATATTATAGGTATTGCAGGTTTCAGGGCCTTCAATACTTTTGATCATGCTGCTGAAATCGTTTACCGGATTGAAATGCTCGCTTACGCTGTTCCCTCCAATGGCCGAAGACCTTTTTTCGGTAACGTTGTGCCAGAAAAAGTCGGCAGCGGCATTCCACGAAACATTATCTTCAAGATCAGCAATTCTTTTGTAGCCGATCACTTTCGGGATCTGCGTATTGGCATGGATGCCCGTAAGTTTATCTTCACCGTTCAGCAATGGGTTCAGGATCGCCTGATGGGAGAAGCGATGTGCCAGCTGAAGATATTTTTTGTTTTTGGTTATATCATAAACATCGGCAAAAACTTCATTGAGCCCGCCGTGCTCGCTGCGGAGCATTTCCTGGATCTGTTCATCAGAAAGTTTTGATACTTCATTGGCCATCCAATCCGTTAACCGGATGAGCATATCTTTTGCCTTTTCACTTCCCGCATACCAATAGGCATCCCGCAGTCCGGAATAGGTTTTATGGATATTATACAAAGGAACCCAACGGTCATTCAGTCCGAAACCGGAAGCACGGATGTTTCCTTCTGCAATTTCGTTCCAGATTTTTTTACCATTCGGAATTCCTGACATATAGCCGTTCCCGGAAGCTTTCTGGCAGCGTTCCAGCTCGTCCAGCATATAATCCAGACGTTGTTTTACTTTTGCATCTTTTGTAGAAGCATAAAGCAAGGACAAAGCTGAAAGATAATGCCCGCCGACATGTCCGTCCAGCCCGGTATTTTCCCAATTGGGATAATTAGCAGCCTTGGCAGGAAGGCCAGCCTCTTTCAGATAAGGAGCCAAGAGCCGGTCCGGTTCCATGGCCATCACATAGCTTTTGTCGGCCTGCATCGCTTTGCTGAAGACACTTTCTGACAACTGCACGGTATTCAGCGGGAAATACCGGATGCTTTTCTTCACCTGAGCGAAGGTAACTGTAGCAAAACCCAGCAATAATAAAGACAGTTTTCTGTTCATTAATAAATGTTATTTCAACATTTCTAAAATAACGGAAAGAATCAATATACAAAACAATTTGTGAAAACCGGAAAACAACCCATGAACAAATTATATCCCTACAGGCATTCAAAAACGGTGAAACCACCTTACCTTATCATAAAAAATAAGATTATATACGATCAGGAAAATCAGATTAATAACCTGAAACCGGCACTATTTAAAACAGATATAAAGAAATTGTATGGAATTGTTAATTATCTCCCGAATTACTTATCGTATTTTTAAGATTAAGCCCGAAAAATCAATTCTCCGTTTCTGAATTTAAAGATTATTAAATTTTAACACAATTTTAACATTGCATTCATATAGATTTAATGTGTTTTGCATTGTTTTTTCAGATTTCAGCCACGGTTTTAACTCCCAAAAATTGTTGCCGGAAGCAATAATTTACTTAATAAGAAATGATTTTGGGCAAAAGTGTAAAAAACACATTTGTTTCCGGCCTACCCGCTGGAAAAGCTTTATCTTTGTATAAAATAATACAATGGAACAGGATTATTCACAATATCCCAGACATTTGGTTGCGGTAGACTGCATTATCTTCGGATTTGACGGGGAGCATCTTAAAATCCTCCTGGTGAAAAGGAATTTCGAGCCCCAGCTGGGTGAATGGTCCCTGATGGGAGGTTTTGTCGGCAATGAGGAAACGGCTGATGAAGCAGCCAAAAGGGTGCTCCAAAACCTTACCGGCCTTGAAAACATTTATCTGGAACAGCTCAACTCTTATACTGAAATCCACCGGGAACCTACGGCCAGGATTATTTCAATTTCCTACTACGCCCTGATCCATATCGAAAAGGACCTTCAGATCAATGAAAATTACAGTTTCCAATGGTTCGATCTCCAAAGTGCCCCGAAGCTTATTTTCGACCATAATGAAATGGTGAAAGATGCCGTCCTGAGACTGAGAAGGCGGGCATCGACACGGCCCATCGGATTTGAGCTGCTGCCGGAAAAATTTACCATGAAGGATCTTCAGAATCTGTATGAGGCCATTTTCAGTGAAACCTTCGACAAACGGAATTTTACCAGCAAGATCAACGGAATGGACATCCTGGTGAAAACAGATGAAAAAGACATGACGTCATCTAAAAAAGGATCTTTCCTCTACCGTTTCGATGAGAAGAAATACAATAAGAAGATTTCCCAGGGATTTATGTTTAAAATGTAAATTTTTTTAACCGCAAAAGTCACAAAAGATCTTAAGAATGCATAATAAAGTGAGTACCGGAATCCTGAAAAAGTCCGCAAAAGTTCTTAAAAACCTCGAAGAGGTTTGCGAATTCCTATAGTTAATATAAAAAAAATAACGAGGCAAATCTTTGATTTTAACTGCTTAATTGGTTATAGCTTAAAATCATTATTAAATAGACTTTATCTTTTCAAACTTCATTTGGATTGGACTTTAAAGGCTTCCAATAAAAAAAACCTTTCAGCGCTTCAACACTGAAAGGTTTTTTATTTATAATGCAAATTCGACTGTATTTTATTTATTTTGCGTTGATTTTTGAAATGATACTTTTAAAAATAATATTGACAGGATAAACTTCCGGCATCCAGCTTCCAACCTGTTAATCCGACTCCTCTTTGGCTTCTCGTTGTTTATAATCTCTCCATCACCATCTTTCTCGGTCCCATATCCACTTCCTGTTTCAGGAGTTCGCGGGTTTTGCTGTTGATATAATAAGTGCTTGCGGCTTTTTTCTGGGAGATGTCATCCGTTACGGAAACCATCCATACCGGTTTGTTTTTGTAAGTCCCTTTTTTTGTCCCGGTTACATAAGCTTTCATGATGCCTTTTCCCGAAGACGGGTTGTAATCGAAAATGGCCATTTCCGTGGTATAGCCTTCTTTCAGCGGAAGCCAACGGATGAGCTGGGTGTATACATTGCTGTCGAAGAATTTTCCGGTAGTGGTTTCACTGATCTCCATCCTGCTGTTTTTGGTTTTATCCAGATAATATCCGGTCACGGTATCGGGTTTCTCAAAATCCAGCAGCATATCCCGTTGCACATTGAAAGAGGTATGTTTTACCGGAGCAAAGTCCGGGAGTCCGGCTATGGTTTCGTCTTTCCAGTCCGGCAAATCCTTCATTCTAACCGTTGAATTGACCGTGATGCGGTTGCCCGATTTCAGGATCCGGGTATCCACCTTACCGATTTCCACTTTTGCCGTATCCTTCAGTGCATACCAGACCATTGAATACGTTTCATTTTTGATTAACGAACGGTCTACCTGGTTTTTCTCGGGGGTCTGAACATTCTGTTGGGCCTTCGAAAAGGCCGGCTGCAAAAACAGCAATACGGGAAGA
>NZ_CAJYMO010000227.1 GCF_913776365.1 uncultured Chryseobacterium sp. | reverse complement strand
TTCACCGGGCGCGGCGGCATTGCTGGTGTGGCCGTTCGGCATTACGACAATCATCGGTCTGGCTTTTCCCTGAGCAATCAGGTTGTCCAGAATCTGCGATGCCCGTCCCAGGGTCACCCATGCCTCTTCGTCACCGCCCATTCCGTGCAGCAGGTACAGGACAGGATATTTTTCCTTTGAATTCTCGTATCCCGGAGGTGTATACACCGTCAGTCTCCGGTCTTCTTTCATGCCGTCCGAGTGATACCAGCGCCTGGAAACGGTTCCGTGCGGAACGTTCCGGACTTTGTAGTTTTCAGATTCTTTCCCGTCAATGAAAATCATGCCCATCACCGAGGAAACGTCACGGACCTGGTAAGGATTGTTCGGGTCGTTGGCCTTCACGCCGTCAACCACAAAAGAATAGGTGTAGATATCGGGAGTAAAATCACTTTTTGTAAACGACCAGATGCCGTCTTTATCTTTCTGCAGATCGACGGAGCCCGGCTCCATTCCCTTTGAAGGCAGCCAGTTTCCCTGCAGCTGTACCTTGTTCGCATCAGGGGCAAGCAGGCGGAACGTTGCATTCCTGCCGCTGACTTCCGGGGAAACCAGCCTTTTCTTCCCGCTGAAATCGAGGTTTTCCTGGGCAGACAACAAGGAGCCCAGCAGTAATGAATAGAGGGTGTATCTGATTTTCATATGATATTCCATTTTATATTTTTGCCGCAAACCGAAGGTTTGACGAAGTCAAAAGCGGTCTCAGCACATCCTGATCCGCCTTAAGACCGTCTACCGACCGCAAGGTGGTTTCTCCGATCTGTAGCCTGATTGATTTGATTTAATTTGACTTGATTTGATTTGATCAATTGACTTAAAGGTAGGAAAAACCGGGCCGTAAATGCCCGGTTTCAGACATCAATTATAATCAAAAGGATCGTAACTTATTTTTTGTATTTCTCCGTCCTTGCGTCTTTAATGACACCGGACCAGTTCATTCCGTATCCGAAATCGTAACGGTGACCTTCGGAATCCAGGTGGGTTTCCATATCGTAAGGAACATCTTCCTTCTGCTTTTCCACCGTTGCCATGTCCGCCGGCATCTGTAGCGGCAGCAGGCCTGACGGCTCGTACTTTCCGGTGATGATGTCCACGACGGCCTGGTTGGATACGTTAAAGTTCATGATAATCGCGTCGGCATGCCTTTCAAACTCACTGAACACCATCGGTTTTGAAGCGGTTACCGAGACAATCACCGGTTTTCCGTTCATCGCTTTATAGGTATTTTCAATAGTCAGCAAATCTGTAAAATTGGCTGCCGTTGAAGTCTTATTCTTATAGGTCCTGTCATGCACCTGCGGTGCCACCACCGGATCTCCTGCTGCAATGCTTTTTTCCCGGGCCTCCGCAGCAGTATAGGTTTTGTACTGAAGAGAAATCGGGAGGTATCCGTTTCCGCCTTCTGCCGCATCGGTGTCGCTGTAACCGCCTTCCTCACTGTGCGGGCTTTTTACGAAAACCAACGCAAAATCTGCCTTTGAAGGATCTTCGGTTACATGATAATGCTTTTTGATTTTCTCAATATCCACAGGATAGTCCAGAGACGGGGCGGTATAGATTCCCCACCAGTTGAACGTGGCCGGAGCATATCGTTTCGGGATGTAAACCGTTTTTCTTTCCGTAACAGGAAGAACATGGGCCTTGTTTTTGAGCATGACGATGGATTTCACCTGAGCTTCGTAACCCGCTTTCATAAATTCCGGGTTGCCCACGATTTTCCGGGTTTTCTCAACATTGACATAAGGATTTTCAAAAAGCCCTGTCCTGAAGAAGTTCCTGAGCAGACGGACGGCAGACTGCTCGAATTTGGCGCGGTAGGCTTTTTCGCCGTGTTCTTTCACCCCCATGCGGTAGGCTTCCAGAACGGGTCCTTTATCGTTGTTTCCACCGAACTGGTCGACACCTGCTTCCAGCACTTTGTAGTGGCGTTCCGCTACCGATAATTTTTCGGCCCCCCAGGGTTTTCCGGCAAAGCCGCCCGGTGTTTTGGGTTCATCTGCCGTAATCAGCCAGTCGGTGCAGACTACGCCGTCATATTTGTAGGTCCCGCGGAGCAGATCGGTGATTAAATATTTGCTGTAACCGTTCCCTACATTTTCGCCGTTTTTCGTGTCCTGATTGAAACTGATGGTATAATAAGGCATCACAGCAGAAGCTTCTTTGGTTCCTCCATTGAGCTTAAAGGCTCCTTCGGTAAAAGGCTTCACATGGTTCCGGAAATTATTGCCCGGATATACCGCGAATTTCCCCATCGCCCAGTGACCGTCCCGGCCGCCTTCTTCGGGCCCGCCTCCCGGCCAGTGTTTTACCATGGCGTTTACGCTTTTGTTTCCCCAGCCGTTTTTGCTTCCGGGAGTGGTCTGGAAACCGTCAATGTAC
This sequence comes from uncultured Chryseobacterium sp., assembly GCF_913776365.1. Lineage (GTDB taxonomy): Bacteria > Bacteroidota > Bacteroidia > Flavobacteriales > Weeksellaceae > Chryseobacterium. The sequence goes on along the minus strand of NZ_CAJYMO010000227.1, from coordinate 44,745 downwards.
CCTCTTCCCAGATCAGCCGTCAACTCAGGACTTTCGGAGAAAACATAGGCGATCCTGTACCAGCGGGGTTCCGTTCCCAGGTCGATCTGCGGAGATAAAGCGGTTGAAATCCCCAACGCCCTGTATTCCTGCGCTGCGATATTCCCGAATTTTTTCACCAGCTCCGGATCGAAGGTAGCCCCCATTGCCAGGCCGTCCGGCCAGAGGGAGATCTGTCCGCCCGCTCCTTCATTGAACTCTGCGGTTACCGTGGCAGAGTGCCGCGGATCGGTACTGTTGTTGGCAGGAATTCCCAATCCCAACCCTTCGATATAAGCCTGGATGTTGTTGCTCCATTGGGCGGCAATAGCCGGGGATTCAACGGTGGTCACCAAAACATGGCGCAGGTTGTCCTCTTTCAGGAACTTCTTCTGCTGATCCGTGAGATCAGAAGCTTTTGCGCCGCTTTCCTTATAGAATTTACCGTTGTATTTCCCTGCCCGTATGCCGTCTGCCGGCGCCGGAACCGACTGATGGCCGCTGTACAGCATCAGGCCTGCAATCTGCTCGATGCTCATTTTTGAAGCCAGGTCTCTGGCTCTCTTATCCACCGGAAGCCTCCAGTCTTCATAAGGATCGAGTTTCCCGTTTCTGTTGAGATCTTTGAATTTATGGCCGCCGGCTGTCAGGATTGTAACGCCCGAATCTGCGGAATACCCTAACACAGGGCCTTTGGAATTGGTAACTGTCTGTATATTCTGTGAAAATGCTGTTATTCCCAAACACAAGGCAGCCACATTTAAAACCGTTCTTTTCATTGTTTTACATTTTAGAAATTAAAGCTTACTGATAATTGTCCCGTTAAAGGCATGATATAGGTTCCGGTGAGCAGTTTTCCGTAATACGGGCTTGCATCGGTAATCAGTTCGGCACCGTTGATGGTTCCGCTGGCTCCTCTCTGGTTGAGGAAGTTAATTACGGTAGCGCCGATGTTGATGTTCTTGTTGACCGTATAGCTTACCCCGCCGAAAGTTTCCCATCTCGGTGCAAAGTAGAGCGCGTTGGTCAGGTTGGCATACTGCTTTGAGAAATACCTGAAGCTGGCCCAGAACCTCCATTTGTCCACGGTATAGCTCGGGTCTATTTCCATCAGTACTTTGGCAACGCCTAACACGTTGTTGTCATTATAATCATAATCTTTGCCGAAAGCATTGAAATTGAATTTCTTATAAACAGGGTTCTGGAAGGTCACCAGGTAATGCAGGCTGAATCCTTTGAAAGGTTTTACCACAAAATCGGTGGTCCAGCCCAGGGTCTGGATATCGTAATATACCGTGGTCGTCTGTGCTTCCGCGCTGTTGGCAGGGTTTACCAGGTTATACCGGTTCAGGTTGTTGTTTTTCTTGAGATAAGTCGCCTGAGAAATCAGCTGGATCCAGTCTGTATTCCAGAAAACCCCGATAGCTCCCAGCGGGCTTTTGATTTTATTGGTGTTGGGTTCGAAAGCCTGGGAATAACTTTCCAGTCTCCTGTTTTCTTCCGTGTACAGGAAATTGGCCAGCACCCCGAAATTTTTGGTCACATTGTAAGTGGCGTTCAGGCTTCCTGCAATCTGGAAGAAATTCTGGCTGATCGGGGTAAACTGCCCCGGATTTGTAAAGCTGAAGCCGATGGTCCTGGGCGTAAGAGAATATTCGCCGTCCAGGATATGGTTCCTCAGGTGCAGGCCGTAGCTTACATTGAAGTTATCGGTCACTTTCCATTCATCGGTTCCGTAGACGGAAAGCTTGTTTTCGGTTCCGCTATGGTATTCTCCGCCGGCGTTGTAGTTGTAGAATCCGTCCGCATCGGTATTGGGTCCGATCAGCCGTTGCGGCTGCGGTTCAATGGTCTGGAAGAAGAAAGACCGGTTGGAGGTGAACTGATCGATGTGGTAGAACTGTTCCAGGACGCCGAACGTTACATTATGGTTTCCGATCTGCCGGTTCAGCGAGAAACGGCCGGCGATATTTGTAACCGGCGTTTCCGGCGTATGCATTGCCAGGATGGTCCCTACCGGTCCGGCATAAGCCTGCCCGTTGGAGGCCAGCGTATATCCTGCAGACGGATTGGCGCTGAAGATACTCAAAGGAATCATATTGGCCATTTTCACTTTGGCAAAATGCCCTCTTGCGGAGAACCTGAAGTTCCAGCCGCTGTCCAGCAGGTAATTCCCGACCACATCAATGTTGTGGGATACCGACCTGTTGTCTTCGCCGCTCATCGAGGCCCTGTAGAACTGTCCCGTCAGGATGTCTTTGATCTTCATCTGCCCGTCCCTTGCCACATAAGAATCCCGGCCGATTTTGAAATTGTCTAGCTCGGTGACCTTGCCTTCAGGCCCGTACTGGAATACGGCATAATTGGTGATGCTGTAAGAATCCGCATATTTGTACAGGACCGAGATTTTCCCTTTGTCATTTGCAAAATACTTGGTGATGCCGGCACGGAAGATCTTTGTTTCATCCGCATTTCTGGCAAAGCCTAATTTGTAGGTGCTCGGATCGAAATTGGCGAAAGCACCCACGGTGTAGGTCCAGCCGTTTTTGGAAACCGGCCCTGACGCATTCACATCGCCCTGCAGCCAGCCGAAAGTACTGGTGGTGAGTTTTCCTTTCAGTTTAAAATCTTTGGTTCCGGTCTGGGAATAGGAATTCACGGCAAAGCCGAGGTCGCCCATCGTGTTGGCCAGCTGGTCCATTTTCAGCAGGCCGGTTTTCTCCAGGCCTACGCTCTGTCTCCAGGTCTTGTTGGGCAGTTCCGGCCAGAAGAAGTAAACGGCAGGCAGATCGTTTTCAAGGATGGTAATCCCGCCCACGGTAGACGGCAGGCCGATGTTCACGTCTCTCGGGCTTGTGTTGTTGGCGGCATTCAGCATCACGTTCCGGTTGTTATCTTCCTTTGAGGAAGTGGCTACGGTTTTTACGCCTTCTTCGTTTTTGGCAGCAGCATGCACGGCGCTTTTTACGGCGAGGCTGTCTGTTTTTTCCTGGCCCGAAGCGGTGGCAAAGGAAATCATCATTCCCAATGCTGAAATGTGTAAAGTTAGTTTTCTCATCGTACAGTCAGTATAGTTTCTTCTTTATTTATGAGGTATAGTCTGTCAGTTTTCTATTGTATCCATCATGGTGAAAAAGACAAAGCACATCCTGCATCCCCCGAAAACAGGGATGAAACTTTGTTTCATTGCCGGAATGAGTGGTTACAGCCGGCTTACCATCAGCATTATATTGTATCGTTGCTGCCGGGAGGGATATCTCCGTTCCGTGCTGTCCGATAGTCCGGCGGAAGATCCTTTTTTCCCCAACCGTTTGCGGTTCTTAGAAAAGAACCTTTTTTCAGAAATAATTTTAATCAGAAGTGCTTCCGATTTCATTGCTTCAATACGAAGCATTACAATACTACATTCTTTCTCTTGAATTACCAAGAAATACGTTAATAAAATGTGAAATTGATGATAATTAATTGTTAATCAATGCCATATTTTTCAATTTACCACCTGAAACTCATTGATTCTTATTGAAACAATGATAAAAATCAGTTCTCAGCTTCCCCAAAAAGTCAGCCGGGAAACCTTTTTTTGGCGTCTTTGAGAATTTATCGTTAAATTTGCAGACATAAGATTTTCTCTTTCTGCAATGGATTCAAAACAACAGTTACTTAACAAATCGGCTGAAGCAAAAGAAGTTTTCCTGCCCCACCTTTCTGCAGATCCCGTTATCTTCGGTTTTGACCAGAATGAGCTGAAGGTTCTTCTGGTTAAGATGAACTACCGGAAGATGTGGTTCCTGCCGGGAGGCTATGTGAGAAAGGACGAAGATCTCGATGAAGCGGTCATCAGGATCCTGAAAGACCGTGCGGGCGTTATTGCCGACGTCTACCTGCAGGAGTTCGGGGTTTTCGGTAAAAAGAACCGGAGCGAATTCTATTTTGAGGATTTCGATGAAACGCTTTTCCACAAACAGCGATTTGTCTCCGTAGGCTATTATGCCCTGTACAATCCCGAGCGTTTCCATCTCGTGACCGACGAATTCAGTGAGGCCTGCGAATGGATTTATCTGAGCCAACTGCCGGATATTGAACTGGCGATGGACCACCGGGACATGATTGAGAAAGCATTGCAGACCCTTCGGGAAACCCTTTCCTACAAACCCATCGGCTATAACCTGCTGCCGGAAAAGTTCACTTTATCAGAACTGCAGAAACTCTATGAGGCCATCCTCGGAAAAGAACTTAACCGGGGGAATTTTTACCGCAGGATAAAAAACCTCGGCATCCTTGAAAAACTGGATGAACAGAGACGCGGAGGCGCCCATAAGTCGCCGGATCTGTACCGTTTTAATGAGGAAAATTACAACAAAGCCCTGGAAAACGGCCTGAGCAGCTGGTAAAAGCAGGCGGTTTCATCTGGTAACTTTTACTATGGAACAGAGCAGAATATATTTCGCCAAAACAAAAAAATATATCTTTTATCCCTTACAACAGAAAGCATAATGCAATGCATGGTAGGAACATTTTCGGGTATTTCGTATATTTGGTATTTACGAAAAGGATATCATGACAAACAACTACCCCCCGAAACCCATTGATAAAATTGTACAGCCTGTCCAGCGGTTCATCCGGCAGGAAAAATCGGGAGGGTTGCTTCTTGGGATCAGTGTACTGATTGCGTTGGTCCTGGCCAACACTTCATTGTCGCACGGCTATCATCATTTCCTGGAACAGACCTTCGGGTTCAGCTGGAATAATGAAACCTATTTTACCTATTCCGTCCATCACTGGATCAATGACGGCCTGATGTCCGTTTTCTTCTTCGTTGTCGGACTGGAACTGAAGCGTGAGATTGTCGGCGGTGAGCTTTCGCAGCCCCGGAAAGCATTGCTTCCTATTGTAGCCGCAGTCGGGGGAATGCTAATGCCGGCGGTCATTTACCTCATCTTCAATCCGTCCGGGGAAGCGCACAAAGGCTGGGGCATTCCCATGGCTACCGATATTGCCTTTGCCTTGGGCGTGCTCTTCTTATTGGGAAAGAAAATCCCGATGGCCCTGAAGGTATTCCTTACGGCGCTGGCCATTGTAGACGACCTGGGTGCCGTGCTGGTGATTGCCTTCTTTTACACCTCACAGATCGAGGTAGCCTATCTGCTGGCCGGCCTGTCGCTGCTCGCCGTTATGTATGCCGGCAACAGGCTGGGCATAAGATCCATCCTGTTTTATGCCATACTGGGAATAGCCGGTGTGTGGACTTCTTTTCTCCTGTCGGGCGTGCATGCAACGATTGCCGCTGTACTGGCAGCGTTTACGATTCCAGCCGATGTGGTCATCAAGGAGAATGTCTTTATCTCTAAAATAAATACATACCTTCAGACTTTCAGAAACATAGACCCTTCGGAAAATACGCCGACCCTGACCAATGAACAGCTCCACGTCCTTGAACAGATGAATGAAGCTACGCTAGCCGCCACCCCGCCATTACAGAGGCTGGAACATGCCCTGCATCCGGCCGTTTCTTTTCTCATCATTCCCGTTTTTGCCATTGCCAACGCCGGTGTTTCCCTGGATATCGACTTCAATACGCTCTTCAACAACAATATTGCGGTGGGCACAGCACTCGGGCTTCTGGCCGGAAAAGTAACCGGAGTCGTAGGGTTCAGCTATCTTTTCATCAGGCTGAAAATCGTGCAGGTTCCGGAAGGCATGACGCTGAAAAGCCTGTTCGGCCTCGGCTTCCTGGCAGCAATAGGTTTCACCATGTCGCTGTTCATCACTTCCCTCGCCTTTTCGCATGAAGAATACCAGACGCAGGCAAAAATCGGAATTTTTGCGGCTTCCATCATCGGCGGAATTGTCGGGTATACCATTCTTACTAAAAACAGCAGATAAACCCCGTTTGCATTTCTGATCACTTGGCTGATTCCTGAATTTCATAGCTGCCTGGCCCCGGAAACGATTCAGAAGGAGCTGAACATCTGCACCATCGTCTGCAAAGCATTCCCGGCATGCATCTTCTCCCCGTTTTCCAGCGACTCTGCGGCGATTACCGATGCCCGTTTCCGCATGGATTCCTCATAACATCTGATGGCCCGATGCAGATCCGTATGATCATCCGGCAGCAGCACCCGGCTCAGTTCCAGCGCGTCCAGCATGGCCATATTCACTCCTTCTCCTGCGAACGGCGGCATCAGATGGGCGGCATCCCCCAGCATCGTAAGGTTGGGCTGTGCTTCCCAGTGCTGATCCAGCGGCATACAATACACCGGCCTGGGGATAAGCGGTAAGTCAGCTGACGTAAAAAGTTCTTCCCAAATGCTGCTCCAGCCGGGGTAAGCGGTTCTGAACCACTCCAATACATGCGCAGGATCAGGATGGGTCATTCCGGTTGCGGTTTTCCAGTCTTCAGGTGCACGGAAGCTTGCATAAAACCCGATTTCGCCGTTTCCTTTCTGGCCGATCAGGATATTCCGGTTGTCGCCGAAAGCCATGATTTTCCCGCCGCCCAGCAGTTCACTGATCTGCGGAGCCGATTGTGCCGCATCAGGGATATTGCCTTCCAGCATGGTGATTCCCGTATAAAAAGGGCGGATATCCGTCAGGTGCGGACGGATTTTGCTGTTGGCACCGTCGGCACCGATCACCAGGTCGGCATAAACCGGCGGACGGTTTTTGAAATGCAGCAGCCAGCCGGTTTCCTGAGATTCCATCGACAGGAAATGGCTGTTCCAGACCACGGTGTCCGGTTCCAGGGACGCCAGCAGGATCTTCCGCAGCACCCCGCGGTCGATTTCCGGACGGAAATGTTCATGGCTGAAATTCTCCTCTTCTTTGGAATGATGGTCACTGAACAGGACTTCGGCCTTTTCATTCATGATCTTTTCACGGTCGGCCCCCGGCATGAAGCTCTTTTTGAATTCCTCCATCAGTCCGGCCTCCTTCAGCGCAGCCAGGCCGGAATCCTGGTGCAGGTCGAGGGGCGAACCCTGGACGCGGGCATGCTGATCCGCATCACGCTCATAGACTTGTACATGAATCTTCTTCTGTTGCAGCAGCCTGGCTAAGGTCAGTCCGCCCGGGCCTCCGCCCACAATGGCTACGGTTTTATTCTCTGGCAGCATAATCGGTTGTTTTTGATGAGGCAAAGCTATTCCTTTCCGTAGACGAGAAATTGTAAAAATCGGCTGTTTTCGTTTTTACTGAGCTCTTTCGGGGAGACACCAGACAGCTTCTTCACTTCTTTGATGAAATGCGACTGGTCGGTATAATTCAGCTGCGGATACAGTTTTCCCTGCCTGATATGCTGCAGCGAAGCCTGGAAACGTAAAATGGTGCAGTACGACTTCAGGGAAACCCCCAGCTGCCGGCTGAAGTACTGGTTGATCTGCCGGGCGCTCCAGCCGATCTTCTCCGAAAGTTCACCCACCTTCACATCGCCGTCTGCCGCTAGGATCTTACGGAACAGCTCCTGTTTGCGCGGATCCACCTTTTCCGGAATCAGGCTGAGGATCCGGCCGGTCGCTTTTTGGATAAATGCCGTAAAATCATTCATGTCCCCGGCGCCGAACCCCCAGAAACCGCCGGGCAGGATCCGGCCGCTGTTCAGGAAGCCGGCTACCGGCATCCTCAGGATGTATTCCACGGCCAAAGGCTGGAAGCTGATGGAAAAGAACCTGATGATATCCAGTTCGGGTGCCGTTTTCGGTTGCGTTTCCAGCCCCAGCAGGCTGATGTTGAAGGCACCGTTCTCATGCAGTGAAAAAACCAGATCGATTTTCCCGTTGGGAATAATGATGCCGCCGCCGATGGAGGACGGGTGATCAAAAGCGGAGAAACAATAGACGAAATCAGAAATACCCTGATCCGGTTCCGCCAGCCGGAACTGTAAGGTTGTAGGGTCTGCCATCAGCAAGCGTTTTATGGATCTGCTAATATAGCAACAATTGTCCCGATACCGGGTACCGGCGGAAGGACAAAGCAAAAAACAGGAAAATAAAATGATCTGATGAAGCGCATGATTACTTTATGCAAAGAATCTCACGCAGATCATGGTGATCATGCAGATAACAATGCAAAAAAGAATCTGCTGATCTGCGATAGAATGTATAAAGGTTGAACGGCAAAATAACACGTCCGCTTCGCGCAGCAGATTTTATCTGCCTTTGCTTCCTTGAAATAAAGCATTCAGCAACTTCATCTTTGCGTTTATTATTTTATGACTTTTAAACAAATGCTGATCATACAATACATGCAATTTTTTTAACGCAAAGTTTTTATGTATCCGGATGAATAGATAAAGGAAGCAAAGAAGGATCAGCAGGCTGATCTGATGAAGCGCATGATTACTTTATGCAAAGATAATCTCCCTCAGATTGGGGTGATCACGCAGATAAAAGCACAAAAAAAATCTGCTCAATCTGCCGATCTGCGAGAACCTGCCCAAAAGTTGGTTGGCAAAATAAAACGTCAGCTTCGCGCAGCAGATTTTATCTGCCTTTGCTTTCTTGAAATAAAGCATTCAGCAACTTCATCTTTGCGTTTATTATTTTATGACTTTTTAAAAGAACTAATGAGTAAGAGGGACCGCAATTTTTTTCGGAAAATTTCATTAACCCTGATCAACGATGGTTATCTCAGGAGTTAGTCCTTTTGAAATGATAATCACTCACTTTCCTGCTGACACCAGTTTGCCTCCTTACCAGCGGCCTTTTATCCACACCAATTGATTAATTATCACGGATCATCCAGTGGTTTCCGGAAACGGGTGTAAAAAAGATCAGGCAGCAGGATCCTGTGGAAGCATTTTTGCACGGCTGTAATCATACCAAAATACCCTTTCCGTTATGAGCTATAAAAAATTTTTCCTGATGATGCTTATCTCATGGATCATCATGTACCTGATGATGTTCATCAATATGGACAGCATTTCCCATTACCACACCAGTCTAACCAGAATTTACATGGCTCTGCTGATGATCATGCCCATGGCCGTGCTGATGATCGCCATGATGGGGAAAATGTATCCCAGCCAAAAAATAAACCGGACGATTGTTGCTGCAAGCATCATTTTATTTTCGGTGGTACTGATGGCTTTACAGAAACAGGAACCGGTGACTGATGTACAGTATATGAAAGCCATGATTCCGCACCATTCCTCAGCCATCATGACGAGTAAAAATGCACACCTTAAAGATCCTGAGGTCAGAAGACTGGCAGACAGCATCATTGCCGCCCAGAAACGTGAGATCAGGCAGATGGAAGAAATGATCTCCCGGCTTGAGCAGAGCCGGTAATCTTCATAGCACTAAGTTGCGTTTATGTCCTCTTTTTATGTTGGCATAAAAAACAGACCGGCAATGCTCAGCAGGTAAACCGATAAAACGATCAGCGAATCCAGTCCCATCCCGAGGTATTGTTTCCGGGACCTGAAAATCAGGCCGGTGCAGTAGATCAGTGTCAGGACAGTGGCGATGCCCGTCAGGTAAATATCCGCACCTTTTGCTTCAGGAAGTGCCGGTTTGCCGGCAATGGCGGAGGCCAGCAGGAACAAGATCGGAAGAAACGCATTGCCGCCCAGGATATCGCTCATGGCCAGCTTATAATCGCCGAGTCTGATGGCTGCCATTCCGGTTGAAATTTCGGGTAATGAGGTCGCCAGTGCGAGGACCGTCGCACCGAAGATCAGCCCGTTCATATTGAAATGTTCCGCAAGGGCATCTCCGCTGCCTTCCAGGACGACACCGGCTGCCAGCGTCAGGAAAGCACAGAGGATGAAGATACCGATTATCCTGGCGGTACTTTTCTGCGGAGCCTTTTTCCGGGAAGATCCCGTTTTCTTTTCAGGTACGGTTTCCGGCGGATCCTGCTTTTTCCAGGGCAGTCCCTTGCCTGCTTTATCCACCAGCAGAAGACTCACGATCCATACCCCAAGAATGGCATAGGCGGCCGGAGAGATATGAAATAGCGACAACGATGCCGGCAGTTGATGCCCGATGACCACCAGGCTGAGGATCATCACCAGTACGATAGATTCCAGAATAAGGGGCATGGAAGATGCCAGGGAAGTCAGGCTTCCTTTTTTACCCAATCCGAAAACATCCAGCACCACCAGCACCACCGTCTGCAGGGCAATTCCGCCCAGGATGTTGCCGACCGCCAGTTCAAGGTTCCCCTTCAGGGCGGCGCTCACGGTAATGGCAATTTCCGGCAGGTTGGTGACGACCGCCAGCAATATGACACCGCCCAGGGCCTGCCCCAGGTGAAACCTCCCGGATAAAGCATCTACTGATTTTGAAAGATGGATGCCGGCTACCCAGATTACGGCAGCTGCTGCGGTGAAGGCTGCAAAAAGCAGGGATAAAGGCAGGGTACTGAATTCCATAGTTGTTTTTTAAAGACCTGATAAAATAATAAACTGTTCAAAAGATCAATACAAAGGCTATCTGAAACGGTGATTGGCATCGCTGCTGACAAACATTCCGTTTTTATCTTCGGAAATAATGCCGATGAAGCGTTCATAGTGTTTCAGCACATCGGAAATAAGCTCGTTCCGGGTAAACAGCTTTACGTCATACCCCGGCCTGCCGTCGCCGAAATAGGATTTTGGGAAATACACCATTTCCTTTTCCGATCCGGGCAGGTTTTCCTCACTCAGCAGGTATTCTGCTACGGGTTTGGATTCACAGGTAACTCCATAGATAAAGTTATTGATCCGGTCATACCTGATTTCGATTTCCAGGCTGTGGCTTTCTTTCCCTTCCTTGATTCCGGCATTGATCTCATTGGCTGAAAACTCCTTCACCAGTTCCTCAAACGCTTCTTTTACAGTGGTACCGATATAAGCTTCGGTCGAGGCCCTGTCATTGAAGGAAGCCATCCGTTTCAGCCGTTCTTTCCAGTGCTCGCCGGACCATGGGATGGTGGTGGAAGAAAAGTCCTTTTCATAATAATCCCGGTCAATCATCAGGGCTTTTGTGAGGCTGACCAGGAACAGGAGCATGATGACAGAGAATGGGAGCGCCGTGATCAGGGTCATGCTCTGTAAGGCCGCCAGCCCGCCGGCATTCAGCAACAGCAGGGCAAGAACGGCCAGCAAGACTCCCCAGCCGATGGTCTGCCATTTGGGAGAGACCTTCGCATTTTTGGTGGCAATGCTGTTCATGACAAAGATACCGCTGTCTGCAGAGGTGACAAAGAAAATAAGGATGATGGCCACCACGAAAAAGCTGATGAACTCCGTCAGGGGAAGGTATCCCAGGAACTCGAACATCAGCCCGTCCGGATCATTTGCCATTTTGCTCAGGTAACCCCGGGCTTCATGCATATCGAACCAGATGGCACTGTTGCCGAATACAGACATCCAGATAAAATTGAAAAGCGTAGGCAAAACGAGTACGGCGGCTACAAATTCCCTGATGGTGCGCCCCTTTGAGATCCGGGCAATAAACAGCCCCACGTACGGCGACCAGGAGATCCACCACGCCCAGTACAGGATGGTCCAGTCATAAAACCAGCTCTGGGCATTCTCCTCATAGACATGTGTATTGAAAGTCAGCGTAAAAAAGCTGTTGATGTAAGTCCCGATGCCTTCCGTAAAACTGCCGATGAGGTAAACCGTAGGCCCCGCAAATAAGACAAACAGCAGCAGTATAACAACCGCAATGATATTAACATTGCTCAGCACCCTCACACCTTTATCCAGCCCTGAAACGGCAGAAAGGATAGCCAGCGAAACCAGTACCCCTACGATGATTACCTGGTACAGGAAGCTGCTTTCCGGCAGGACATGCAGCATGACCAGCCCCGAAGTAATCTGCACCACCCCGAAACCCAAGGTCGTGGTAATGCCGAAAAAGGTACTGCACAACGCAAAAATATCGATCACATCACCCCACTTTCCTTTGATTTTATCTTTCAGCAGCGGGTAAAAACAGCTCCTGAGCGACAGCGGCAGCCGGTAGCGGTAGGAAAAATAAGCCAACGCCAGCCCTACGACTCCGTAAATGGCCCAGGCATGGATACCCCAATGAAAGAAAGTGTACAGTTGGGCACTCTGGGCCCGGCCAACCGGCGACTTGCCCGCAAAAATACCGCCGGAATAATGCTGCATGGGCTCTGCCACACTGAAATACATCAGCCCGATTCCCATTCCTGCTGCAAACAGCATGGAAAGCCATGAAAAAAATGAGTATTCCGGCCTGCTGTCATTGCTGCCCAGCCGGATATTGCCGTATTTGCCCGCCATGATGTACACCAGGAAGATCACGAAAATCGTTACCGACCATACATAAACCCAGTTCAGGTTGACAAAAATAAAATTCTTCACCGTATTCAGCGTGTCATTGGCCAGCTGCGGAAATACGGCCGACAGCAGGCAGACCCCGATGATAAATAGCAGGCTGGGAACCGTGATTCCCTTTTTTAAAGTAGTGCGGACTTTCATAAGCGATGTAAAACGGATTGCATAGAATGGATTCTGACTAGATGTAACAGAAAACATACCACAAACCGGCCTGTTGATATTATTAATTATATCCGATGTTTTTTTTGCCTTACTTATCAGGGAAAAAGATAAGTTCAGGGCAGCATACCATAAGAAGAGAATAACTGAGCAGGTCAAATTCCCACATCGCCGAAAACCACCGCATTTCAGCGGTTCAACATTTTATCTCTGATAAAATCCCCGCGCCTTATACCCCATGAAGCATGCAAAAACTTTCGCGCCCTTGCGTTTTTCCAATACCGCATCATCATACTTACGTTGCATCTGAAAATGACTGTTGGAAATCGCAAAGTCGCGAAGATAAATCCCTCATAGCGTGGTATAAGGCGCAAAGAATTTGACAAAGTCAAATTTTAAGAACGCTGAAAACCACCGCATTTCAGCGGTTCAATATTTTATCTCTGATAAAATCCCCGCGCCTTATACCCTATGAAGCATGCAAAAACTTTCGCGCCCTTGCGTTTTTCCAATACCGCATCATCATACTTACGTTGCATCTGAAAACAAGACTGTTGGAAATCGCAAAGTCGCAAAGATAAATCCTTCATAGTGTGGTATAAGGCGCAAAGAATTTGACAAAGTCAAATTTTCAGAACGCTGAAACCCACTGCATTTTAGCGGTTCAACATTTTATCTCTGATAAAATCCCCGCGCCTTATACCCCATGAAGCATGCAAAAACTTTCGCGCCCTTGCGTGTTTCCAATACCCCTGCATTTTTCCAATATCCAATCAACCCATAAGGTCAAATATCCCTGCAGATTAAAGATTAGTCAAAAACAGAGCTTAACGAGCACTTTACAACTCCATTTTTTTACCTATTTTTACCCTTTACAATCATCTATGAAACTTATTTTGTGGGCGGGACTTGCCCTTTTCGGAAACTTGGTAACGGCCCGGGCCCAGTGTACCACCGTGAACGCCATCAGTGAAAATTTCGATACCTGGAAAGACATCGACAAATGCTGGACCGCCCGCCAGGGAAAGGCCATGCTGTATGCCAATGACAAGAAGATCACCTTCTACTCCATGACGAGCCCCGGGGAGCCGATGGTGCTGGTGACCCCGAAAATCAAGGCCGGCACCTACACCCTGACGCTGGATTCCTCGGACAACGGCGGCGATACCACGCTGGAACTGTTCTCCGTCAATACGCCTTCCGATCCGAAGACCTATACGTCGATGGCCAGGCCTTCGGAGATCACCGGCGATAAAAAGACGTTTACCGTGGCCCTGAAAAAAGACGCCCACCTCGGATTGAAAGTGATGCTGAACGGCATCCACCAGGCGGTTTACCTCGATAACCTTTCCCTGAAACCGAAAAAATAACCTTCAGGAAACGACTGCCGGTTCCGGCCGGATTTCCCGGATGTCAGCCACCACTGATCTTCAGGAAACACCGGAACCGGCGGTCATGATATCCTATTCTGAATGCGGAACGGTGAGGCAAAACATCAGCGGGCAGGGAATGACTTCCCGGTTTTTACGTCCGGGCGTTCTGTTTCGTCAGTCCCCTTTCGGTAAGGAGGCTGGCGGCATCGAGCATTTTTGTGAGCTGGATGTAAGGAACGGTGATCTTTTCCTCCCTGCACCGGACTTTCCCGAGCGAGAAATACGTCACGGTGGCCAGGAAGTCCTCCAGCTCTTCCCTGCTGCAGGCTTTGAAAACGCTCCGGAATACCGGTACCGGGTTCCGGTACTCTTCCTCCGACAGCGAGGTCATGAGGTACTTTGAAGCACCGGCCTCCGGCGGCGGCGAAGCGGTCCATTTCGCGGAGGCCTTCCCGATCACATGGCCGGCCCGCACCAGCGACCACAGCGACTGGTACAGGTGGAAGACTTCGGCAGGATGATCCGTGATCCGGGCTTTCTTCCGGACCGAACACTGCACCATGGTGCTCAGGGCTTCCTTTACCATGGCCAGGTCGTTGAACTGGAAGAACGTCTCCAGCAGCTCCGGTACGGAATGTTTCTTGGTGCCGGACCAGAATTGGGCGTCGAAATTTCTTTTTTTCTTTTTCATACGAAAAGGGGTTTTGTGTTTTGTTTTTTATTTCATCAGGTCCCGTTGCCGGAACCGTTTTTTTCTATTGCCGGCCCTACCCTTCCTGCCACAGACCCGTTACCAGCCTCCGGCTCCGGAACAGCGCGGCCCGCCCCATTTTCATCATGGGTTCTTCTACAGCCTCTTTCTCCATTGTTTTATTGCCAGCATGGTGATGACAGGGCAAACGGGAGTTGATCTTCTTTATTTTTTGAGTAGCAGCTAAGAAAGGCAGCAGCATACCGGGCGGCGTAAATAAACGGTATGGAAATCTGCGTGATCCGATCTTGTTGACTTGTTTTGCAAAGATATAAATTTTTACAAATACAGGACTATAGTCCTTAGTTTTTTAATGTGAATTTGCATCAATTTGTATTTATGCATGATTCCTTAGACCAGATCGAACAGTATATTATCAAAAGAATTAAAGATATCAGAGAAGAAAAAGGCATCAGCCAAACTTCTTTATCACTGGCCATTGGAAAAAGCACCAGTTATATTTCAGACATAGAAGCACAATCAAAAACTGCCAAATACAATATCAAAAGCCTAAATTTAATCGCCATCGCACTTGGTTGTTCTATCAAGGATTTTTTTCCTAATGACCCTATCCGTGAAAACAAATATGATTTTATAAAAGAGATTGAGGGAAAGAAAAAATTTTAATAAAGTGACTGAATCCAGAAAGTTAGACACTTCAAAAAACTAAACTATGAACTATTTAAAGAAACTATGAGAAATCATATATTAATTACTGAATTACAAAAACTTAAGGAATCTTCTAGGTATGCTATCGCACAAGGTAATAGCTATGATATTGATGATTTTAAGAAATTTCTACATATTGAAAGAGAGGTTGAGAATAAATTAAGGCAGATCATTATTTCAAGCAGCAAGCTTAACACTTCACAGCTTGTACTCGTCTGCGGAAATGTGGGAGACGGAAAATCGCACATTTTATCTTACTTGCATAATGAAATTCCGGACGAGATCGGTAAATTCCATATCCATAATGACGCTACAGAATCACATAATCCAAATGAATCTTCAAACGATACCTTACTCCGAACTCTAGATAGTTTTACAGATAAAAATATTAGTCAATCTGATGTAAAGCTGATTCTTGCCATTAATTTGGGAACTTTGAGCAAGTTTATGGAGGAATATGGTTCCAAATTTCAGAAATTAGGAACATTTATCCAGAAAGAATCTATTTTGGACAATACATTGGTAAGTTCTCAAGATTTTAATCCTGACAGCCATTTTCATCAAATAAATTTTACGGATTACCATTTATATTCGCTGACAGAAAATGGTCCTGTATCGAATATGATCAAAGAATTATTATATAAAATTATTACTCCTTCTGAAAGTAATATTATATACAAAGCATATAAAAAGGTTAAAGATGAGGCTGAGCTATCCAGATGCCCTGTTATGTATAATTATGAATTCCTGTTTCGTTCTGAAAACAGAGAATTGATTGAGCTTTTACTAATTCAATCGATTGCTCAAAATAAAGAGATCGTCTCATTGCGATCCTTACTCAATTTTATTTATGATTTAATTGTTCCTGTTCAATTGTCTTCGCTTGCTGATATAGATCAACTAAATGCTATTCGTAATTTGTCCGATTCTGAGCTTATAAATTGTCTAATTCCGAATTATATTTTTGAACATGCAGATTTATCGAATTTGTTTGTAAGACTCGCTGAATTGGATCCCTGCAATATGAGAAGTGATGAGACAGACGAAAAATTACTGAAATTACAAAGTATTGACAGCCCATCAGAATTATTTGCTACTGAACTTCAGCCAGATTTATATGGCGAAATGCTTAAAACTATTAAAATGGATGAGGTCGATAGAAATCTTGTTTCAAGATTTTTTATAAGGCTCAACTTCTTTCAATACGGAAAAGTTTCCGAGAATATTAACTTCAATGAATATATTACATGGCTCTATCACTTTAATAAAGGTAATCCAACGTATCTAAACAAAATCTACAGCTTAGTAGAAAATTCCGTTAAAAAATGGTATGGTGATCCAAAGAAAGGTGATAAAGTTGTTGTAAGACTAGGAAGAAGACAAACTAAATATCGGGTGTTTCAAGACTTCTCCTTAACTCCGAAACCTTACATTCCAAATAATTTCGAAAATAAAGTTTTACATCAGTTCTTACAAGAATTTACTGTATGTTATGCATCTCCAATTCCAAACGAACAGGATATTAAAATTGCAATAGACTACAGTTTATTTAAAACGCTGAAAATGATCAATAAGGGGTATCGTCCTAACAAGAAAGACAATAATAATTTTATATACTTTGTCTTTTTTATAAATGAAGTAATTCAAGGGAATCAATATAGCACTTTATATATTGATGAAGTAAATGTAGGAAAACCAATTGATTACAAACTGAGTAAAAATCCTTTTGGAGGTTATAAATTTGAATTGGTATCATGAGAAAAATAGAATTGTTAAAAGCTGGAAAATCTGGCTTAGAAGGAAGACTTTTAAAAGCAAATACGTTTCAGCACCATACCGGTTATCAGATCAACATATTTCCATTTAAAACACAGCCTGGAGGACATGTGTTTAAAAATGACTTTTTATCTTTTCAGGGAATTATGGGTGAAGTTATCCGCTTGTCCAATAATACCGAATTGAACAAATTTAAGGACACTGCGAACTATAAAACTGAATTAAAACAAACCATTCTCAAAAATGTTCTCGAAAAAGTTGAGACTAGCGAAAAAAAACAGCTGGAAGATATTATCAATAAAATGTATTTTGAACCTGATAATTCACTATTTAAGTATGACTTCCATGTAATCTCTTACAAAAATTTCATTAACAACAATAATGCGATAAAAGATGTTCCATTGTTTGTTTCTGATGTTTTTATTCAAAACAATGACCGGTTTAAATCTCTCTTTTCAGAAAACGAAAGTAAAAATATTTTACATCAGCTTATTTCGGAATGCTTACCAAATCACATTAACAAAAAAGATAGCAAACGCGACAAGCAGGTTTTCAGAAATATGATTCCTGCTGTTACTGAAATATTTCAAAAAGATTTTGATTTTTTAATGAGTGATAGAGATTATTTTTTGGAGAATTTTGAATTATTCTTCAAATATTACTATTTCTTTTATTTTACACAGTTAACATTTAAATTAGACAATTTTGGACAAAAGGATTATAATATAAAACCGATTTATTTTTCAATGGATTGGGAAAATTTATCCGAATCTAGATTACAGCTCCATAAAATTGGATGGAAAGAGATTTCTAAACATTACGAACGTGTTTTTGCACACGCTAACGCTTTAGAATTAATAAATTACATCCTAGTAGACGATAATCTGATTGGCGACTACGAGGAAATAACAAACTTATTTAACTCATTTGAAGAACCAGAAAGAGAAGAATTTAAAATTTGTTTACAACAATTGCTCGAATTTTACAAAAATGAAGTAAAGACACTAAATCCTCCAGCTAATTGGGAAGAATGTGAGAATAATCTTAATTTAAAGAGTTTTGATCAAGAGATCACATCACTGATCTATTCATTATGGTATACAATACGTTACCAATTTGAGAACGGAAAACGTAATAAGCCCTACAAGGATTACGCTTTGTGGCTAAGCAGTTTCAGTAAAGAAAACTTTACAAAATCAGGAGGACGTCTGGGAAGCAAATTAGTATTATCTCAAGAGATTTTACTGTTTCTAACCAAATTATGTGTGGGAAACAGAGAAAAAATTCGTTTAAAATTATTTTGGGAAAAACTTCAGGAACGAGGAATCACATTTGATGAAACTTCTAAATTGGAAGTTATTAAGTTATTTGAACGAATTAATCTAATCGAGAAAAAAAGCGACAGCGGTGATGCACAATACATTAAATCCTCTTTATAAATATATTTCACAATTAATCGTTGAATTTTTTGTTAATCAACAGATTAAACCTGGAGACAGATATAATTTATATCTTGAAGAAAAATCCTACGTACAACAATTGTTCGATGCTCTTAGGTCGACTAATGCTTTGAGTATAGAGCCATTCTCTTATAAACATCCATCAGGCAGTGTCCTTTTTGAATCATTTACCATTGAAATTAACAATACAAAAGTTTTAGTTGTTTCAAGTGAAAATGCTACCGAAGACTACTTCACAATGTTAAGAAACAATGTTTCTCAACAAGCTTCAGGTTTTGAAAACACTGCAATGTTAATCATTTACAGTCAAAAACTAGAAAGTATATCCGGCGGAAGCGAAAATTTGGAAAAAGATGGCCTGCCTCTACATTATCTAAGTTTTCGAAAACGAGTTAAGAAAGATATTAATGACAATAAAACTTTAAAATACCACGAAAAAGAAATTCTAAAAGCGGTTCTAAGTTACAAAACAAAAAATATATTAGAAGATAATAATTCAGTTTTCGACTATGAATCTGTTATAAAAGTTTTGCAAAAAGGAACAATTGACAAGGTTGATTTTCAAACTCTTGGTTTATTCCCTCACGAAGAATTAGCTACAAAAGGGACAAAGGTAGACGTTGATATTCAGGAAAATTATAAATTATTTGGAAGAATAGAGGCAATTTTTCAAGATGACGAACCGGAAATAGAGCTTAAGGAGATATTGCCTGAAAATACTTATACAAAGTTTATTAAAGAAGATTGGAAGACGACTGATTATGGAGAATTATCTAAGTGGCTGGAAGCTGAAAAAAATAAATCGATTCCAGAAATTGCATCTGTCTCTTGTGACTCAAAAGATATTACCCTTTGGAAACGTACAGATGGTCTCACGGCTTCGAAGAAAAGAAATTACAATCTGCTTGTATTCAATCAAAACCAGCAGGAAGATATTGTAGTAGAAATTAAATTTAATCAACGTACTAAAAAAGATGGCATAAACTACAAAGGAAGAGATTTAACAGTTCAAAGCAGTGGATACAATCTTTTGGTAACTTTACCTAAATGTGAGAACACTAATAATTTTCACCTCATCGAATACAGAGACCCTAATTCCGGAAAAAAATTTCTGTTTAAGTTGTTGCATGTTCCTTTCGAATCTAATTATTTAGTTCAATTCGAATCTAATTTCCTTATCAAAGTAGGATCTCTGGGAAATTATCTTTCTGTAAAAGATGACAACATCATCATTTTTAATGCAGGTGAACAGCATATAGTAGAGGGCGAACTCGAATATAGTAAGAATTACATTATTCCTGAATCTACATCTTTGAAATTGAACTGCGATTATGCAAATATAGATGCGGAAGAAATTTACTTTCAAATCACAATTAAAGAGACTCTGATTTCCATCCATATTAAACCCGATTTTGATCCTCCAAGATTAATAACCGGATTAGAAGTCTGGAAAGCAAAAAGAATCAATAAATCTGATTTTCGCTATAAGCAAGAGAACGAAATTATAAAAATTCAACTCAAAACAGAACAACAGGAAAGAACTGTAAGCGGTGAATTTAGAAAAAACCTTATACTTGAACAAAAATTAACAAATTCTGATGGATATAGTTGGGAGGATAGTGTTAATGAGGAGATTTCGGAGATTTCACTTGATTTGGATCAATCAATCAAGGATGCATTCGATCAGTTTCGTGCGGTTTTTAGAACTAAAAAACTGCAACCCAGCTTAGCTTACTTAGAAGATTCGGAAAAAGAAATTGCATCAAAATATGTAAAGGCAGTTTTAGATTATATTACAGCATTTTCAGACAACCAAATATTAACATTAAAGCAAAAAAATGTCTTCTTATTGGGCTTAATCAAAGAAAATTCAGGGACAAAAAAAATAAAACTGAGTCCTTATCATCCATTGAATGTTGCATACCAATTACAGATTAATCAAACTTTAGATGACGACACACAATCCTATAATGCCATTTTAAAACGATTAAACCCAAACAATCTATTACCGTATATAGAAGGAAAATTCAGGGAAATTTATATTCCAAGTGAATCCATTCATTCTCCTGAATGGATGTATTATTCGATGTACTCAGACACAAAGCAGGGAATTTCCAAAAGTTATGTATCTAATTTGATTTCTTCAAAATTAAAAGATTTCAAAAGCAATTACAGTATTTTATTTGATCAATCGAAGCAAGCTCCGATTAGAATGAATGTAATCAATCAAGGAGACTGTAAAGAAGTACTTCATGGACTCTTTGAGTTTTACAGGATAGATTTGAACACCCACAAAAATAAAAGGCTGAATGATCTGATTCCGATCGAAGTATTCATCTATGGATCTGAAAATCTTGTCAATAAATTTGAAGAATTAACTTTTTACTCTTCGATCAATGAAATTGAAGAGCAACTTGAAGTTAATTTGAAAACCAATGACTTTGATAAGGATGACTTGCTTAACACCTTTTTTGAAAAAGTGAAGTTCTATTCTCGCTCGTTTCCGAGAGAGAATGAACTCTATGAGTATGCACACATTACATTTTACCAATTTGATACCGAAACATCTGCGTTTTCTTTTAACGAAATGAAAGATGTTAAAACGGGCTTATCTTTGGACGGTTTACTTTCTGATGTATCCTTTGTACCACATCAAAATACCTATCGAACAGGTTTCGGAACACGCTTTTTACCAACAGAGAAATCTGATCTAATTGAATTGACTACTCGTTACAATGCACTAGCGAAAGTAGCATCTAATGATGACCCCTTTGACTCAAGCAAAGCTTTGTGTACAACTATTAATAACGCTATTCGTAGTCAATTAGAAAAATTATATGCAAGTTCACATTGGGTAACATACATTGATCCTAGGGTCGATTTAGATTTTTTCAAAGATCAGTCAGACTTAGTAATTGTGCATTATAGCGATCAATACACCAATTCAAGTGGCTACGATGCAATTACGGTAAGCAGAAAAACGGAGCAATATGCATTTGTTGTTCAGGAATTTCTTGAAAAGCACAAAGTTTCGTTTACCCCACAAACAGACACCATACCTATTATCAACTTTTTCAACGCAATTAATGGAGACTGGTTATTAGGGTTGGTACGCCAAAAAAGTCATTTTCCAAAAGAGAAATTGAGTTTATTATCAGGTGCTAAAACGGCATTAACCTTTTTACATAATCCATGTATAATCTGGGTTCCAATTTCATTGGAGGAGATTTTACGAGTTTCAGGAAATGCCGGTCTTACAAAAGAAGAAGGTCTTTTTTCTACAAAAAATTTAGGTGCAGGTGGATCATACAGTGATGATCTCCTGTTGATTGGTCTTGAGAAAAAACAGGAGAAATTAGAAATGTATTTTTATCCTGTTGAATTGAAAATCGGAGGTTTGAATATTGTTAATAAAGGAAGGATACAGGGAAAGAAAACGGCTGAACTAATTTACGATCATTTATCTAAAGACGGTTTTATTGCTGAATTTTACAAAAATTTCTTTGCTAAATTGGTGTTGGCCAGTGCTGAAAAAATGAAATTATTTCAAATATGGGAAAATCAAAAATGGGATGTTATTCTGAATGATTATAGAACAGAATTATTGAATAATCAATTCACCATTTCTAGGTCACTAAAGCCAATTATCGGAGATTTCGGCTTAATTTATTTTGGGAACGATACCATTACACGTAAATTGAATACTTCTGAAAACTGTATGGAAGTTAATCTTATGGAACAAGATGGTTACAATTTCCTTGTTAAATCAGTTGACGAGCTTATTGAATTATTTCATCATACAACCACTACTATTGATACTTCTAAATTATTGATTTCGAGATACATTTGTAATACTAATTTAGAAACATCAATAGAGTCAGATGAAATAGCACCCGAAATCGAAAACAATGAGCCGGATGAACATTTTGTTTCTGAGGAAATAATTTTGGAAAAACCAAAAGAAAGATTTTCAGGTACCGGAATGAAAATAGTTTTTGGAACCGATTTGAATACACAGCGACCTGTCATTTGGGAACCGAATAATTCTGACAAGGTTATGCATACCAATACAGGAATTATTGGAACCATGGGAACTGGTAAGACGCAATTTACAAAGTCATTAATTGCACAAATTTATCATAATACTGCTCAAAATCCTGGGGATGACAAACTGGGTATTCTGATTTTCGATTACAAAGGGGATTACATCAAAGATGATTTTGTGAAAGCGACCGATGCAAAAGTTTTTGAACCACATCAATTACCATACAATCCTTTAGCTCTTGACACTACACCCCAGTCCAAACCAATGCTACCATTGCATACGGCAAATGATATTAAAGAAACGATTGCTAATGCATTTAATCTCGGAACTATACAGAGACAAAAGTTGAGGGATATTATAGTCAATGCTTATGAAAACAAAGGTATAGAAAGAGGAAAAAGAGAAACATGGTCAAAAACTCCACCTACTTTAGGTGATGTATGTAATATTTATCTCGAGAATCCGGAAGCTTCCCAAGATAGTTTATATGCTGCTATTTCAAATTTGTCTGATTTTGAAATTTTCGAATCAGACCCTGCCAAAACACAATCGCTCTATTCTCTTATTGATGGTGTTGTTGTTATTAATCTATCTGGATATGATGAATCTATTCAAAACTTAATTGTAGCCATTACATTAGATGCCTTTTATACACAAATGCAACGGCACGGACACAGCGTAATTGATCAAAATCTACGACAATTACGCAAAATTATTTTAGTAGATGAAGCGGATAATTTTTTAAGTAAGAATTTTCAATCACTAAAAAAAATATTGAAAGAAGGACGTGAATTCGGAGTAGGTACGGTTCTCTCAACCCAATTCTTGAATCATTTTGCTACTGGAGAAAATGAATACTCTAATTACATATTAACCTGGGTGATTCACAGAGTAAATGAAATTAAGATTAAAGAAGTTGAATCACTATTTGCTTTAGACAATAAAGTAAAAAAAGAAAATTTAATCAATCTAATAAAAGGTCTTGAAAAACATCAAAGCATTGTAAATCTTGCCGGGTCTGATCCGATGGTGATAAGAGACAAAGCTTTTTGGGAGTTGTTAAACACAAAAAATTAAATTTTAATGAATAACACAATAAAAAATAAATATTTCTTCTGGGCAATAATTTTCTTCGGAATGTTAGGGATCTATATGCCGATAATTGTTAGAATATTTCAGAAAAGTAATAACATTCTCATTTTAGAGGAAACTGTATTTAATATTGTAACTTATTCGATTTCCATACTCATTACATCTATATACACAATAATAATACATTCATCTGACGGCTCTGAAAGTTTTAAAAGCAAACTATTTGACCATATCGGTTTCATAATTGGGTCAATAGTTTTTGTACTAGTTATAAATTATATAATAACACTTGAATCAAAATTTTGTAGCTATTGGCTTCCAATTTTTTTAAGTTGCATTGGATGTCTGATTTCATGGAGAATGTGGTTTATTGCAAACAAAGATGAAAACTTTGGTACTGGTTCATTAGGTAATTAAATTTGATAAAATGGAAAAAATAAGATTAAGAGCTTTAAAAATTTCTCAACCACTTGGAGATTTTTTTGTGATCAGTTTAAAAGCAAGTATTTTAAAGAAAATATCGTTCTCAGAACCTTTAACATATTTATCTGAAGATGGAACTTTAAAAGGCAATCAAAGACCAATAAATGAAAAGAGACTTAGTGAAATTGGAAAATATATTGATACTGCTGAGATGACTTTTCCAAACAGTATAATTCTCTCAGTTAACAATAATGAGGATGGTACTATAATTCAAGAAACTGATAATCGTTGGGAGTTAAAGAAGGATGATGATGAATATTTTGTAGAATTTCCTAAAAATATAAAATCTGCCTCAATTATTGATGGACAACATAGACTTAATGGATTTGACTATATTAAAAATAAGTCAAGATTAGATATGGAATTATTATGTTCAATATTTTTTGATTTACCAAATCCCTACCAGGCTTATCTTTTTGCAACTATAAATGGGAACCAAAAGAAAGTTGATAAAAGCTTAGCCTTAGAACAGTTTGGCTATTTTATTGAGAAAGAAGAAAAAGAATCCTGGACTCCGGAAAAACTTGCTGCCAATATAGCACGAAAATTAAATTTTGATATAACATCTCCTCTATATTCATTGATAAAATTAGCTCCAATTTATGACAATGAAGATTTTGTACAAATAAATAAATCAAATTGGCTAATTTCTACATCAGCTATGATTGAGGGAATATTAAGTTTATTTACTTCAAATTACAAACGAGATAGGATCGAAATGATGAATAAAAAAATTTTTTATGGAAGAGATAGAAAGATGCTTAAGAATTTAAAAGATACTAGTCCATTAAGAAATGAATTTTTAAATTATAAAGATGATTATATTGAAAAGGTTATCTCAAATTTCTTTAGAATTATTAGCGATAAAATTTGGCTGAAAACGAATAATAATTCTTATTTAAAAAAAACTATAGGAATCCAAGTATTATTCGATCTTTTGAGGGAATCTCTGAAACAAAATAAAGAGTTAAACGCAGATATTATTGATTCAATATCTGAAGTTGATTTTGCAAATAACTACTTTCAGGCTTCAGGTATAGGTAAAACTAGAATGCGAAATGTTATTTTCATTTTAACTAAACTAAAATCAATAGAGCAGATTGAAAATGAAAATGACAAAAGAGAAATTTTAAGATTAATAGAGTAATTTTTTAGTAAAATCAAGACGTAAATGAATTTAATAAAAAAAGTGTGATTCCCTTTTTTATTAAATTCATTTCTATTAAAAATATTATTAATTATCTTTCTTCATCAGACACATATTATTGTTAATTATCACACACACAGTTCTTTATTTTCAACTTTTAATTCCTCTTGATAGCTGTAAGAATTTTGTCTTCTTTCACTTTGTTACTAATAGCTTACATAAAAACATTGCATTTAATAAATCTTCCATCACAAATTTTACGTATGGAGAATATTTATCTTTATAACCTATTACAGCTCGACTCAACAAAAAAATTATGAAAGCCCTAAATAGATCGCTGAATTTGTTTCGTCAATCATATTTAAACAATAATATTAATTGCCAAGATTATAAGAAATTAATTCAACTAAAAAATCAAAACCATCAATATTATTTACTTTATGCAATTCCTCATTAATCAGTTGTAAGCCATCATCAATATGTAATTTAATATACCTACCCAAGTCCTTATCAGTCTTATAAATACTATAATGCGTACATAATAATCCAATATATATATCATCATAATCTCCGAACAGAACTGATCTAGAGTACTCTTTACCTCCAGAATCTAATTGATCGTTCAAATTCAATTTCCTATCTTGAGATATAGAATATGAAAAAGCCATACGTGCAATAATATTTTCAGTACCCAGATTCAATTTTCTAGTAAGCTGAGCTACAATTTCCTTATTTTCTCTGCTGGTTCTAATTTGATTGAACATGGCTTATATCTTTTTTGAATTCATTAAATAATTGATCTATCTTATAAGATTTCAATGATGAAGCTCCTTGAGAATTTCCTATCATGTACACTTTATTCAATGATGGCTTAAGATGTTCATATTCAATCTCAGACAATTCTTTTTCCAACAATGGGAAAAGCACAACTTGTTCTGAAATGGAAGGATAAAATTCTTTAATAATATTTTCTGAATGGAATTTGTCAAATTTCTGCAATGGACTATCAATAAAAACAGGAAATTGAATACCTGATTCATCAACTAAAGCCTTAAGAAGTGCAGTCGCATATAACTGCTGCTCTCCTTTGGAAAGAGATTCTTTATCAATTATATTGTTACTCATATCCAATAGATCAATATCCATAATATCATCATGAACATTTACCCTAACGTTTTTGATAAAGTTATTTTTATGCATCAGCTTCTGTAAACCTAAAAGCACTGATTTTTGTAAAGAATATTTTTTATCTTCTTTAATTTTTGTGATGATCTTATTTATTTTCTCTAATAAATTTTCAGTTACTTTGCTTTTTGCCAAATCAGTTTCAATCAGTCTGAAGTTTTTCTCAAGTTGTGAAAGCTGCTTACGGTTATTTGTTAGCCTTAACTCCAAATCATTCAATTCTTGTGTTAAAACTCCTTTCTCTTCAGAAAGAACCAGTATTCTCTGATCGATTTTTGCTTTTTCTTCTCGTAGCTTTTCAGCAACAGCATTATCTTTTCTAGCCTCGGACTGCTTAATTTTTTGTACTATTCTTGAGATTGAAAGACGATTCGTTTTCTCTTCTCTGACAATATTCTGAAATTGTAAATTAAAGCCGCCTCTAATATTATCAATAACAGCTTTTATTTCTCTAATTTGTTCCGGTAAAAAATCTAACAGAACTTTATGTTGATTATCAGAATAAGAAATATTAAAAGTATTAACTGTATTTTGAATGGTCTCTAAAATTTTTTTTCCCTTATCACTTTGTATACCTAGTTCTTCCAATCTTATTATAATTGATTGGTAAAGTTTTATATCTGATGTCAAATCTACCTGGGCCTTATTATTTATGGACTGTTCAAAATCAATTTGTCTATCTAATTCAATGAGCTTTTTTCCCGCAATTACGATAGGCACAATATCCAGCATTTTTTTTAATCGACCTTTTATTTCATCAGACTGTATTTTTAGAATTTTTTGCTCATCTTTTAGTGCGTTTAGTTCTTCAACAGTAATCCCATTACCTTCTCTCACTAACTTTTCCTGCAGACTCTCACTTTGTTGAATATTTGATAAAATATCTTTTTCTATCTGCAGTTTTTTATCCTCAGATATTTTTATAAGCTGTTCTAATTCAGATTCTATGTTTATATATTGCTGTAATTTTTCCTGCTCATTCGGATTGGCTCCGTTTCTACGGAGCTTTGCTAATAAAGTTTCTAAATTCTTTCTTAAGTCTTCATACTTCTTTATTCCCAGAACTTCTGAATATGCTTTACTCAAATTTTTTAGTTCTGATCTGGATTTAGCTTCAGCAAGTGTAACAATTTTTTCTGCATCAAAGAAAAAGAATTTAGCAATTTCTCTAGGTAATATAAAGTCATTAATAAAAACTTCATATCCAACCTCTTTTGTCAGTTCATTTTCAATACCATCAATCAATACTTTAATTTCTTCATTTTTATATTTGACATTAAATGACCGTTTGATTACAACGGATTCACAAGGCATTGAAGGAATTTTGAGATCTCTTAATTCGATCTCGACCGACATGAGTGGATTGATCTGCTGGTTTATTTCATAATCTACTTTTACATCTCGGTTAATTAAAGTCAATAGAAAATCTTCATATCCTCCCACTGTTCGTACATCCCTTTTATATTTTTCTTCGACCTCAACCATCATTTTACCGTAAAAACACCAAATTAATGATGTTAAAAAAGTAGTTTTTCCAAAACCATTTTTACCGGCAATAATATTAATGTTTTTTAAAGAATTAATAGATGAAAGATCAATTTCATTTTCACCCTTATATATTCTAAAATTATTAAACTTTATTCTACTAATTTTCATTATAAATTCTTTTCTAACACTGCAAATTTTTCAATTCTCCTTTCAATATCATTATGCAATCCATATTTTGATATTAATAAAGTTTTTGTTTCCTGTAATGAAATTAAATTATCTATCAGATCATAATACTTCATATCATCTTCACAAACTTCCCGAATAATTCTTTTTTCAGTATGATCTAGTGTTTTTATATTATTGGTACTAATTTCTCTACCATATATTTCCTTGTAGATATTCCCAACAGTATGATCAAAAAACAGATCTCTGTTCCAGATAACCTGAATGGCAATTAATTCTTGATTGTTAATAAGTGTGATATCAGGTCTTTCTTTTTGTATTTCTTTTTGTACTTTCAATAAATCTCTTAAGATTTCCTTTCGATACATGATGTTATAGGTCCCATTATTACCACCATCTTCATTTATTGCAATTTGCCCATTTCTTCTTGTATCCATTCTATTTTCAGAAAGATTACGGTTTTCTACTAACCTGTTTCTAAAATCTAATAATGGCTGCATCCAGTTTCTCCCATTATTTACCAAAGCATTCATGGATTTATCATTTTTAACAACAGTACAGGTCCAACATCCAAATCGACTTTGACCGCATGATGTATGCTGTTTATCTGTAACTACTGTAGGACATTCATAATCATCAGCACTTGCATCCGAATAAATTTGAAAAAGAATAGAATTATCAAATCCCCAAGGAGACGGAACAGTATTGATAACATACCAAACTTCTTCCATTCTCATCTCCTTGATAGGAGCATAAGTATAAGTATTGGGTGAAGTGGTATGTTTTGAAAGTCTTCTTCCTGTTACTTCATGCTTTCTGATTGACCTTTCTCTGGTCGCACTTTCATCGTAACGTGTTCCTAAAAGTACAATTGCCTCTCCCATTTCATCAACCTGATCCAACAGAAAACTGGAAGTAGGTCTGATCTTTAATTTATCAGTACACCATCTAAAAGAATTGTTTGGTACAGGATATCCCTTGCCAATTACATTAATCCAAAAAGTTTCTTCCAATTTTGGAGTTGTTCTTTTGACAAAAATAGGCAAATCTTGATTTCTTGCTTCTTCGTCTATTTTTTTAAGTACGTTTTGAACGTAATCTGCAAGTATAGGATTTTCAACCATAGTATCATTGCAAACTACATAAACCTTTCTTTTCAACTGAAAAGGATAAGGTAATTGTTCTCTAACCCTTTGTAAAGCAATCCATACTAACATTAATAAAACTGTTGAATCTTTTCCACCACTGAATCCAATTACCCATGGTCTTTCTGATCTGTCTGCATATGCATATTGATCAATAATCTGATCAATAATTCCTTCTATTTTTTTGCTTTTAATTTGCTGCATTTTCTTCAATTTGGCAATACTTTTCCAAGTAAATTTCATGTCAAATTTAGGGAAATATATCGAGAGAATCGACTTAAAATTCACTTATAAACACAATCTATTACAATTCAACGTACTATAAATTAACTTCTTGAAATACTTCTATATAAAGGTTTATAGTCTCATAAATACTATGGCCCACCCACCAAAAAAACCTGGGCCACTCACGAAACCAACTTTCTTCAAAACCCCTTACCTTTGGGGGATGAACAAGATCACAAAAATACAATTGGGACAGGAGGGTCCGTGGGTAGCGGGGCTTGGGCTGGGCTGCATGCGGATGTCTTCGATCTGGGGCGGACCGGTGCCGGATGAGGCGGAAGGTATAGCCACGATACAACAGGCACTAGACAACGGCATCCGTTTTCTGAACACCGGCGACTTTTACGGGGCCGGGCATAATGAGCTGCTGATCGGGAAAGCCATCAAGGGCAGAAGGGACGAAGCGTTTATCAGCGTGAAATTCGGAGCGGTCTTCCACAACGGGCAGCCGCTCGGGATGGACCTCCGGCCACTTTCCATTAAGAATTTCATCAATTATTCCCTCACCCGGCTCGGAACCGATACGATCGACCTTTACCAGCCGAGCCGGATGGACGGCAGTGTCCCCATCGAAGATATCATCGGTACCGTGGCCGATCTCGTACAGGAAGGAAAAGTAAAATACATCGGCGTTTCGGAAATTACCGCTGATCAGCTCCGTAAGGCCAATGACATCCACCCGATCAGCGCTTTGGAAATCGCCTATTCCCTGGCCGACCGCCAGATCGAGAAAGACCTGCTGCCTGTAGCGGAAGAACTGGGCATCGGTGTAGTCGCCTTCGCTAACACCGCCGAAGGACTGCTGACCGGCACCCTAAAGGCTCCGCTGCCGTCAGATGATTACCGCAACGCCTTTTCCCGGTTCCGGGGCGAGAACCTGGTCCACAACCTGGAAAAAGCGGAACTCCTGAAACAGCTGGCAGAACAGAAAGACTGCACCGCAGCACAGCTGGCCATTGCCTGGGTGAAAAACCAGAGTCCTAACATCATGCCGCTGGTGAGCATGAGCCGGCCGTCGAGGCTGCCGGAGAATATCGCAGCGGTTCAGATGACCTTCACCCCCGAGGAACTGGCACTGCTGGACCAGGCATTTGCCATCGGTGAGATCCGGGGCGACACCTATCTGCAACGGTAAATGACAGGACACGATATACTACCATATAATATAACATCACATGCTATGACGGACAGTCCGGAAGAGATATGGCCAGGCGTTATTTTCTATTCCTACCTTTCGGCGGTGCGGCGGGAGAAGGTTTCCCTGTGGAACCACCCTACCCTGATCTACCAGGTTTCAGGACAGTTCACGCTGGAAACTCCCGGCCAGACCATTACCATCAACGGCGGGCAGCTGCTGCTGATCGGGAAAAACCAGGTGGGCACCATGACCAAGGTTCCGCCGCCGGGCGCACCCTATGAAACCATCGTCATTTCCCTGCAGGAAGACCTGCTGCGCACCATCGCGCTGGAAGAAGGCCTGGAACCCGATGGTCCCTGTCCGGGTCCGCGCAACCGGGAAATCCCCGTCAATGATTACCTGAAAGGCTATTTCCGGTCGGTGGTTCCGTACGCCCGCCATGCCGGAACTGAAACCACCGATGCGCTGGGCCTTCTGAAAGTGAAAGAAGCGATCCT
Source organism: uncultured Chryseobacterium sp. (assembly GCF_913776365.1). Classification (GTDB taxonomy): domain Bacteria; phylum Bacteroidota; class Bacteroidia; order Flavobacteriales; family Weeksellaceae; genus Chryseobacterium. The sequence goes on along the minus strand of NZ_CAJYMO010000227.1, from coordinate 13,556 downwards.
CCTGCTCCTCCGGGCCATGCCGGAACTTCGGAACTTCCTGTTCGACTTTTCAGCACCGCATAAAATCGACCTCGAAAAGTTTATGCTGAACCATTTCCAATTCAATATTCCCGTGGAACAGTTCGCACAGCTGACCGGCCGCAGCCTGTCGGCCTTCAAAAGGGATTTCCGGCAGGTCTTCGGCTCGGCACCCCGGCAGTGGCTGCAGGAAAAAAGGCTGGACCAGGCCCGCTACCTCATCAGTACCAAAAACCGGAAAGCCTCGGAGGTGTATCTTGAAGTGGGCTTCCGGAGCCTGTCGCATTTTTCGTATGCCTTTAAACAGAAATTCGGGTATCCGCCTTCGGGAAGGGGTGCTTCGTAACGGCAGAGGATTAACGCATGAGTCACATGAGATTGTAGAGGTTTGTGTTGCGTATATTTCAGAACACATCAGATTAAAAATCGAAGATTTTTCAGGTGGTTGGCTTAGCTCAACTGAGGGGGCTGAAATACCCGAAACACTGGCCTGCTGAGGATTAACACATGAGTCACATAAGATTGTAGAGGTTTGTGCTGCGTATATTTCAGAACACATCAGATTAAAAATCGAAGATTTTTCAGGTGGTTGGCTTAGCTCAACTGAGGGGGCTGAAATACCCGAAAAACTGGCCTGCTGAGGATTAACACATGAGTCACATAAGATTGTAGAGGTTTGTGCTGCGTATATCTTAGAACACATCAGATTAAAAATCGAAGATTTTTCAGGTGCTTGGCTTAGCTCAACTGAGGGCACTAAATACCCGAAACACTGGCCTGCTGAGGATTAACACATAAGTCACATAAGATTTTAGAGGTTTGTGTTGCGTTTATCTTAGAACACATCAGATTAAAAATCGAAGATTTTTATTGCTGAACTTACTCAATCCGGTGGCGGAGAGTAGCCGAAACCACAGCCACAACCTATTTAGTGTTAACCACAAAAGTCACAAAAGATATGCGTACTGCAGAAAAGCTTACTCGCTATGTGAAAAAGAGCACACAGAAGTTTTAAAAATCTAAGATTTTTTTTGCTCAGCTTAATCCAATCCGGTGACGGAGCGGAGCCGGAGTTACAACGTGCAGAAGAGTAACACATGAGTCACATGAGATTTCAGAGGTTTGTGGTGCGTATATTTCAGAACACATCAGATGAAAAATCAAAGATTTTTCAGGGTGTTGACTTAACTCAACTGAGGTGGCTGAGGCACTCGAAGCCCCGGCCTAATGAGGGTTAACCACAAAAGTCACAAAAGACATGTATACTGCAGAAAAAGCTTACTCGCTATATGAAAAAGAGCGCACAGAAGTTTTAAAAATCAAAGATTTTTACTGCTCAGCTTAATCCAATCCGGTGGCGGAGCGGAGCCGGAATTACAACGTGCAGAAGAGTAACACATGAGTAACATGAGATTTTAGAGGTTTGTGGTGCGTATATTTCAGAACACATCAGATGAAAAATCAAAGATTTTTCAGGTAGTTAGTTAGCTCAACTTAGGTGGCTGAGGCACTCGAAGCCTGGCCTTCTGAGGGTTAACCACAAAAGTCACAAAAGACATGCATATTGCAGAAAAAGCTTACTGGCTATGTGAAAAAGAGCGCACAGAAGTTTTAAAAATCTAAGATTTTTTTTTGCTTAACTTAATCCAATCCGGTGGCGGAGCGGAGCCGGAGTCACAAAGTGAAGAAGAGTAACACATGAGTCACATGAGATTGTAGAGGTTTGTGCTGCGTGTATTTCAGAACACATCAGATGAAAAATCAAAGATTTTTCAGGTGGTTGGCTTAACTCAACTGAGGTTAGCTGAAATATCCGAAGCCCCGGACTGCTGAGGATTAACACATAAGTCACATAAGATTGTAGAGGTTTGTGCTGCGTATATTTCAGAACACATCAGATTAAAAATCAAAGATTTTTATTGATGAACTTACTCAATCCGGTGGCGGAGAGTAGCCGAAACCACAGCCACAACCTACTTAGTGTTAACCACAAAAGTCACAAAAGATATGCATACTGCAGAAAAGCTTACTCGCTATGTGAAGAAGAGCGCACAGAAGTTTTAAAAATCTACGATTTTTTTTGCTCAGCTTAATCCAATCCGGTGGCGGAGCGGAGCCGGAGTTACAACGTGCAGAAGAGTAACACATGAGTCACATGAGATTTTAGAGGTTTGTGGTGCGTATATTTCAGAACACATCAGATGAAAAATCAAAGATTTTTCAGGTAGTTAGTTAGCTCAACTGAGGTGGCTGAGGCACTCGAAGCCCCGGCCTGCTGAAGGGTAACCACAAACCGGAGGTTCGACGCAGTCAAAAGTCACAAAAGACATGCATACTGCAGAAAAGCTTACTCGCTATGTGAAGAAGAGCATACAGAAGTTTTAAAAATCTACGATTTTTTTTGCTCAGCTTAATCCAATCCGGTGGCGGAGCGGAGCCGGAGTTACACTATAAATGATAAATGGACTGAAGTCCGTTTGTATTGAATGGGAATCAATAGGAACGGGTTTCAACCCGTTCCCACCGATGCAACAGAGAGACCGGCTTCAGCCGAAATGGATGCGGATTCCAAGAACTGTCACTCCTATATTGTAAACGCAAAGTTTATTTCTCCTGATGCCCAGCATAAGAAAGCAAGCTGGATCAGCAGGCTGATCTGATGAAGAGTCCTCATAAGCCGTGCGCATTATCACCGGCTCTGCCGCTTTGCTTCCTTAAAAACAGGCGCAATGACCATTCAACTTTGCATTAAAAAAATCATCGTATCAAAAACACCAGAGGGATCTGAATACCCTCAGGATGATGAAAACCAGCCTCATGAAAACACCCTCTCCAAAAATGCCAAGATGAAGGCCTTCCTCTTGAAAACCGAAAAGCTGTCTTTCCGGACAGCTTTTGGTTTTGGGGAATACTTATGGTTTAAGATCTTCCATTCTAAGAAACAGTCGGGATAACCTGAACAGCGGTTGCTTCGGACCGCCGTTTCGATATAGCGACAGGTCCATTATCAGGGTGGCATTTTCCTGATCCGGAATATGGGTCTGTAACCATGTATTGACAGATGCCGCCAGCGATACGGCAATTTCGGGATCTGCAGCATTCCGGTTGGCGGGATCAGTTAATACGGTATCAGGAACCAGCAATACCGGGAGCTGCAAAGGTATTCCGGTACCGGCCAGTGTATACTCATAGTTGACAGCCATGCTGAAATTCAGTTCCGCCTCCTTATTTTTCTGCAGGAGCCAGCTGAACAGGAAGCTCAGGTACTGCTGCAGCGGATAGGTACGGTGACCGGCAGGAGCAAAGGAGGTGATATCAACAGCGTCGTGATGCATAACCTCCATAAAAAAAGCAGGCAGGATATGTGTTGGACTCTTCATGACAAACCCCTGATTTACGGGTTTACCGGGAAGCAGTTCCTCATTTCTTTTGATGAACGCTGACACGGACACCGTATTCCTGTCTATGATATTCATTCCCTTTAATGCAATGGTCCGGGACCGGATCCCATTGTTTCCGGCTTCTGTAGAGGATAACGGCCGGCCGTTCCGGGTAAAATAATAAGCCTCGGTTTCCGGCAGGGTTTCCGGGTTGTTGAAACACCTGGTTTCATATCCCTCGATCTGTATTTCGGGACGTCCGTACAGGGCAGCTGCTTTATCTGACATTCCGATCAGCATGATCAGGGCATCATCCGTATGGTCTATCCGGGCCACATCCTCTTTAATCGTAAAGGAAAACAGGCCTTCCGGATCTTCATGCTTCCTGCCGTCCGGATGGCCTCCCTGCCATTCGTCAACGGAAATGCGGCTGATGAACCGGTCCGTCATTCCGGTATAGGTTTTCAGCAATGTTTGTGCCCCGGGAATGGCAGCAGGCGTACTGCCGGGCGTGGTGAGGGTAAGTTTTTGAAAGGCTTCCTGAAACTGAGGAAGAAGGTATAGTAACTGAGCCAGTTCATCAAAGGCACTGAAGTTCTGCTGCCCGGCCTCACTTTCAACGGATTCATGCTGATGGTCATAAACAGTGAAGTACACCTTGTCTTGCAGGTTCTGGTGATCATAAGAAAACCGGAAGTCCCATTGCAGGAGACCGGACGGGAAGTTGTCTCCGGGATCCGTCAGATTCCCTGCCGGTGAAAAAATTACCGGGGTTACCGGATTTTGATGTAAGGGAAGCGGTACCTGTGTGGGCGCACCGGTAAGTTTCCGCACCGAAAATAACGGATGGTCCCCTGTAAAGAATCCAAACGATACCGGCGGTGTTTCCGTAGTTCCCTGCCTGATCCTGCAGTCCTCCACCGAAACGGCCTGATAGGAAAGTTCCGGAGAAACCGGAAGCCGGAGGCTGTTTTCCGGTGTTTCCGCCGGGGCATACAGCATCATATACAGATTGGCAGATCCGCCCTTGTGCAGCGGAAGATCCGTAACAGCCGTTCTGATGGCAGGGATTCCGTTGCCTTCCCAGGAATCCGGAATAAGCTGACCCGAAAGATGCCCTGTGGCAAGATTGTTCGGATTGACTGCTGATTTAAGCGGTACAACTGATTTCAGCTCATAGAAAAGGGAAAGCTTTCCGGATACCCATTTGCTGAAATGCTCCTGAATTTCTCCGGCAGCGGCCGTTTCGCCCTCAGAAACCGTGACCAGCAGGGTTTTAAGAAGCCCTGCCAGCCTTAGCCGCTGACTTTCCAGCTTTTCCCCGAATGTCATTCCCTGATCCGTACCGTCCTCTTTCAGTTTCAGCCATTCCTCGTAGGCAGGATCCGCAAGGGAATCGAAATGTTTAAAGAATTCCCTGAACCACAGGTTCAGATCGACATCTTTATACACCATTGTGCGCCCGTCGCTGAAATCCAGCCCGGTGGCAGGATGAAAGACGGGAGCCGGAATATTCTCTTTGCTGAGCAGGCTCGTAAAGACCGGTCTGGGCGCAAACAGAACGGCCGTATCCTGATCTTCCATCCGGTAGGCAACGGCAGATGCGGAAGCTTCCTTTGCGGCAAGACGCACCGCCCAGGCAGGCACATTTTCAATATCCGGTTTTTCACCACTGCCCTTTTCAAAAGCCACCCTCACTTCCTCTTCAGGCGGAAATATGCTCTCGAGCTGTTCCACAAATTCGGTATAGCCGGGATCTCCCTCCGGAGAACCTGGTAAGAGCGGAATACCCATCGCTCTATCTGCTAAATCAGGCGTCCGCCCGCCTTCCGGATAAGGGATCAGGAAAAGCCCGGAAACCGCATCTTTGCATACGGCAGCGGGATCTACCGTAAAGCGGAGCTGATGCATCCCTACAGGCATATCTGCCACGGAATTCTCCTCTGATAAGGCTTCCAGAAAAGCGAAAATATTTTTAAGCCAAAGATCAAAATCTTTATCATTCAGCATAAAAGCAGTCTCCGGAAACAGCCCCGATTTTAGCATAAGCTTTGCCTTTTGCTCAGGATCAGTAATTTTTAAAACTTTTCCGTACAGATCCTTGCCGGCGGTTGCTTTAATGCTCATTGAAGAATCCCCTTTGTATTCCGCATTTGTGGAAAAGGCCGCCGAACCGGAATACCCTTCCTCTGTTCCGGGAAATTTCATTTCATTGACCGACAGGGTAACAGGGGCATTCTGCGGTATATTGCCAACCGCAATATCAACCGACCTGTTATCGTCATTCAGCGTAATGCCGAGGATGCTGATGTTTGCATCAAAAGAATAACAGGCTTTGTCGACCGCAGCATCAGGATCCGGTGGCAAGGTATAGACAGCGGTCAGTATCCTGTTTTCAAGGTCTTGCACCTTAACTTTCAGGAGGCCGAAGTACTCAACCGTGTTAAAAAGAAAACGGACTTCCAGGGTGGGCTTGCCATCCGGGAAGATGATGTGCCAGCCGGTTTTCATCGCGGGCCAGCTGTTAAGATCCGCAACGGGATCGGTAAAGTTGATTTCTGTTTCAGGCATAGGGTATGAATTGAGCAGGTTATTTTATTTTTATTAAAGACTTTTGCAGCGGGCTCACCATCTGCCGATCAGCCTTAAAACTCCTGTATGACAGCAATTCCGATACGGGAACTGTTGCCGGGATCCGTTGCGCTTCCGGAATACGGAACCCTGAAGTCCATGGCATGAAATTAAGCAAAGATATCTGCCTGCACAATACATTTTTACCGGCTCCCCCATGATCATGCGCTGCATTGGTTCAGGATGAGAAGGAAAAGACGGATCAACAGGCTGATCTGATGAAATGATAAAATGGGCTGAAGCCCATTTCTATTGAATGAAAGCCATTTCAAAATCGGACTATGAAAATTTTATCTATTTTATCTAGAATTTAGATTATTATATGTATCAATAGGAATGGATTGAAACCCATTCTCACCAATGCAATCCGGAAAACGGCTTTAGCCAAAATTTATCCGGATTTCCGATATTTTACTGATCCGCCGGAATCTTGCCTGCCTGTATTTTTTAATAGGTTCTGGCTGAAGCCAACCATGAAATATTATATAATGGAAGGAATGTAGACCATTTCTTTAAATGGGCATCAACAGGAACGGATTTTCTATTCCCATTGGTCTGAAAATAAAATTTGGGGTAGAGAATTACATTGTTGGATTGCAGTTTGCATTGCACCTGATCATCAACCGCTGAACAAATTAAAATCATGCAATGACGAATGAAAGTAACAAAACCAGCGACCATCTGGCTAACGAACGGACTTTCCTGGCCTGGCTAAGGACTTCCGTGGCCTTGATGGGTTTTGGGTTTATTCTGGTGAAATTTTCCCTTTTCCTGAAACAGATCGTTTTGCTGAACACGGAGCAGCCGCTGGTACATTACCGGAAAGAATATTCCGGCATAACAGGACTGGTGCTTGTGGCGGCCGGCGTCGTGATCCTACTCCTTTCCTACCTGAACTACAGGAAAACCCGGAAAAGGATTATGGAGAATACTTTTACGGGGAATAATTCACTGATCCTGATTGTCACGGTCCTGATTATGTCCATCAGTATTTTTCTGATCGGCTACCTGTTCAGCAGCCTTTGATCCTATTCGCTGCAATGGTTTATATCCCAGTGAATATGGATGATGAGAATACAATGTTTACCCTTTAACCTGAAGATTTCCTATTTTATCAATACCCATGGCCAATAACCGCAAATCCATTTACAGTGCCCTAGCTGCTAACCTGCTGATCGCCGTCACCAAGTTCATCGCAGGAACGTTCACGAACAGTTCTTCCATGATTTCGGAAGGGATCCACTCCACCGTTGATACGACCAACCAGCTCCTGCTGCTGTACGGAATCAGGAGGAGTAAAAAAGCCCCGGATGAATCGCATCCTTTCGGATATGGTAAAGAGCTGTATTTCTGGTCTTTCGTGGTTTCCATCCTGATCTTCGGTCTGGGCGGTGCCCTGTCCGTTTACCAGGGTATCCTGCATATAATGGAACCCGAGGCCATGAAAGATCCGTTCTGGAACTATATTGTCCTGATCCTTTCGCTGATTTTTGAAGGAACGTCTCTGATTATTTCCATTAAGGAATTCAACAAAACCCGCAATGGCATACGTTGGTGGGATGCGATTATCAAAAGTAAAGACCCGTCCAGCTTCCTGGTCGTTTTTGAAGACGGCGCAGCAGTGGCCGGCCTTACGGTCGTGATGATCCTGATGGGAATCAGCCATGCATACGGGATTCCGGAACTGGATGGCGTGGCGTCGATTATTGTGGGGATGATCCTTGTTTTTGTATCATTGATCCTCGCCAGGGAAAGCCGGAGCCTGCTGATGGGTGAAGGGATCGCGCCGGAAACCAGGAAAAAAATCAGCCTGCTGGCGGAAGAAGATGATGCGGTGGTGAAGACAAAAAACATCCTGTCCACATACCAGTCGCCGGAAGAGATCGTACTGGTGCTGATCATCGACTTCAGAGACCATCTGGATACGGAGGAAATCACAGAGGCGGTCCAGCGCATCCGCAATACGGTAAAGACCGCATTTCCACTGGTACGGTATGTCATTATCCAGCCGGAATAAAAATTACCTGATCCGGCTATACAGAGAGTGCAGGATACGCGGTTGAGATGTTCATGCTAATTTAGCCGTAAACCGAAATCCCGCATGTCCCTGAAATTACATTTGCTTTTATTATGGTCCCTGTTTTATGGCATCCCGGCCTTTGCACAACAAACGGCTTTTCCCGGCGCGGAAGGCTTCGGACGTTTTGCTTCCGGCGGACGCGGCGGTACCGTATACCATGTGACCCACCTGAACGACAGCGGCCCGGGATCATTGAGGGACGCGGTAAGCCAGCCCGGCAGGACGGTAGTCTTTGATGTGGCCGGCGTCATCAGGATCAGGGAAAAAATCGTGGCTGCACCCAAGATTACGATTGCAGGACAAACTGCGCCGGGAACCGGCATTACAGTGTACGGCAACAGCATATCATTCAGCAGCAATACCATTATCAGGTACATCAGGTTCAGGGGCAGCACCGGCATGCCCAGAGGAGGCTGTACCGTAATTGCAGATGACCTGCAGGATATCATTTTCGACCATGTATCCATCGAATGGGGCCGCTGGGATAATCTCCATATCAAAAACAGCAGGAGGATTACCCTTCAGTACTGCCTTATCGGTGAGGGAATAGACCCGCAGCGGTTTGGGGCGCTGCTGGAAAACCCGGTGGATATCACCGTGCATCACTGTTTATGGACAGGCAACCAGAGCCGGAGCCCGAAAGCAAAAGCCCGGATCGAATACCTCAACAACGTGGTCTATAACTGGGGGAAAAGCGCTTTTGTCGGGGGACATTCTGCAACAAACCATTACCAGGACCTTATAGGCAATTATTTTATAGCCGGCCCGAGTTCTTCGGAGGAGTTCCTGAGTATGTTTACCGCTACCGACCACGTTTACCACAGGGACAATTATGCAGACCTCAACAGGGATGGCAAAGTCAACGGCCGCCTGGTTACCAATGCCGATTTTAACAGGCAGAACGCAACATTGGTCAGCCGGCCGTCGGTCATACCGGGAAGCAATGTTGCCATTACACCTGCCGGTGAAGCCTGGAAGAAAGTCATGTCGGAGGCGGGATGCTCCTTACGGCGGGATGCCGTAGACCGGAGGATCATCGGTTATTTCAAAAGTCTCGGCAGGAAAGGCCGTATTTTCAGGACGGAGGCCGAAGCCGGCGGTCAACCGGAAGTCCGGGAGAGGCTTTCAAAACGCAGGGACCGGGACGGAGACGGCATCCCAGACCGCCGGGAAACTGCAAACCAGCTGAATCCCGATGATGCAACAGACGCTGCAGCAATAAGTCCGACAGGATATACACATCTTGAACATTACATCAACAGTCTGGTAAGATAAGGAACACGAACATCCTGTCTTCCCCATCAGCTGCGCTTACCCTGTTTACAGCAACGGTACCTTATCTCCGGAAATACAGCAGGACAAAGAGGCCTGGAAAACACTTGCTGCAACAAAAAGCGGCAAATCTATATTATTTCACGGAACGGGATCTCCTGATTTTTAACATAATTTTAAATCATTGCCGGTTGATTTTTCAGAATCACGGCTTAATTGTTGTTGAAGCTTTGGGACACCAATAAAAATATTATTATGTCAACGAGAAGAAATTCAGGTTATGGAAGATCAGGTTCTTCCAACGGAACTTCAGGCAGAAGTTCAGATTCCAACAACTCAAGAGGCGGTTCTTATGACCGTGAAGACGATCTTTATGATGATGAAGACCGTTATTATGAAGATGAAGAGTATGATGACGATGATTACGATGATGATGACTATGATGATGAGTACAGCAATTCTTATGACGATGACGACTACGACGACTACGACGATGACGACGATGATGATTATGACGACGATGATTATGATGACGAAGAAGATGATGACGATGATTACGATCACAGGCATGACAATCCGGGAAGACCGAGAGGAAGCAGAAACGGCGACGGCAGAAGCTCCAACTCCGGCAGCTCTTCTTCAAGACGTTCGTCCAATTCAAACAACGATAATTACGACAGAAGACATGATAACCCGGGAAGACCAAGGGGAAGTAGAAACGGCGACGGCAGAAGCTCCAACTCCAATTCCAATAGCTCATCTTCAAGACGTTCATCCAACTCAAACAGCGATAATTACGACAGAAGGCATGACAATCCGGGAAGACCGAGAGGAAGCAGAAACGGTGATGGCAGAAGCTCAAACTCCAACAGCTCATCTTCTTCAAGACGTTCATCCGGCAACGATAACTACGACAGAAGACATGATAATCCGGGAAGACCGAAAGGAAGCAGAAACGGTGATGGCAGAAGTTCCAGCTCCAGCAGTTCTTCTTCGAGATCCGGCTCCGGAAGAAATTCGGGAGGAAACGGAAACCAGCAGAGGGATGAGAATGGAAGATTCACTTCTCAGAAGAGAGGCGGATTCGGAAGCAGAAGCAACGGCAGAGGCCGTAATTCCTAGCCACAGACCATACAGGCCGGCTGTCTGAGCCGGCTTTTCTTACTTAACCTTACACATTATATTATCATGGACACCAATAATTTAACAAATACAACAAAAGCTGACGACAATACAGAGAAAATGGTTACCGATCTTCTGAATGCCGGCCCTGAACCGGGAGAAGAACAGCCACCGCTTCCGAAAAAAAGAGCAACGGCCAAAACCGCTGCTGCAACACCCAAAGGAACCGTAGCCAAAAAATCGCCTACTGCCAAAGCGAAGCCGGGGCCTAAAGCAGCTGCTAAAAAGACAGATCAGGATAAAAAAGCAGAACAGGATAAAAAAGAGGAAAACAAGCCTGAAGAGCAACAGGAATCCCGGCCAACTGAAAAAGCAGCTGTCCTGGAAACAGCCAAAGAAGGGCCTTTGTATAAATTTTTCCTGGATGCCCTGAAGGATATCTATTTCGCCGAAAAACACATCCTGGAAGCATTGCCTAAAATGCAGAAAGCAGCGACTACCGAAGAACTGCAGGAAGCCTTTGAAGACCACCACCTGATGACCCAGAAACAAGTTTCAAGACTGGAAAAGGTTTTTAAATCCATCGATGAAAAGGCGGAAGGAAAAAAATGCGACGCCATTATCGGTATTGTAAAAGAAGGGGAAAATATCATCAAGGAAACCGAAGAAGGTACAATGACAAGGGATGCTGCCCTGATTATCGCTGCCCAGAAAGTCGAACATTATGAAATCGCTTCCTACGGCGGACTGGTAGCACTGGCTGAAACGCTGGAACTTTACAAGGCGGCAGATCTTCTTCAGACGACCCTGGACGAAGAAGAGCAGACCGACCGCGATCTAACTGACATTGCCGAAACTTCCATCAATTTCAATGCTTCGGAAGAAGATGATGACGATAGCAGTAATGACAACGAAGATTATGATGATGACGATGATGACGATGAATGGGACGACGAAGACTACGATGATGAAGAGGAGGATGAAGACTACGACGATGATGAAGATGAAGATGAAGATGAAGATGAAGATGATAATAAAACTTATCGCAGCAGATAAACAAAGCAGGCCGTCAAGCGGCCTGTTTTTTTATGAAAAGACAGCCGGACTTTTCCTTATCTGATAATTTTCAATGCACATCTGTAAGTACAGACTGCTCTTATAACGCCTATTGATTATGACTTACCCCGCCTATGGGTTGTTATGTAAAAATAAATATTACATCAATAGATAAATCATATTGTGAAAGTAGAGTTATTTATGTATATTTGCACCTGATTCTCATGTTTAATTTGAGTTTTCATGGTTATTAGTTTTTATCCTCAGGCAACACCTGAGGATTTTTTTATGCTGTTATTGTAACTTTAATGATCTGACATTCTTTTTGTTGCCGTAAATTAATATTTAATTTATTCAGATAGATCAGACGGTAAATATCTCTTCTCACTAAAAAATTAAGAGTACTTTTCTATATTCCGGAGGCTATATTACACAGTCACAGCACTCTATTACTCTCCATGAAATGAAATACGACAGAAGATCCGGAACTGCAGATTTTCTTTTCAGCCATAAAAAGACCTACCACCCTATCATTCTGATAGACTAAAAGATATGTTATCTTACAAAACGATAGATAAATTGTATTAGAAAAGTGGAGTTATTTGTGTATATTTGCAACCGATTCTCATGTTTAATTTGAGTTTTCATGGTTATTAGTTTTTATCCTCGGGCAACACCCGGGGATTTTTGTTTTTAATCTTTGTAACAAAGAATAACACTAGGCTACAAGCAGTTGCACGGCTTGTTTATTTCATCTCATCTTAACTAAACCCTTCATTTCATCATATACACCCTCTTATCTTCAGAAATTTTTATTGTCTCTTACAGGGAACCATGCCCCATGGGAAAAACTTTTATTATTCCCTAAATAAAGAAATAAAACATTCTGTTTTCCTTTCAATAGCTGTTTCTATCGTCAGTTTTAAATCGTTCTCCCCCTGTTTTGCCACAAAAAATCAGATTTTATTGCAATCGGGTGAATGATATGGGTGTTTTTATTTTGATGTTCCTTATGTTCTGATTAAATTTGTAGAAAATTACAGTCAATGAATTATAAACTTGAGCTCAATATGCAGGAGCGCGGCTCTAATATTGTTTTCAATGCCATTATATTTGATTCTTTCAAGGTAAACATCGTCGAAAGATATATGGGCAAAATGAACTTTAATCCGAAATTATGTGAAGCGTTATTTAAAGTCCGTACGCTGGACGACCAGCTGATCAATACGAGGACCGGAAACCTAAGGGTAAAAATAAAGGGTGATCAGTTCGAGACCTATCAGAAAGTATCCAAAACCCTACAGTCGTATGATTACAAGAATAAGCTGATCAACAGAAAGGAAGCCGACCAGGAATATGTTCATTTCATCCTGAGCATGGTGATTGCGAATTATGAACTTAACTAATCTGATCTGATCCGACCTGATTTGGTCTGAAGATTTACGGAAAAGCCGGAATGTAACCTGCCACGCATGCAGGTTCGATCTTCCGGAAAAAAATAGCGGTTATCCGGCCCTGCTGACTTTATCGAATCTGCACGTCCGTAACCAATGGTATGTAAGATCATCCCTGCTTGACCGGTACTTCCGGATAAGCAGGGAATTTTATATGGATATACACCGGCTTTGGCCATTCTCATGTTCAGAAAAAGAGCTGAAAGGGAAAGCAAATACCCATACAGAAGGTCTGAATATTCTAGCCAATCATACCGGATGGATACTGCTGATGGATGTTGGAATTTCGCAAAGATTTCTATGTTAATGTGCAAGTGTTTTCAAGGTTTTTTATTGATAAAAATTCTTCTTTTTTTAAATATGGTTGTCTTCGTATGATCACAGCCATTATTCTATGCACCAATTTATTTCTTACAGCATTCAAAACACTCATTTTATTTTTCCCTTCTTCCACTTTTCTTTTGAAATAAGCTTTTATTTCCTGATCGCATCTTATGCTTGCCATTGCAGACATATGCAGCAGCCTCTTGAGTTTCTGATTGG
>NZ_CAJYMO010000226.1 GCF_913776365.1 uncultured Chryseobacterium sp. | reverse complement strand
GGATATAAAAATAACGGAGAGCACCTTCCTGCCCTGCTTAAAAAATACAATCTGAAGGCTACTGTTTTTATTCCGACCCGCTATATCGAGGCCGGCTATAAAAATTACCGGATGATGACCTTTGAAGACATCCGTCATCTCGACAGGAACTACTTTGAGATTGCCCTTCACAGCCATGAACATCAGAATTTCAGGAATGTTTCTGCAGACTTCATAGAAAAAGATCTCATCACCAACAGGCAGATTCTGGACAGGGAGCATATTCCCTATTCCAGGGTCCTCGCCTATCCCTATGGAAAATACCCGAAGAAAGATCCTGAAAAAAAAGCAGTCTTTTCCGTACTCAGATCGTCAGGAATTGATTATGCTGTAAGGATTGGCAACAAAATCAACTATTTCCCTTCAAAAAGCCCCTATGAATTATGCCGCATCGATATAAAGGGCAAAGATTCCATGCTTCATTTCAAATTAAAACTTATCTTTGGAAGATTAAAACTGTTTTAGGACAGAAAAATTTGATTTGGAATGACAGAAAAGGTTGTGATCAATGTAAGTGCTTTAATCATAACATACAATGAAGAAAAAAACATAAAGGAGGTACTGGAATGCTTCGATTTCTGTGAGGAAATCATTATTGTGGATTCTTTCAGTACCGACAGGACGGTAGAAATTGCAGCGGCCCATCCGAAGGTTAAAATCATCTTGCACCAGTTTGAGGACTTTACCACACAGCGAAATCTGGCCCTTGATGCAGCAAAAAATGACTGGGTCCTGTTTCTGGATGGCGATGAGCGGATTACTCCGCCCCTGAAACGGGAAATCATCCGGGTACTCAACGGAACACAGAAAAAAGATGTGTATTATTTCTATAGGAAATTTTATTTTGCAGGAAAGCCGATTCACTTTTCCGGAACGCAGACGGATAAGAATGCCCGGCTGTTCAGAAAATCGAAAGCCCGCTATATCAAAGGAAAAAAAGTTCATGAAACCCTGGAAATTAAAGGCAGCGCAGGAAGCCTGAAAAATAAACTCCTGCATTTTTCCGTTACAGATTATGAGTCTTACAGGGAAAAAATGATTCATTACGGAGTCCTGAAAGGACAGGAACTGGCTTTACAGGGCAGGAAATTCAGTCTTGTAATGCAATATGTAAAAACGACATTGAAATTCCTGAAGGCTTACCTCCTCCGCCTGGGGATCCTGGACGGCAAAGAAGGTTTCCAGCTCTCATACCTGCAGTCGCTGAGCGTTTTCGAAACCTACCGATCATTAAAAAAACATCAAACCTGACTGAATGAAAATTTGTGTAATCAGTTTCGATTTTTGGGGATACGACCAATACATTGTCGAAGCCTTACGTACGAAAAACATCGATGCCCACCACATCAAAATCGGTGATATTACCCACTCCGGATTCGGTGAGCGGGCGGCCAACGCCATAAGTAAAGTCTTCCTGAACAAAAACCTGAAAAAAGAAAAGCGACAGAAATTCGTAACCGATTCGCTGACGGACTTGGGATATCAGGATCAGGTTCTGATCCTGAACCCCGACACTTTCGATCTTTCCACACTGGAATTTATCAGAAAAAATACCGGCCGGCTCATTACTTACCTCTATGACAGCCTGGACCGTGTACCGGTAGAAAAAGAAAAGCTTGCCCTGTTTGATAAAATATTTTCCTTCGATGTCGCAGATATCAGCAAGTACGGTTATGAAAAAATTACCAATTACATTTATCTTCCCTATACTTCCTGCAGCAGCCAGCATCCGGAAACCGATCTTTTTTATATCACATCCTATGACAACAAGCGCATAGCCCTTATCAAGAGGCTGACAAAGCGGCTGCTTGAGCTCCGGTTGAAATTCCGCATCATGGTGATCGGAAAAAAAGGATGGAAGCATCAGCTTAAAAATCTCTTTGTTGCCGTACCAGAAAACCTGCATATCGTATTCAGCATCAAAAAAATAAGCCATACAAAACTTCCGGAATATTACAGGAGATCCCGAGTACTCCTGGACCTGACCCGTGAACAGCAATACGGCCTCAGCTTCAGGGTTTTTGAAGCAATGGCATTAGAAAAGAAAATCATTACCGATAACGAACTGATCAAAAGCTATGACTTCTACAATCCCAATAATATTCTGATACTCAACGAAACCTGCAGCAATCTGGAGCGGTCTTTCTTTGAAATGCCTTACGAAAAAATTCCGGATGACATTTACCGGAAATATACACTGGACCATTGGGTAAATACTGTTTTTAAACTGAATACATGAAAATTTCCGTAGCATTATGCACCTATAACGGCGAACGTTTTTTAAAAGCACAGCTTGATTCTATTTTTGATCAGACTTTACCTGTTAATGAGATTATTATCTGCGATGACGGTTCTACAGATCAGACAGAAGCTATCCTCCGGGAATACCAGAAAAAACATCCTGAAACAGTAAAAATTTACATCAATGGTAAAAATCTTAAAAGCGTAAAAAACTTTGAAAAAGCCATATCCCTCTGTACCGGCGAAATTATTTTCCTCTGTGACCAGGATGATATATGGGAAAAAGAAAAAACAAAAAAATTCATTAAGTACTTTAATGAATTTCCTTTAATAAGGGCAATATGCAGTAATGGGATCATCATTGATAATGATGGAAATCCGGTTGATCAATTGACAATCTGGAGCATACCTAAACTGTTACAGGAAGCCGGGATTACAGTGGACTATTTTAATATCATTGCATTTATTGAAAATATTGCTACCGGGGCAGGCATGGCTTTCAGGAGCAGTCTCAGAAAGGACATCCTTCCCATTCCTGAAAAAAGCGGTTTTCATCATGATGAATGGATTGCTCTGGTGTCATCTCATGAAAACGGATTTATGTTCATAGAAGATCAGCTCCTCAGATACCGTGTCCACGATAACCAGCAGGTAGGGGGTATAGGTTATAAAAATACAGATTCTACGCGAAAAAAGCTCATCCGCCACTTTGATCTTTTTTCCGGACAAAAAACATTTTCCCAGTACAAAAAATTTCTCAAGCGGCTGAGCGAAAGTTATCAGAAGCACCTGGAACTTATTTCCCGACCAGAAAACATCCACACTGATATTTCAGAAGAAATTATTCAGCAATGTAAAGAACTATTTCATTTTCACAGGAAAAAAATGAAGAATAAATTTCCGGTAAGGTTTTTTA
Source organism: uncultured Chryseobacterium sp. (assembly GCF_913776365.1). GTDB lineage: Bacteria > Bacteroidota > Bacteroidia > Flavobacteriales > Weeksellaceae > Chryseobacterium. Next base: position 22,129 of record NZ_CAJYMO010000226.1, on the reverse strand, counting down.
TTCTTACTCTTGCAGACTATTTTAGTAAAAAAAGAAAAATACAATGAGTTCTGAAAATATTTTCTTAAAAAATAAATCCATTATTATCGTTATTCCCAACGATTTCGGACTTCCTGAATCATTTAAGAAAAATCTGGAATTTTTAGGCATGCAGGTTCATCTTTTACCCTATTCTGACGATTATAAAAGCCTTACATTTTCAGATAGGATAAAGCATACTCTCTGTAAAATATTTAAAAAAGACCGTTCTTACAAGAAAAGAGTACTTGAGCATAATAGAATGCAAAGCCACAGGATTATTCATCATAAGATACTTTCCACGATTTCTGATAAAACAGATTATGCACTGCTGTTACGCCCAGATCTTCTGCATGATGATGTAATTGAAAAGATTAAACAATCAACAAAAAAAATGATTGCTTATCAATGGGATGGTCTTGATAGATACCCTGATATTAAAAGTAAGGTAAAATACTTTGATCACTTCTTTGTATTTGATAAAAAGGATCTAAGCTATAACAGTAAATTTAAACTTATCAATAATTTCTATTTTGATTATGATCTTACTTGCGATACAGTTTCGGAAAATGATGTATTTTTTATTGGAAGCCATATTGACAACAGGATGCCGAAATTAAAAGAAATTTCTTTATATCTGAAAGAGAACAATTTTAAAACCAGTATTAACGTAATGGGAAGTTCACGCAGGTATATCCGGGAAAATCCACAGTCAGGAATTCATCATATTGGAAAAGCCCTTAACTTTCAGGAAAACTATGACACGATTAAAAAATCAACAGCCATTCTGGATCTTGTAAATAATGTTCATAATGGTCTGTCGTTCCGTGTCTTTGAATCGATCGGACTGAAAAAAAAATTAATTACAAATAACTCTGAAGTTAAAAATTATGATTTTTACGATGAGAATAATATTTTTGTGCTTGGGGATAGAAAACTGGAAGATCTGAAGGAGTTTATTTCAACGCCGTACAGGAAAATTGATGATACTATAATGGAGAAATACAGTTTTACCAACTGGATTTATCAGATTTTAGAAGTTTCCGTTTAATTACAATTTATTATTTAGAAAATGACAATTTCAGTAGCACTATGCACTTATAATGGTGAAAAATTTTTGGAAGAGCAGATTAATTCCATTTTAGATCAGACAATTGCTGTTCATGAAATCGTAGTCTGCGATGACAGATCTACAGATGCTACTTTATCCATATTAGATAATTATCTGGAAACATATCCTGAAGTATTTAAAATTTTCAGAAATGACACGACGCTAAAAAGTGTCAAAAATTTTGAAAAAGCCATATCCCTCTGTACCGGCGATATTATTTTCCTTGCTGATCAGGATGATTACTGGTATAAAGATAAAGTGGAGACCATTTTAAATTTTTTCAATCATCATAGAAATATAAATGTGATATGTACCAATGGGCATGCTATAGATAATGAATCAAGATTTCTTGAGAATCATTTCGTAACATGGGATGTTTTTCTGCAGTTTACCAATGAAACTTCAAATTTTTCACTTTTTGACTTTCTTATTCAAAAAGGAAATTTCGCAACTGGTGCAAGCATGGCATTCAGGAAGTCGATAAAAGATTTCATACTTCCTATCCCTGAAATCAAGGGATTTCATCATGACGAATATATTGCACTGGTGGCTGCCAGCAATGATGAAATTGCCTTTATCGGTGAAAAACTAATTAATTACAGAATCCATTCTTCACAACAAGTAGGAGGCATTGCTTATCATCACGATAAATTTGATTATCAGGAAATACTGGATTATTTTAAATGGAATGCAGATAATTCGGTTAATGATTTTAAGACCCTAAAACGAAGAATAAAATCACAAATTATCTGGTATAATAAGTATATGCCAATTTACAAAGAGAAAATAAGTGAAAAAGCATTTAACCGCATAAAAAATGGTTTTCTACAGCGGTTGAATACCAATATTGCTATGATGAAATCCAGACATCCTGTAAAATACAAAATTTTATCTACTGCAGATAAAATACTTAATAAAAGACAGCTGAAAAATTAGAGGTCAGAAAGGTCATTTACTCCCTCTCGTATTCATCCTCAATCCTCACAATATCATCTTCCCCGAAATAAGTTCCGGTCTGGACCTCGATAAAAACCACGGGCTTTGCAGAAAGATTCATCATTCTGTGCTTTGATCCCAGAGGAATGAAAATGCTTTCACCATATTTCAGATTGATTTCTTTATCGTCCAGCACAACTGTGGCATCCCCTTCAATGATGGTCCATTGCTCCTGTCTCTTATGATGATACTGATAGGAGAGCTTCTGACCCGGATGTACCACAATCTTTTTGAGTTTATAATTGGGTTCATCGGCCAATACGTAATAGGTGCCCCACGGTCTTTCGCCAATTTCTAACATGATCTCAGGTTTAATATTTATACAAATGTAAAAATTCAGATCAAGAAAGCCAACAAACCCGGACATTAATCATTCCTAAAACATATAATTTTACCTAAATTTGCACAAAATTTTAATTGATATGGAGAAAGTAAGAGTACGTTTTGCTCCAAGTCCTACCGGACCTTTGCATCTGGGAGGCGTAAGAACCGCATTATATGATTATCTTTTTGCCAAAAACCAGGGCGGCGAGTTTGTATTGAGGATTGAAGATACCGATACGGCCCGTTATGTGGAAGGAGCAGAAGACTACATTGAGGAAGCTCTGGAATGGTGCGGAATTATCGCCGATGAAAGCCCGAAGAAAGGTGGGAAATTTGCACCGTACCGCCAGTCCGAAAGACGTGACATCTATGACCGGTATACCGGACATATCCTGAAAACGGACTATGCCTATATTGCTTTCGATACTGCTGAAGAACTGGATGCCATCCGCGGCGAATATGAAGCCAGAGGGGAAGTTTTCTCTTATGATAACAGAACCCGTAATCAGTTAAAAAACAGCCTTACCCTTTCTGAAGAAGAAGTAAAACTTTTACTCGATGAGAAAACACCATATGTGGTGAGGTTTAAAATGCCGGTAGACAGGACACTGAACCTTGAAGACATCATCCGCGGCAGATTTTCCGTAAATACCAATACGCTGGATGACAAGGTACTTGTAAAAAACGACGGAATGCCGACTTACCATTTCGCCAATATCATCGATGACCATGAAATGGAAATCTCCCATGTGATCCGTGGTGAAGAATGGCTGCCATCTTTGGGACTGCATACGTTACTGTACGAAGCCATGGACTGGAAAGCCCCACAGTTTGCCCACCTTTCACTGATCCTGAAACCGGAAGGAAAAGGAAAATTAAGTAAAAGAGACGGCGACAAGTTCGGGTTCCCGGTGTTCCCGCTGGACTTTACAGATCCTGCTACGGGGAATGTCTCCAAAGGATACAGGGAAAGCGGTTATCTTCCTGAAGCATTCATCAATATGGTAGCGCTTCTCGGATGGTCTCCTGCAGACGACAGGGAAATCCTTTCACTGGAAGAAATGGCTCAGGAATTCGACCTGAATAAAGTTCACAAGGCCGGCGCAAGGTTCAGCAAAGAAAAAGCGGAATGGTTCAACCATCAATATATTCAGCAGAAATCTGATCAAGACCTGCTTCAGATTTTAAAAAGCTCAGAATCAGGCCTGTCGCTTTCCGATGAAAAATTACTGAAGGTGATCCATCTGATGAAAGAAAGAGCTACTTTTCCGAAAGATATTTATGAAAACGGAAGATTCTTCTTTGAAGCCCCGGTTTCCTATGATGAAAAAGCCCTGAAAAAAGCATGGAATGATGAGACTTCAGCAATTATGGCGGATCTTGCTTCAGTATTGGAAAATACGGAGTTTACGGCTGAAGCCCTGAAACAGGCTGTTCATCATATCGCAGAAAGCAAAGGCCTGGGAATGGGTAAAGTCATGATGCCGCTTCGCCTTGCACTGGTAGGAGAACTGAAAGGGCCGGATGTACCGGACATCCTGGAACTGCTTGGAAAAGAGGAAAGTATCTCCAGAATCAACAATGCAGTCAATAATATTCAATAGATTTTCATAATTTTTCATACATTTGAAAGATTTAATTTACTTCAAGAAATGGAATATTTAAGTTTCGAACTTCCTATCAAAGAATTGGTAGACCAACTTCAGACTTGTTCTTTAGTAGGAGAAGAAAGTGGTGTTGATGTAAAATTAGCATGCAGCCAGATTGAGGATAAGATTGCGGAAAAGAAAAAAGAGATCTACTCCAACCTTACCCCTTGGCAGAGAGTACAGCTGTCCCGCCATCCGGACCGTCCTTATACCCTTGATTACATCAACGGTATGGTAGACAAAGGAAGTTTCCTGGAACTTCACGGCGACAGAAACTTTGCCGATGATCCTGCCATGATCGGCGGACTGGCTACCCTAGACGGCCAGAAAGTAATGATCATTGGTACCCAGAAAGGACGTACCACCAAAGAAAGACAACACAGGAGGTTCGGGATGCCGAATCCTGAAGGATACAGAAAAGCGCTGAGGCTGATGAAGCTTGCCGAAAAATTCAGGGTTCCGGTCATTACCCTCGTTGATACACCGGGGGCCTATCCGGGACTGGAAGCGGAAGAGCGCGGACAGGGAGAAGCCATTGCCAGGAATATTTTTGAAATGACGATGCTGAAGACTCCGATCTTCACCTACATCATCGGTGAAGGAGCCAGCGGCGGTGCCCTGGGAATCGGTGTCGGAAATAAAGTGTACATGCTGGAAAATACCTGGTACACGGTAATTGCTCCGGAAAGCTGCTCCTCTATCCTCTGGAGGAACTGGGACCATAAGGAAGATGCCGCCAATGCACTGAACCTTACCCCGAAAGATGCATTAAGAGAAAAGTTCATCGACGGGATTGTGGAAGAACCGCTGGGAGGTGCCCATTATGATCCGCAGGCCACTTACCAGAACCTTAAAACCTCGATTCTGCATAACATCAAAGCATTCTCTAAATTTACAGGGAAAGAGCTGGAAACCCAAAGGCAGGACAAGTTCATTGCCATGGGACAGTTTAAAGGATAAAAAATAAAAAACCCGGTTAAGAAAATCTTAACCGGGTTTTTTTTTAGGTTACAGTGATATGCTATGCTATTCACTCAGGTTGAGCTCGATCTCGATATCCTTGGTGATTTTTTTCAGGGAAGAGTATTTGGCATCGCAGACCATGGTGGTCAGGATGTACTCCCCTTTTTCTACCAGCAGGAAATTCTGGCCGTTGGCCGGCACATCCAGGTTGTAGTATTTCTTACCGTTGATCTTTACGATCAGGTTGCATTTCGACCGGTTTCTGATATTGATATAGGCTTCTTTGTCCATCGGATCATTATTGAAAAGGTGGGTCAGCATGGCGGCTGTTCTTTTGTTCTGTTCACTGGGCCCTGCTTTTTTGCTGCTGCTGCCTACGGCTGCATAATTTACCGTTCTTTCAGGAGCCGCTGTTCCTGCATTGGAAGCCAGGGTCTTGGAATTGTTGAGGCTGTTATTGTCCAGGATCATCTGCTTCACTTTATCTTCACTCAGGGTTTTGATGGTGGGTTTGGCTTCCGGGGAATTGTTCGCCATGATGATCTGCATCAGCTTGCGTTTGAAATAATCGGTTTTGGCATGTCCGGGATTCTGTTTCAGGAATCCGGCAACGATGCGGGCTTCCGCGGTAGACTCGGCATCGCTTTCCGTATAGATGATGGCGGTTTCTTTTTCTACGATGGCCTTGGATTTTGCTTTTTTCTTTTTCTGGGAAAAACCTAAGGTAAACAGGCATAAAAATATAAGGAGAAATATTCTTTTCATGAAGGAAACATTTAAAAACTATTAAATATATAAATAACGCAGAAAGTCATCTTTTAGTTTGTCATTAAAATCATTATCTTTGCACTGCTTTAAAATTAAGCTAAAAATTAATACTAACCGTTACATATAAAAATAATAGATATTATGTCTTATACACCAGCTGCTGCGGACGTAGCAAAATTGAGAAACCAGACAGGTGCAGGGATGATGGACTGCAAAAAAGCTTTAGTGGAAGCTGAAGGAGATTTCGAAAAAGCAGTAGATATCCTTAGAAAAAAAGGACAGAAAGTTGCGGCTAACAGAGCAGACAGAGATTCTTCTGAAGGAGCGGTAATCGCGAGAGTAAACGAAGACAATACATTAGGTGTTGTAATTTCTTTGAACTGTGAGACCGATTTCGTTGCTAAAAACGAAGCGTTCATAGAATTGGCTTACGAACTGGCTGAGATGGCCATCTTCGCAGCTACAAAAGAAGAACTGTTGGCTACGGACTTCCACGGACTTACCGTTGCTGAAAAATTAATTGAGCAGACCGGAGTAATCGGTGAAAAAATCGAGATCGGTGCATTCGAAAGAATCGAAGGTCCTTTCCTGGGAGCTTACATCCACGCCGGAAACAAAATCGCTGCGATCACTTCACTTTCTGCCAAGGTAGACGGAGCTGACGAGGTTGCTAAGTCTGTTTCTATGCAGGCCGCTGCAATGAACCCGATTGCTCTTGACGAAACAAGAGTTTCTCAGGAAACCATTGATAAAGAGCTGGAGATCGAAAGACATAAACTTACTGAAGAAGGTAAGCCTGCCAACATCATTGATAACATCCTTAAAGGGAAGATGCAGAGATTCTACAAAGACAACACTCTGGTACACCAGGATTTCATCAAAGACAGCAGCATGTCTGTTGCCGATTATGTGAAGTCTGTAAACGGAGACCTGAAAGTAACAGGATTCGTAAGAGTAAGCTTATAATCTTTTCAGGTTAAAAAAATGGTTCCCGGTGATTTGATCACCGGGAATTTTCTTTTCTGGCGGCTATTGATCCCGCTATACATTAACCTATTATTAAATATTCCAATAACCTAAATTTAAGTCAGTCTGAAGGGAAACCTTGCTAGGAGCAGCTCTACTACTTACATTTGCAGCCCTTCATCGATGGCCATGAAAAAAATTCCTGCTGCTGATCTCACCTCTTTTATTCAATTGTTAATGCCCACAACCTGATACAGAACATTGGTTTACCATAAAGCCTGACTCCACGATCAAAGCAACTCCGGAACGGTGCCAGTATCTTTCAACATATGTCCTGAAATGGACGGAGCCTGATACCCGGTTGCCTGTTTCCTATTCCGGAAGGATCCTGATTAAAAACAGGGAATAGTATACATTTTATCTGTACCCATCATAATCCCAACGTATCTCTCACCGGAATTTGTATTTTTCTCCTAAGTACAGATTGACTTAAATATTAAAAAAATATTAAAAATTCAACAATATAACTTATTATATAAATTATCAATGTTATTTATATCCTATGTAAGCTTTTAATATTTACATTTGCTGCAGTTATTGAGGAATATGAAAAAACTTTTACTAGCTGTCTTTACCTTCTTGTGTTTATCGGTAACAGCCCAACTGGATACCGATCACTGGTTTGCACCGATGGCTGCAAGAACCGGTCTTGCGGGCCTGCAGGGATATCTCTATCTTTCCACAGATGAAAGCACACCTTTTACGGTACAGATTTTCAGTGGAAACAGTCTCTTCAATACGGTCCAGGTAAGCAAGGGAAACCCGGTGCAGGTCAGTATCCCAAATAATTTCATGATCACAGACCAGCAGGGCGATCTTTTCACTCCCAATACCATGGGTATGTTTGTAAAAGGCAGTAAGAAGTTTTTTGCCAATTACCGTTTTTCCGTTCCCAACCATGCAGAAATCATTACTTCCAAAGGACTGGCCGGCCTCGGTACAACCTTTTATGCAGGTACTGTACCGGTTACCGGCCCGAATACCTATGTTAATTCCATGATTGGTATTACGGCCACCGAAGATAATACCACTGTAGTTGTTTCCGGTTACGACCCTACCGTTGTTTTCTCCGATGGCATCTCTTCACCCACCCGGACTTTCACGCTGAACAGAGGCCAATCCTATATTATGGATGCCATCAGTACCGATTCCGCATCTAACCTGGAAGGTCTCGTGGGAGCCAAGATCGTGGCAACCAAGCCCATTTCGGTAACCAACGGAAATTTTAACGGAATCTACACGAACCTCAATTATACCAACAACGACATCCTGATGGACCAGGGTGTACCGGTAGACAGGCTGGGAAAGGATTTTGCCTTGGTAAAAGGAAACGGGAATATTGTTTATGAAATGGAAACAGCCCTGATCATTGCTACAGAAAACAATACCCAGATTTCCTTTAACGGAGGGGCTTCCACCATCACCCTGAATGCAGGCCAGCATTATATGGTTCCGAGCACCAATTACATCAACCAGGGCGGAGGAAATTACAATATGGGGATTTCTGCCAATAAAAATATTTATGTGTACCAGCTGCTGGCCGGTACTACGGGAAGCGCCGGTGTCAATGAGTATGCAGCCGGCGGGATGAACTTTATACCGCCCTTAAGCTGTTTCATGCCGAACAAGGTAGATGAGATCGGATTTATCAACAAGATTGGAAATGCTTCCTACAATACCCGTCTGAATATCATTACCCAGACCGGTGCAACGGTAACCTTAAACGGAAACCCGATTCCCGCCGCCAACGGTCCCTATTCCGTAACAGGAAACCCGAACTGGGTAACGTACTCCGTCCTGAATGTCTCAGGAACCATTGCCGTAAATTCTACCAAATCCGTTACGGCAGGGATTGCGGCAGGCAGCGGCGCTGTAGGTTTCGGAGGATATTTTGCCGGCTTTTCATCGGTTCCCGTTATTTCGAAAACAGGAGACTGTTATGCCGGGATTGTGCTTCAGGTCGATAATACCTATGATACTTACCAATGGTCTTTAAACGGAAATCCGATTCCGGGAGCCACCTCCTACTCTATTAATCCTGAGGTTTACGGCCCTGGCAATTATACCTGCCTGGTGACTAAAAACAACTGCGGATTTGTTACTGCCAACAACTACTTATACACGTTGTGCCCGCCGATAACCACTACAACCTTTACGATAGGATCCTGCAATACCAAAGTCATTTCGCCTGTATTTACCAGCTCCACACAGGCAATTTCCCCTGCAGTCACCAGCATTGTCTCAGCTCCGGCTTCAGGCTCAGCCACGGTGAATCCGGCAACGGGGCAGATTACCTATACCCCGAACGCAGGCCTCACGGCAGATACTACGGATACGTTTGTCTACTATGTCCAGGGAAGCGGCAGCCCGGCAGACTTTGAATATTTCAAAATCATTCTCAATATTGATGTTCTTCAGACAACCGATGCTTCTATGACATCCTGTGCGGACGGCAATGGAAACGGAAGCTTCAATCTTACTTCTGCTGCCGTCACTCCGGACACAGGAACTACGGTACAGTATTTTACCAGCCCATCGCTTGCAGGAACCTCTATTGCGAATCCTGCGGCCTATACCGGACCTGCAGGCAGTATTTATGCCGAAGTAACATCCCCATACGGCTGTAAGAAAACGGCTCAGATTATACTGACCGTACTTCCATCCCCGAATGTGAATACAAATAACTATAATGCCACCCTTTGCGACGATAATTTCGACGGTATCATAAATGTGAGTTTTCCGGCAATTACTCCGGTGATTGTAACAAATTCTGCAAATTTCAATACCAGGTACTATTTGCTACAGACGGATGCCAATGCCGGCAACGGCAATATCCTGCCCGCCAACTGGACCTACACGGCCAATACCACCGTTTACGTAAGGGTGGACGCTGTTTCAGGCAGCTGTCCGCCGGCATTCGGACAGATTAATTTTAAGATAGGCAACAGAATTACCCTACTGACAACCAGTGCCGTACAGGAAGTCTGCGACAATGACCTCAGCGGGGCCGAGGATGTGAACCTGAATACTTATAAAACCCTGTTTACGGCTAATGCTGCCGCGGTATTATCTTTTCATGCCAGTTTAGCAGATGCCCAAAACGGAAGCAATGCGCTTTCACCGGTTCAGACAATAACTTCATCCGGAACTTTTTATATCCGGTTCATCAGTACTTCTGAGTGTGCCAATACGGGAATGCTGAAAATCAGCATCAAATCCCCGAAAAAATCAGTCCAGCTGAAAGACCAGACGGTATGCAGCAATGAAAAAGCGACACTGGATGCAGGGACAGGATTTACCTCCTACACATGGAACACCGGGGCAACGTCACAAACCATTACTGCAGGAGCCGGAGACTATTGGGTAGACCTTGGGTTCAACGGCTGTGTGTACCGGCAATATGTAAAGATAAGTATCGTTGCGTTACCGGTGATTGCCAAAGTTGAGGTTTCAGGTGCTACGGCTACCGTTTCAGTTACCGGAGGCAATGCGCCGTACCAGTATTCGCTGAACGGAATTGATTACCAGTCTTCCAATATCTTCCAGAATCTTTTGAGGGGTCCGCATACCGTATATGTTCTTGGGGCAGACCGGTGTACGCCGGTAATCAGGGAGTTTCTGGTACTGAACCTGATCAACGCCATTACCCCGAACGGCGACGGCTACAATGATGTTCTGAACTATTCCGAGCTCAGGATCAAAGAAAATGTCTCCATAGAAGTGGCAGACCGTTACGGATTTATGGTATACCGGTCAGAAAATAAAAATTATATCTGGAACGGAAAGGTCAATGAAAAGCCATTACCAACCGGAACCTACTGGTATTTACTAAAATGGACGGAGCCCGATACCAAATTGCCGATTTCGTATTCCGGATGGATTTTAATTAAAAATCGTGAATAAAATGTAATTTTCATTAACATTAATTAACAGTATTTCAAATATTATATTAAATTTGTAGAAATCCTAATTCCATTCACATGAAAAGATTTCTACTAAGTTTAGTATTGCTTTTTCTTACAGGTAATGTCTTGTTTGCCCAAAGGGACTCAGAACATTGGTTTGCACCTATGATGTCACGTGCCATGATGAGCTCCCAAGCTCAAGAGATTTATTTTTCTACTGATTCCCCCACTGTTTTTCAGGTAGAAATATACAATAATAATGTTGTTATAGGTACCGTTAATATTGCTAAAGGTCAACCTGCTGTCTTTAATTTGCTAAATAATACCATACCAGCAACATCAAGCCTGATAGAGACTAATTCTTCCCAACTATTTAAGCCTATCAACAGAGGGATCTATACCAAAGGTCCTAAGTCTTACTATGCCAATCTTAGGTTTTCAATTACCAGTCATGGTGAAATTGTGACTTCTAAAGGAAAAGGCGGTATCGGAACTAAATTTTACGCTGCTGCTGCACCGATTACAGAAGCTGGCAATTCCCTGTATAATTTTACAACGGGCATTATGGCTACAGAAAACAATACATCGGTTACCGTTTCAGGATATTCCCCATCAGTTGTATTTTCCGGACAACCAGCACCTACTCCTTCAACTTTAACTTTTACCCTTCAAAAAGGGCAATCTTATATTATTGAAGGACAAGGCACGGTAGCAGGGAATCAGACAGGTTTTATAGGGGCTAAAATAGAAGCTACCAAACCGGTATCTGTAACCAACGGAAATTTCAACGGTCAGTTTTCCTGGGGGGCTGTTAGTCTGAGCTCAGATATTATTATGGATCAACCTGTTCCTGTAGACAGGCTCGGAAATGAATTTGTACTGGTAAAAGGAAATGGAAATGTTGAAGCAAAAATGGAAGATGCTTTAATTATTGCTACGGAAAACAATACCGAAATACGTGTTAATGGCGGTCCTGTAGTGGCTACCCTCAATGAAGGACAATTTTACAGGGTGAATGGCCCGAATCCGGGAGTCCCTGCAAATAATGTAAACTATATTGATCAGGGAAATGGACATTATAACATGTATATCAAAACCAGTAAAAATGTATATGTTTATCAGTTGCTGGCTGGCCTGGCAACCAGTATTGCAACACTTGGATACAACTATATCCCCCCGCTGAATTGTTTCCTTCCAAGAAAAATTGAAGAAATTTCAGCAATCAATAACCTGAACGGAAGCTTAAATGATATTAAACTTAACATCCTTACTGAAGCTGGTGCTGCTGTTACGGTAAACAATGTAACTCCGTCAGCGGTAGAAGGCCCGTATCCTGTTCAGGGAACTTCAGAATGGGTTTCCTATTCTATTGCCGGATTGACAGGAAATGTTACAGTAACTTCAACTAAAGCCGTAACTGCAGGAATTGCGGGAGGGAGCGGTGCCGTTGGATATGGAGGCTACTTTGCCGGCTTCTCTTCAATCCCCGTTATTGCCAAGAAAACAGGTGAATGTGTACCCGGGATTGTTCTGGAAGTAGATGATAGCTATGAAACCTATCAGTGGTTTGTAAACGGTAATGCCATTGCAGGCGCTACTCAGAATACCCATACCCCTACGCAGGCCGGAAACTATACGGTAAAAGTTACCATGGGAGCCTGTATTGCACAGACCACCCCTATTTATAAAGTCTATTCATGCATCAGGAATACAACGGCAAATCTGAGTTCCTGTGCTACAAAAGTAATTTCTCCGGCATTCTCTTTCAGCACCACCCAGACTCCGGTACCAAGTACAGTAACCATTCTTACGTATCCTACTCATGGTACGGCTACCCTGAACGCTGCTACCGGCCAGATCACCTATATTCCGACTACCGGATATGTAGGTCCTGATACCATCGTTTATCAGTTCTGCGGAAACGGCACTGAATTCATAGACTGTGAAAAAGTTACCCTTAATCTGAACGTCGTTCCTTTCATATTGACGGATGCCACCATAAAAGGATGCCAGTATAACGGAAAAGCATTTTTTGACCTCACTACAGCCAATGTAACGCTGCTGACCAATGTGGTGAAGAAATTTTATCTTACCATGAATGACCTGAACGCATCCGTGAATGAAATCAGCACCCCTACCAACTACCTTTCTTCACAGGGAACAGTTTATGTAAAAGTAACAACCGATGAAGGCTGTGTAGGATCAGCAAAAATTACACTGGAATTCAACCCTTCACCTGTCGTTAATGAGGCTACTTTAAGCGAATGCTTCCTTACAGCAGATGAAACAAAAGCCAAGTTCGACCTGACGATCGCCAATGTTTCCTCTGAAAACCCTATTACCAAAAAATATTATCCGACTTTTGTGGACGCCAGCAATAACACCAATGAAATTCTGGTTCCCGACACCTACATTTCAGGAAACGGTGCAGTGTATGTACGGGTTTTCAACAGCTTCCAGTGTTATGCGATTGCCAAAGTAATCCTGAATGTCATTCCTCCGAAAAGATCTGCTGTGCTCACGGATAAAACCATCTGTATCAATGACAGGGTAAATCTTGATGCCGGTCCCGGATACCAATCTTACGAATGGAGCACAGGTGCTACGACACAGGTTTTGTCCGGTGCTACCGTAGGCGATTACTGGGTATTGCTGGAGGATAACGGCTGCTTCGTAAAACAGTTGGTAAGTGTAAAGAAAGCACAGAACCCGGTGATTACAGAACTTGAAATTTCCAATAACACCGTTACCGTTCATGTATCCGGAGGCAAGTCCCCTTATCAGTATGCGGTGGATGCACCGACCAACTGGCAGGATTCCAATGTATTTACCGGACTCTCCAGAGGGCAGCATGTGTTTTATGTAAAAGATGCCTATAACTGTGAGCCTGTATCTGTAGAAATCACGGTACCGAACCTGCTGAATGCCATCACTCCTAACGGAGACAATAAGAATGACGCCATTGATTACAGCGAACTGGCCTATAAAGACAACCTGAGCTTTGTGATTTATGACCGCTACGGAAATAAAATATTTACCGGTAATACATTCAATAATTATAAATGGGACGGAAAACATTATGAAAAGAAACTCCCTACCGGAACCTATTGGTACCACATCAACTGGAATGAACCGAACAAAGAAAAAACCCCGGTAAAATATACCGGATGGATTCTGGTAAAAAATATCAACTAAGATCATTCAATCATCTAAAAACCACAGTGCCCTGCATTGTGGTTTTTTATTGAAAGTACAGGATGGAGAAGAGAAAAAAAGTAAGTGTATAGCAGAATTCCCGTAGCTCCAGTACACCTCTTCAATTTTCTGATGACAATAGCATCAAAATCGCTTTTCCAAACCGTTATTTTTATATATTTTTTAATTCGAAAACAGTTTTTATTATTAAATTTGTAATAATTACCACCTCTGAATGAATAAAATTCTCTCTTTTCTCCTTATCTTTTATTTCTTCAGTTCTGTATTTGCACAACTGGACAGGGAACATTGGTTTGCCCCCATGATAGACCGTACGGGGAACCCCAATCCTTACCAGAAACTCTATTTGTCTACCAACCGCACCACTTCTTTCCCGGTGAGTATTTATAACAACAATGTGCTTATTGCAACGGTAAACATCAGCAAAGGAAATCCACAGAAAGTGGATATTCTCCGGGACTATATCATTACGACACAGCAATCCGATCTTTTTACGCCAACTACAAAAGGATTGTATGTAAAAGCTGAATTTCCGTTTTATGCCAATCTGAGATTCTCGGTATACAATCACGCCGAAATTATTACTTCAAAAGGGATTCCCTCAACCGGCAAACTTTTCTATGCTGCCAATGCCCCCATCACGGTAAACAGCAATATTCTTAATTTTATGGCGAGCGTCCTCGCTACAGAAGACAACACCACAGTAACCGTTTCCGGGTATAAGCCTTCCGTACAGTTCTCCAACGGCACTACAGGAACCACCACACCCGCAATGACATTTACCCTGAACAAAGGGCAATCGTATATCATTGATGGCAACGGCCTCAATACTGCCAATTCCGATGGATTTATCGGAGCCAAAATTGCATCCAATAAACCTGTTAACGTTACCAATGGAAATTTTAACGGTCAGTATGCAGGGAATCACCCCAACAGCTCGGATATCCTGATGGACCAGGCCGTCCCGGCAGACCGGCTGGGCAATGAATTTGCCCTGGTAAAAGGGAACGGAAGCATTACTTCCAATATGGAAGGAGCCCTTGTCATTGCTACCGAGAACAATACGGAAGTACGTGTAAACGGTGAGACGGCTTCCATCGCTACCCTGAATACTGGTGAATACTTTATGATTCCCGGTACCAAGTATCAGCTTCAGGGAAGCAACGGACATTATAATCTGTATATCAGAACAACAAAAAATGCCTATATCTATCAGGTGCTGGCCGGGAATTCCAATGCTGCCGGAAATGAAGTAGCTACCGGCGGATTTAATTTTATTCCGGCACTGAACTGTTACCTTCCCAAGCAGATCAATGAACTGGGCTTCATTGACGAAAACTTTGTCTATTCCATGGGCAATCCGAACGGGATCCTTAACATTCCTACCAAACTGAACCTGATTACGGAAAGAGGGGCCGTTGTTACCGTAAACGGAGCAGTGCCGCCTGCCGCTACGGGGCCTTTTGATATGACGGGAACAACCAACTGGGTGACTTACGGGATACCCAATACCACAGGAACCATTACCGTTGTTTCTTCCAATGCTATTATGGCAGGCATCAATGCCGGAAGTGACGCAGTAGGCTACGGCGGATTTTTTGCAGGTTTCCCCACACAGCCTGTAATTTTAAAATCAGGAGGCGACTGCATTCCCGGGATCATACTTACCGTTGATCCTGTTATTTATGACACCTATCAATGGTACGTCAACGGGACACTGATTCCGGGTGCTACGGGTTCGTCGGTTACTCCTTCACAGCCGGGATATTATACCTGTTCTGTCACAATGGGAAGCTGCGCCCCTTTGGTAACGGCCCAATTCAAAGTTCTTAATTGTACGAAGTTCACCAGCCAGTCCTATGATGTCTGCACCACAAAGACCATTACCCCGGCATTTTCCTCTTCCAGCCAGGTTCCCGTGCCTTCAACCGTAGCTGTCCTTACACCGCCTGCTTCAGGAACGGTTTCCGTAAACCCTGCAACAGGCATCATTACCTATACAGTAACCAATCCGGGAACACCCGGAACAGATACTTTCACATATACTTTCTGCGGAAACCATCCTGACTTCCCGGATTGTGAAACCGTGACAGTCACTGTTAATATCCAGTCGCTGACAGTGAACAATGCCGTACTCAGCAGTTGCGATACCGGTTCCGGACAAGGGATTTTTAACCTGACCACAGCAAACGTTACCTCCAGCACTCCGGTCATCATCACCTATTATCCTTCCCTGCAAACCGCACAGAACGAAACAGCGGGAACCATGATTACTGCACCTGCTACCTATTCTGCACCAAACGGAACCATAGTCTATGCAGTGATAAAAAATACGCTGGGATGTAAAAGCATCGCCCAGATTACCCTGAACGTATATCCTTTTGCCAATGTGGCAAACAACTATACCGTATCACTTTGCGATGACAATTTTGACGGCATCATTACCGTAACCCTGTCTTCCATTACTCCGCTGGTGCTGGCTAATGCAGCTTATTTCACCAGCGTAAAATATTACGGCAATATCAATGATGCCAACAGCGGAAGCGCCAATACCCTTCCGAACAGCTGGTCCTATACCGCAACGACTACTATTTACATCCGCGTGGAATCTCCCGACGGATGCCCGCCGGTAATCAAGCCCATTGTATTTACCTTCGGCCCTCAGGTTCCGCTGCTCAGAACAGTTTATACGGTAACCTTATGCGATAATGATCTGGACGGAATCAAATCGACAGACCTGATGTCGTTTGTCAGCCAGTATACGACTGACCCCCTGGTAACGGCCACTTTCTATTCCAGCCTTGCAAATGCACAGAATGCAACGGGACAGATTGCCAATCCGGCCGACCTCTCAGGAACACAGACCATCTACATCCGTTTTGAAAAAGCAGGAGCCTGCCCCAATATTGCATCCCTCACCGTCACCCTAAAAATACCCAAGCACTCCACAGTCCTGACCGATCAGATCATCTGCCCGAATACGGGAACTGTATTAAATGCCGGTCCCGGATTCGACAGCTACCTCTGGAGTACTGGGGCCACTACCCCTTCCATCACCAACGTAACCGCAGGAAATTATTGGGTAGACCTGACATTCGATGGCTGTACTTACAGGCAGCCCGTAACGGTAACAACGTCCGTACTGCCGGTAATCACCCTGATCGAAATTACCGACAATACGGTAACCATAGGCGTAAGCGGAGGAAACCCGCCTTATGAATATTCAATTGACGGTATGAACTGGCAGATTTCCAATGTATTTACCAATGTACCGAAGGGCAACCATACCGTCCATGTGCGCGATTCCAAAAGATGCGACGAAGTTACAAGAACCTTTACCATCATCAATCTGATCAATACCATTACTCCCAATCTGGATGGGTATAATGACATCATTGACTACTCTTCCCTGATGGATAATAAAAACATCGAGTTCAGGATTTTCGACCGTTACGGTGCCGAGATTTTCAGGGGTAACCCTACCAACCGTTTTATCTGGGACGGACTGGTAGGCGGCAGGCACACCAATACGGCAACGTACTGGTATTTCATTAGCTGGACGGAGTTCGGCGGAAGCACTACCGTGAAATATTCCAGCTGGCTGCTGGTAAAAAATTATTAGGCTATCCTTATAACATTCATTAACAATTTTAAACTAAAGTTTAATATAATTTTAACCTGCGTGCATTTATAAAACAGCTCTGAGTTGATGCAATTCTGCGTAATTTTGTTTTCATTATATGAAGAAGCTATTTACCCTGTTGCTGCTGGTTTTTCTTGCAAAAATCAATGCCCAATTCTATTCCGGAGAAGTTTTTTTAAGAGACAACTCCATCCTTTACCTGAACCAGGTATATGTTACCAACCTGACAACCCAGAAGACAGTTCTCAGTGATTACAACGGTGACTTCAAGCTGCCGGCCAGTGCAGGAGATATGGTGCGTTTTACCTCTATCGTTACCGAAAGGAAAGATGTTAGGCTGACCCCCCAGATGATGGAGCAGAAGAATCTGATGGAGCTGAAAATTGCTTATTATGATATTCAGGAGGTGGTCATAAACCGGTTCAAGCCTACCGGGAACCTCCGGTATGATGTAAATGCGCTCCGGAAGGAGGATAAGGGACTGGCTATAAAGAAAGTAATCGGTTTGCCTGAGCCAAAAGGAGACGGAACGCCGCCGCAGCTTCCGGTAGCGGGGCTTCGGGACGGCGGCCTTACTTTCAGCCTTGAAAGCATTTATGACATCCTCTCCGGGGAAAGAAAGAAAAAGCAACGGTACATTGCTTATGAAAGAATGAACAGCTCGGTAGCACAGATCAGGAATTACCTGGGAAAAGATTACTTCACAAGGTTCAGAATCCCTGAAAACCTCATTGATAATTTCCTGCAGTTTGTTTATTCTTCGGAAAACATAGAACCTTATGTACTGGCCGGGAATTTTGAAGCCATCAAGATCCCGATCGAAAAATACCTGCCGATCTACCAGCGGAGACTCAGGAATTCCCATCTTCAGGAGATCCTGAAATAAAATCAGCCACACGCAACATACCATGTACAGCATGAATTGCTGTACATTTTTTTGTTTTTATGGAAATTATAGTAATTTTATCCCGGCTTGTATTTCGGTCTATGATCACAGCGGTATCTGATATACAGGTCCTATGCAGAAGTTGAGAAATCGTTTAAGTTAAATTTTAATGCATGAAAAAGTTATTCCTCCTGTTCAGTGCCTTTCTTTTTGTAAATTTTTCAGCCCAGTCCAGGGGCAAGGATTACAGCAGCATTCTGAAAAGCAAAAGCATATATGAAATCAATGCATTTCTAAGAGATGCGCATCCTGATGATCCGAGAAGGTCTGTCCTGAAACCCAGGGTCATGGAAATGATGAAAGACTACATTAAAAATGCCAAGCCAGGAGATAGTAAGGTAAAGCAGATGCAGGACTGGCTTGCCATGCTGAAGAGGCGTCCGTCTACAAAAATATCTTTTGATGAAATGAATGCCATCATCAAACAGAAACAAATTGCCAAATACCAGAAAGAGCTGCAGGTAGGCCAGTCGGCAGTGGTCTATACACCCAGTAATCCGCAGAATGTATATATCGCAGCGGCGGCCTCCAACTCAAAAACGGCGGCCATTCCGGATACGGAGGCCACGGAATTCAACATGCTGATGGCCGAAAACCCGGTAGAACATAAGAATAAAACCGTCAAAATCCTCAATTCCCTGTTTGATAATGACCCGAATGCCACGGAATGTATTGTGATGATCGAGAATAAATCCGACTGCAATATCATCATCCGGATGGAAGGAATCGGGACAACGAAATACCGCCTTCCGGTTCCTGCCCATGGAGACAATTCCATTGTGGTGCAGAAAGGGGATTACCTCTTTACCGGTATCGTCTGTGGTGCACAGTATGCCTCACAGAAAACCATACAGAAACCATTGATGGTTGCCCTGGGAAGCTCGTCTAAGAAATAAGACCGGCGTACAGTAAATAAACCGGCGTATCTATGGAATTTTCATTATTTTTACAGGATTTTAGTAATGTCCCATGGGTAAAAATAAATTAGCAAGATTCGCAGAAAACAAAATATTACCGAATGTTATTCAGCCGACACGTGAAGAAGCACTGAACGGCTTTCATCTCAAAGGAAAATGGAGATCTGATTTTTTCAGGAATGACCATCCTATCGTCCTGGAGCTGGGTTGTGGAAAAGGAGAATATTCGGTAGGGCTGGCCAAAACTTTTACGGAAAAGAACTTTATCGGCATTGATGTGAAAGGAGCGAGGTTCTGGTTCGGTGCCAAGGAAGCAGTAGAAAATAACATGCAGAATGTGGCTTTCCTGAGGACACAGATTGAACTGGTGGATTATTTCTTCGGAGAAAATGAGGTGGATGAAATATGGATTACTTTCCCGGATCCGCAGATTAAATACAAGCGCACCAAGCACAGGCTTACCCACCCGGATTTCCTGGCCCGTTATAAAAAGTTCCTGAAGCCCGGCGGAATCATCCACCTAAAAACCGACTCCGAATTTCTTCACGGGTATACACTGGGCTACCTTCAGGGAGCAGGTTATGAAATCATCACAGCGCACCATGATATTTACGGCGCGGTGGAATACAATCCAGATACGCCTCACCTGAGAGACATCCGGACTTATTATGAAGAATTGTTTTCCGCAAAAGGGAAAACCATTACCTATATTAAATTCAGAATTCATTAAACACTAAACAATCTATGATGAAAAACACAATTATTTCGAACACATTGACGCATTTTCAAACACAGGTAATTTACAGGTAAACTTTTTATTAATCTGATGATATTCCGGGCTGTAGTTTATTACATCCCACTATTGTCATAAATAAACACAAAATCTATGAAAAAAATTACCTTTGTGATGCTGTCATGCATGTTAATGGCTGCATGCCGTACTGCATCTCCTGAAATCAGCTCCCGGAATATCCTGGAAAGTAAAAATATCAAGGAGATTGAGGAATTTCTGAAAACCTGCCATCCTGATGATCCCAGAAAGGCGGTTCTGAAGCCTAAGCTGATCGCCCTTAAAAATGCCGAATGGACAAAAGGCAGCAAAACGGCACATCCGATGGAAGCCCGGCCCGTCATTTCCGAAATTCCCGGTCATCTCCTGAAGAATTCCAACTCAGCTGAAGCCGAAGAGTTCAAAAGGCTGATTGCTTCTACTTCCGCACAGCACTCTGAAAAGACGGTAAAACTGCTTAATGCAATGTTCAACGAAGATATCAGCAGCAAAGAAGTTATCCTGCTGTTCAAAAACCAGTCGGACTGCAATATGATCGTCAGGATTCAGGGAAAGGACTTTTACAACCTGGCAGTCCCGGCAAAGAATGAAAACTTTATGGTCATCAATAAGGGCACGTATACCCTTACCAGCAATGTCTGCGATGTGATGTACACTTCAAAAAAGGAAATCAGCAAAAGTCTTATTCTAACGATTAATAATCCGGTGCCGGCGGGAAACAAAAGTCTTCCTGAAAAGAAGTAAAAGCGTTACATTTATAGTCATAAAAAGAGATTATGAAAATATTTTGTTACGCTTCGATTCTCCTTTCCCTCTTTATGGGAAGCTGTGAAAGTACACACCGGGTTTCACATCCTCCGGTAAGAAGGCCTGCCGCACCGGTTTCCAGGACAGGAAGCCCGTCAAGCCCTGCCCTGCAGACAGAAACTGAGTACCAGGCGCTGATAAAAACCTATAAATCTGAAACGGCTGCTGTACTGACGGACATCCTGAATGGCGGATCCACGGATCAGGGGAAAACATCCGTTACCGTGGAAAATAAATCCCGCTGCAATATGGTGCTTACCATCAGTGGAAACAATTATTTCAAGAAAGTACCGATAGGAGCCGGTAAAATAGGGGCTGTCATGGTTCCCAACAACCAGAATTATAACCTTTCCGGAATGGTGTGTGACGCGGTTTATCAGAAAGCGCGGTTTATTGCGGGTCCGCAGCGGCTGTCCGTTTCCAATTAAACAGGAAGGTCTTTTCCGGACTGAACAAAGCGTCAATTACCTACAATATCAACTGCGGACAAAACAAAAACCGCTGAATTAGAATTCAGCGGTTTTCTTATCGAGTAAAGAAATCGTCAATTATTCAGCGTCGAAATCAGCATCTTTATCAGCAGATACTACTTCTCCTTCTTCTTTTGATTTTTCTTTGTCAGCTTTTCTCTGAGACTGCCCTTCTTTGATAGAATCTGAAACGATGTTTAAGATCATATCAATAGATTTAGAAGCATCATCGTTTCCTGGGATTACGAAGTCTACTTTTCTTGGGTCAGAGTTGGTATCAACAATACCGAAAACAGGAATTCCTAATTTCTTAGCTTCCGTTACGGCAATATGTTCTCTCATGATATCTACCACGAAGATTGCAGAAGGAAGACGAACCATGTCTGCGATAGAACCTAAGTTCTTCTCCAGGTTGGCTCTCTGTCTGTCTACCTGTAATCTTTCTTTTTTAGATAAAGTTTCGAACGTACCGTCTTTTTTCATTTTGTCGATAGAGTTCATCTTTTTAACAGCCTTTCTGATGGTAACGAAGTTCGTTAACATTCCTCCAGGCCATCTTTCTGTGATATAAGGCATATTC
>NZ_CAJYMO010000225.1 GCF_913776365.1 uncultured Chryseobacterium sp. | reverse complement strand
TCTTCCGATCTGGAATCTGTTCCCTGATTCTTCCCTTTGTAGAAGTCTTCTGGTTCTATAAGCTCTGGTTTGCCATCATCGGGACCTGCTTTGCCATCGGTAAAATCTGTGTCTTCGGCATCCTCAGGAACAACGTCACCGACGAAAAATCACTCGCCAAAGCGATGAACAGTGTGGAAGCCTCTTTCATGATCGGTATCTTCGCAGTGAACACAGGATTCGGATGGCTGATTTCCAGTGCCTTTTCTGAATTCTGGAAGTTCGGGTTCCTTTCCATTTCCCTGCTCTGTGCCGTTACCATTTTCCTTTTTTCCCGGCTGCAGATTTCTGAAGCCGTAAAGACCGGGCCGGAAAGTATACTCAAAGGCCTTACAGGCCTTTTCAGCCCTGCCCTGCTGTTTTTCCTGGCCATTATCTTCTCAATTGTATTCATAGAACAGAGCTTCAACTCCTGGCTGCCTTCCTTTTACAAGAACCACCTGAAAGTAAACTCATTCTTTGCGCTTCAGGCCTCTTCTTTTCTTGCCCTTTTCTCCTATGCGGGCAGAACGGTAACGTCTTTTGTCATTCACCGGTTTTCGCTCTCACGGTATTACCTTCTGTGCCTGTCGCTTATCCTTCTCGTTCTGTCCGTCATCAGTGGCATACAGCTCTTCGGTACGGAAGACGGTTCCGGCATTCTGCTTTACCTGTTTCCCGTCACCGGATTTTTCCTTTCGCCCCTGTATCCGGTGATCAACTCGAAGATGATTTCAGGCATCGATACCTCGAAAGCAGAACTTTTTACAGCGCTGATCGTGATTTTTTCATCCTTGGGAAGCTCACTGAGCTCCGTTATCATGTCGCTCCTCTTCGGAAACCGGCTGCTGGACTATTATTCGCTGTATATTTTGTCTGCCGTAGGCCTGCTTTTTGCCATCAGCCTGATTTATTTTAAAATTGCCGGTAAAAATTCTGGAAAATAATTTTATTTTTACATCCATGAAAACCAGGAACGAAAAAAACAAAGAGACCCTTCAGGAACTTATTGACACAAAAGATTTTGTAGCCCACGTATCGGTAGACTGCACCATATTCGGTTTTCATAATAACATCCTGAAAGTCCTGCTGCTAAAGTATCATGACCTCAACCTTTGGTCACTGCCCGGAGGTTTTGTGTTCAATGACGAAGACCTCCGCGAAGCCGCTGCCCGTGTACTGTACGAAAGAACCCATCTCAAAGACATCTTCCTGAAACAGTTCCATACCTTCGGAAGAATAGACCGGACGGAAAACAACGTTCACCGGATCCTCCTGAACAATAAAGGCATCGAGGTACCGAAAGACCACTGGATCTTCCAGCGGTTCATTACGGTAGGCTACTGCAGCCTGATCGATTTCTCTATGGCCAACACCTTTCCGGATGCCTTTAATGAAAGCTGTGAATGGTTTGAAGTAAGCAAACTCCCGCAGATGGCCTTTGACCATGACCGGATCATCGAGACCGGACTGGAATACCTCAGGATGAACATCAACACGGAAGTGGCCGCCAGCAACCTGCTGCCTGAGAAGTTCACCATGAAAGACCTGCAGTCACTCTATGAGACCATTCTCGGAGAACAGTTCAGAAGGAATAATTTCCAGCGTAAAATACTAAGCCTGAACATCCTGGATCGGCTGGAGAAATTATACGACGGTTCCGCCAATAAAGCGCCCTACCTGTATACATTCAAAAACAGGATCTACAATCCGACAAACCAGTATCCTATTTCCAACGGTGATGAAGTTTGATGCTGAGGCTTTACAAGACAGGATGCCTCATTAACCTACTCATCATCAACAGATAAAGAGCAGGCAAAAAAAATTTCCCTGAACTGCTGAAAAATGCTATTTTTAGGAAAATTAAATTACAATGTCATATTATCCTCTTACAAGCATCCCGGATTATTACGGAATTGATGCTTTACTTACCGAAGAACACAAGCTGATCCGTCAGTCTGTGAGAGATTGGGTAGAAAGTTTTGTCATGCCTCAGATCGATCAGGCGGCACAGAACCACACTGATCTTCCGGGATTGATGAAGGAATTAGGCCGGATCGGGGCACTGGGACCCTACATTCCGGTGGAATACGGCGGCTCCGGGCTGGACCAGATTTCCTACGGCCTGATCATGCAGGAGCTGGAAAGAGGCGATTCTGCCGTACGCTCTGCCGCTTCAGTGCAAAGTTCCCTGGTGATGTTCCCCATCAATGAATTCGGTTCTGAGGAACAGAAAAAGAAATACCTGCCGCAGCTGGCTGCCGGAGAAATGATCGGATCCTTCGGATTAACGGAGCCTAACCATGGTTCGGATCCAAGTTCCATGGAGACCACGATCAGGGATATGGGCGACCATTACCTGCTGAACGGCGCCAAAATGTGGATCACCAATGCTCCCCTCTGCGATATCGCTGTAGTATGGGCCAAAAACGAAGAAGGAAAAGTGCAGGGACTGATTGTGGAGCGGGAAATGGAAGGATTTACCACACCGGAAACCCACAATAAATGGAGCCTGCGGGCTTCCAAAACCGGCGAACTGGTCTTCAACAATGTAAAGGTTCCGAAGGAAAACCTGCTTCCGGGCGTTACCGGACTGAAGGGGCCTTTATCCTGCCTGAATTCTGCAAGATACGGCATCTCCTGGGGAGTGATCGGTGCCGCTGTCGACTGTTACTGCACTGCCGTTCAGTATTCAAAAGAAAGAAGACAGTTCGGGAAACCGATCGGTTCCTATCAGCTGCAGCAGAAAAAACTGGCCGAATTCCTGACGGAAATTACCAAGGCCCAGCTCCTTTGCCTCCAGCTGGGCAACCTTAAAAATGAACATAAAGCCAGTCCGGCACAGATTTCCATGGCCAAGCGGAACAATGTGAAGATGGCCATCGATATCGCCCGCGAATCCAGGCAGATCCTGGGCGGAATGGGTATCATGGGAGAATTCCCGATGATGAGGCACGCTGCCAATCTGGAATCGGTAATCACCTATGAAGGCACCCACGATGTCCACCTGCTTATCACAGGGCTGGACATTACCGGCATCAATGCTTTCTAACGGTCAAGAACAGATTTATTTCATCATGAATACAAAAGCCCGGTGTTGATACCGGGCTTTCTATTTTATAGGGAAAATTGTTTTTCACAACAGCTTATCCCCTGTTCTAATGAATTTACTGAAAATTTGAATTCTTCTGATAGCGGTATTATGCCGGACCTAAAGAAATATGAATCAGCTCTGTGGGCTCAATCTGCCATCGTCATATTATAAACTTAAGTTCGATGTAAAATCAGGTATACAGTCAATAGCATTGATTTCATCCTATTTACTATGGGATACCTGATGATCCGGCATTAGCTGAATGCGGATAAGTTTTGGCTAATGCCGGATGTATGCTGCTATCATGACGTCGGGCTAAAGCCCGACGCTATTGATTGATACAACTCATTTATGGTAAACTCAAAATGGTGACCGGGTCAACAAGAAGAAACCGGAAGTCCTTTTGTCAGAATAACGGCCAGCAGTTTTGTATGTAAAACTGATTTAATATTACCGAATTCACGTTATGATAAGCAGCAGACAAACGTCTCATGGAAAGGTGATTATTCTGAGCCCTGTTTTCCCCAGCACATTTTACCCGGCATAAGGTTTCAGCCTTTCCGTAAAGCGTACCTCCGGATTCAGGATTTCCAGGATCAGGCTTTTTACCGATTGCATGGCGGTACCGATGTCCCCTTTTTCAAACTGCAGGGCCACCACTCCTTTACCGGCTTCTGCAAAACTCCAGATTCCGGTTTCTACCGGCAGTCCCCGGAATTCCGGAAGGTTCTGTACGACATACTGGTAAATACAGAGCTGCAGGGCCTGCTTACGGTCGTTGTTCCGGAAATAATCATCTGCTTTCTCTTCTTCGATCTTTACAACGAGGTTCTTTATTTTGGCTGTTTTATAGTCAATAATCCTTAAAGTGCCGTTCAGCTGGTCAATCCGGTCGATAAACCCGAAGAAGGAAATTTTATCCTGGCCTTCCAGATAAAAATCTACGCCTTCAAAGCGCTTTTCAATGTCGAGGATCTGAAGACTGTTCCCTTCTTTTATCAATCCGAGGTCATGGTGTAAAATGGTCCCGACGACTTTTTTAGCAATGGATTTGTGGATATAATTCATGCCCTTATCATAAAATTCGGGCTGGTGTTTGAGCTTGCTGATGGCATTTTCTATCGATTGATCTATCCCCTGAATTGATTTCTGTAAATCGTTTTCTGTTAACACTTTACCTTTAAGCATCTCATACACGTCCTGAAGTGTGTAATGAACCAGGTTTCCGTAGTTTTTTACAGACAGTTCCTCTTCTATTTCGTCATTTTCCGAAGTGTTCAGTATTTTGGAAAGATAGAAGTCGATCGGGTTGTACAGGTAGCTGGTAAGATGGGATGCGGAGACCTTCTGTTTCCAGCGTTCCAGTTTTTCCATGACAACCGGTGTCTTGGCAATTTCAACCGGCTCGGTCATGATCGGTTCCGAAGAGTTTTCAATAATAAGATGTTCGATCGTATGCGGGCCCTCCATTTCAATCTGGGTGATGAACCGGCTTTTTTCCCCGGTATTGACTCCGGAACTTAAGGCATTGAACAGGAGATGGACATTCTGTGCATCCTGTATCAGGCGGTAGAAATGATAGGCATAAATTCCGTCATTTTCCAAAAAGGTATGAAGGTTGAAAACTTTCCTGATATCGAAAGGAATGTAGGTATTCTGCGAATTGCCCAACGGGAGCTTACCCTCGTTTACGGACAGCAGGATGACGTTCTCAAAATTCAGAAGCCGTGTTTCCAACAGTCCCATCACCTGCAACCCCTG
>NZ_CAJYMO010000224.1 GCF_913776365.1 uncultured Chryseobacterium sp. | reverse complement strand
CTCGCGCTCCGGTCGCTGGTCCGGGTAGTCTGCCGGATGCAGTCCAAGGCTAAAAAGCGGAAATTCCGGATTCCGGCAGGGCCGGTTCCGGTGTCGGGTCTTATGCTGGGTTCGCTTTCGGAAGAAGAATACCGGAATCCGTGCCTGGTATTCCGGAAAACCTTCAGTGAACTCACGCTCCGGGACTTCGACAGCTTCCTTGCAGACAGTACGTGCTTATCCCTCGGCACCTTCCGGGAAGGACCGGAAGGGGATACCGTAACGCCATTCCTCCATCTGAACAAAATCCTGGATGCTGCCCAACTGATCGTCGAAAGGGCTTCAATGGTATCAGACACTGAGAAGTGATTGAATTTGACGCAAGGAGATAACACATGAGTCACATGAGAGGCAAGACTAAGCTTTGCGCATATTTCAGAACACATTAGATTAAAAATCAAAGATTTTTATTGTATTTCGTCGAAAAGAACGGCAATTCCTGGAGACTGAGCGGAGCCAAAGCCACCTCGTCATCTACATCATTCGTAGCAGATTTCTTTTTAACCACAAAAGTCACAAAAGAGATTGATGCTACTTAAAAAGTTGAATGCTTTACGGTAAATAAGCGCACAAAAGTTTTAAAAATCAGAGATTTTGATGGTTCTCCATTGAAAAGAATGATAATTTCCGGTGGCTGAGTGGAGCCGAAGCTACATTATTATCCACATTATTTGTAGCAGATTTTTTTTACCACAAAAGTCACAAAAGAAATTGATGCTGCTTAAAAAGTTGAATGATTTACGGTAAACGAGCGCACAGAAGTTTTTAAAAATCAAATATTTTTATACTCCCTCGTTAAAAAGAATGGCAATTCCCGGAGACTGAGCAGAGTCGAAGCCACGCGGACCGAAGCCTGTGCTTGATAACTCAACGGTTCGGTATTATTCTACTCCTTCGGAGGGGTGGCGAAAATTCGGAGAATTTTTGACGTGGTGGTTTGCCTACTGCGACTATGCTGGTCGTAAGTCCGTAAGAAGGCAAATACGGATACGAGCCCGGAGGCTCGCACCAACGTGAGATATTTTCGTCTGTTAAGGTTTTAAAAATCTTTGATTTTTAATCTAATGTGTTCTAAAATATGCGCAAACCATTAAATTCTTTCTATGTGACTCATGTGTTAAATAAAAAAGCCCCGGCTGTTTATACACCGAAGCTATTCATATCAGGAAAAAGAACTACTGCGCCCTCTTCCTTTCCTCTTCACTGGCTGTCGTGCGGTTCCGGGAAGCGGCTACGTTTTTACCAATGCGGTAGAGCAGACTGAGGCTCACGAAACGGCTTTCGCGCTGGTAGAAAAAGCGGCTCTGCTGGTCCTGGAAATTGATGCTGACCTGGTTGTTGTTCTTATTGAAAACATCGGTCACGGCAAGGCGGAGGGTGCCGGCGTTGTTCAGGATGTTCATTTTGATGCCAATGTCCACGAAAGAATTCGCACGCACGCGGTACACGCCCTGGATGCCCGCACTGTTGTACATCCCGTTGATTTCCGCTTTCAGTCCGGTTTCCTTATCAATGGTAAACGACTGGTTCAGCGATCCGGAGAAGGAAATCATATGATTGTCATAACTTCCGGACAAATAATCCGACTTTTCACGCTGGCGGTACACATCTGCGGTGATATTCATGTCCCACCAGGACGCAGGCTTCACCTGTCCCGAAAAGCGGAGGCCTGCCATCACGCTCAGTCCGAGGTTGGCCTGGGTTCCGTAGTACCGTTTCGTCTCGTTATCCTGCACATCGATATTGGTGAACACATCGCGCGTGGAAGTATAGTAGGCGGTCAGGTTATATTTCTGCCGGTAGGTATAGCCGGCTTCTATACTGTGGACAAAGGCAGGCTGAAGAGCCGGATTTCCCACATAGACGCTGTACGGTGAAGAGAATCGTTTGGCAGGGTTCAGCCGGTTGTATTCCGGGCGTTCGATGCGGTAGGCGTAATTCAGTAGGAACTCATGGTTGTCGTTAGGCTTGTACTGGAGGAATAAGGTCGGGAACAGTTTGAAATAATTTCTTTCGTTGAGCTGGTTCAGGGTCTGCTGGAACCCGCTGGTCCGGGTATACTCGCCGCGCAGTCCGCCCTGGAATGTCCATTGTCCCAAGCTGCCCGAAACACTGGTATAAGCGGAAGCTACATTTTCCCGGTAGGTAAAGTGGTTGCGGTTGGCTTCTACCGCCGTCAGTACTGATCCGTCGCGGTTGAAATAATCGAAAATATTGATGCTCCGGGTGCTGCTGTATTTGATGCCGGAGGTCACATCCAGTTCTTTTCCGGCCTTAAAATGATAATCCGCTTTTCCTGAAACAATGCTGATGTCCTGTGAGCTGGGCGTGTAAATAAAAAAGCCGGAATTTATGCTGCCGTCGGGAAGCAGGGTAACATTGTCGGTAAAAGAGCGGTTGGCATTCCGGAAAGGCGAATAATCGAGGTCGATATTCAGGCTGCTTTTCGCGGAATCGAGCTTCAGGTTGTAGTTCAGGTTATAGGCAAACTGGTCGCCCAGGCTGGAAGCATAATTGTGGGTATCCAGCGTGGAATCCAGCTTCATGGCCGGCGAGGTGATCCGGGTTAGGGTATAACCTTCGGAGCTGCCTTTCCGGTTGCTTCCCGTCATCAGGAAACCCAGCACCTGGTTATCGGAAACCTGGTAATCGACACCCAGACGGTAGGCGTGCGTATCCGAATGGTAAACCGAAGGATTGGTGCCGTCCCACAATGAGCTTCCGTAATTAATAAAAGTATTGTGATCCTGGACGGTATGACGGCGGGTAAATCCGTAATTGCCGAAAACATTCCATTTGTTTTTGCGGTAATTGAAAGTGGTGTTCCCTGTAAATCCCGTGTAGTGGCCCTGCGTGATCCCGCCGTTCAGGCTGAGGTTAAAGCCCTGTTTTTTTGATTTTTTGGTGATGATGTTAACAACGGAAGCGCCTTCCGCATCAAACCTGGCGGGCGGATTGGAGAAGATCTCGATCTGCGCTACCTGGTCAGACGGCATGCCCTGAAGATAAGCCGCCAGGTCGTCGCCGGAAAGCTGTAAAGGTTTTCCGTCCAGGTAGATCCGGACGTTCTTCCGGTTGGCTGTTACCGCATTGGCTGAACTGACCTGGACGCCGGGTGCTTTGGTCAGGGCTTCCCATGCACTTCCGCCCGAAGCAATGATGCTGTTTTCTACATTAAAGCTCACGCGGTCGATCTTCCTTTCGATCAGCGGTTTCTTTTTGGTAACGGTGACTTCCTGGATCATATGCTCGCTTTTCTGCAAGATCAGGTCCAGGTTTTCTTTCGGAAGCGTGACTTCCATTTCTATTGGCTGATAGCCTGAAAGCGTTGCGGTCAGCGAATAACTTCCCGCCTCTGAAAACGTCAGGCTGAAATTTCCAAGATCGGAGAAAGCGGAAGATACCGGTTTCTGGTCTTTCTTTAAACTAATCGTCACGGCGTCCAGCATCCGGCCGTCGGTGTCTTTCACGGTTCCTTTCAGAACGGTCTGGGAATGCATAAGTCCTGAAATGCAGATCAGGAGAAATAAAATCGTATTTTTCATACCGCAAACCTACGGCTGTCCCAGGTTAAGGCCCGTTAAGCACGGTTAAACAACATGAACCAAGGTTAATTAAGGTTAAATCTTTCCCGGCTGCTTCATAATATTCCATAATTATCATGAAATTAGCGGTATGAAATGGCTCTCCAACCGATATGCTTATCCGCTCGTTGTTTTTGCTATGATCTCCTGCATTGGCCTTCAGGTGGCATGGCTGATGCAGCTATTCCATGCCCAGCAGGTACAGGTGAAAAGGGATCTCGACCAGGCCGTAGCCAACGCAGCCCGCGTAAGTGAATACCTGAGTGTGGCTCCGGGGCATGAAAACAACGACAATTTCCGGAATTTCTTTCTCTCTCCGGAGTGGCTTCAGCTGAAGCAGGCCTATACCCAGATGCGACAGATTGGTGTCGCCAGTCGCTTTGAAACCGAGATGAAGAACGACAGCACGCGGATCAGCATGAGTCTGAAAATTGCCAACCACCGTCCGCCCGGTCCCCGGAAATCCAAAATTATCTCTATTTTCGACGAAGGGGAAACCTTGCAATCCGTTATGGCTGCAGATAAAAAAGACCTGAAACGGATGGACAGTCTCGTAAAGCTCGAATGCCGCCGCCAGCAGATCAATGAAGACAGCTTTTATATGCTGTACGATTTCAGAACGGGAAAGCCTGAATCCGCGGCGAACCTGGACAAAGCAAAGGGAGCCGATTACCAGAGCCCGCATTTCGGCTATAATCTCAATTTTTTCATTCATACCTATCAGCTGGTGGTGCCTTCCGTTACCAAAACCGTGATGTACAGAATGCGGTACTATTTTATTTCTTCCCTGCTGATGATCCTGCTTACCGGGCTTGCTTTCTGGTTTCTCTTCAGGGTGATGCGGAGCGAACGTTTGTACACCAGGGCACGCCTTGCCTTTACCGGAAATATGACGCATGAACTGAAAACACCGGTGGCCGTCATTGAAGCTGCCCTGGATTCAATTACAAGGTATCAGCTGGCCAACGATCCGGAACGGTTGGAAAATTACCTGAACATCAGCAAAAATGAGATCAGCCGGCTGAATGCAATGATCGACAAAGTGCTGAACCTTGAACAGCTGGACAATGGGGAAATCAATCTCCGCCCGGAACTGTACGATGTACAGCAGGGGCTGGAAAGTGTGGTGTCTTCGATGAGGCTTCGCGATAACAGCGGTTTGATAGCCATTCATTACTTTCCGTCGGATGAACCTTGTTTTGTAAACGGCGATCCGGTGCACCTGACGAATGTTTTTTACAATTTAATGGATAATGCCATTAAATATAGCGGCCCCGAAGCATCTGTAAAAGTATCCTGTGCTTCTGCAGGTAACCAGGTCGTGGTAACGGTGGAGGATAACGGACCGGGGATCGACAAAATCTACCACAACCGAATTTTCGAAAGGTTTTTCAGGATCCCGGAAAATCCCGATATTCATACCGTAAAAGGAACCGGCCTTGGCCTTCATTATGTAAAGGAAATTATTACGCAGCACGGAGGAAAGATCGAAGTCACCGCCGGACCGGAAAAAGGGGCGGTGTTTACCAT
Organism: uncultured Chryseobacterium sp.; assembly: GCF_913776365.1. Classification (GTDB taxonomy): domain Bacteria; phylum Bacteroidota; class Bacteroidia; order Flavobacteriales; family Weeksellaceae; genus Chryseobacterium. The sequence continues at coordinate 8,387 of NZ_CAJYMO010000224.1, read as the reverse complement.
TTATTTACCAGCTTACGATGAAATATAAAGTACTCTATGCCGAGGACGAAGCCACCCTCGCCGAAATCATTACCGATGGGCTCCGCAGCAGCGGCTACGAAGTCCAGCTTGCTTCAGACGGACAGCAGGCGTTACAGCTGTTTCAATCCGGCACACCGGACATCTGCGTTCTCGATATTATGATGCCGGTAAAAGACGGTTACACCTTGGCAGAAGATATCCGTAAACTGAACAGCGAAGTGCCGATTATTTTCCTAAGTGCCAAATCTTTAGGCGATGATGTGGTGAAAGGTTTCAAAAGCGGGGGCAATGATTACCTGAAAAAGCCTTTTACGATGGGCGAACTGCTGGTGCGGATGGAAAGCCTGCTCACCCGTTTCGGAACTGCTGTTACGCAACAGGCTCCTTCTTCCCACCGTAAAACTTTCGGCAACTGTGAACTGAATACCATAAGCCAGGAACTGGCAACCCCAAAAGCAAGCTACAAAATTTCATACAAAGAAACCGCTCTCCTTGAACTGCTGCTGGAGCACCGCAACGATCTGCTTCCACGTCAGACGGCTCTGCTGAAAATCTGGGGTGATGACAGCTATTACAATGCCCGGAGCATGGATGTTTTCATGTCGCATCTCCGGAAAATGCTCAAGGACGATTCCGAAATAGAATTGATGAGCATCCGTGGACTGGGGTACAAGCTCATTTGTTGAAAAGTATTTTTGGTAAATTAATAGTCTCAGGAATGCTGAATTTCCTGACCGCCAGGTTTTACGGTTCTTTACGTAGAATGTAAGCAGGCAAAGATAATTCAGCTGGCTGATTTGAAGAAATATATGTGCGACTCCTCCCCACAATCATAACCTGCGTAATTGTCTGTCATTCATTTGTTAAGGTACAGAATAAACAACAGAGTCCCGAAGGGACGGCTTATCACAGAATCGGATGCAAATCCGATTGACCATCAATCAGATAAAGTCAGGCTCAACAGGAATCAGTGACGAAAACGGAATAAAAATCAGAAAATGTAAACATTTGAAAATGTATGTTGTTGCTTAATTTTTTTTTAACGCAAAGTTTAATGTCTCGTTATGCAGATGATAAGGAGGCAAAGAAGAATCAGCAAGCTGATCTGATGAAGCGAGCGTATAATTTGTCCGTTTTATCTTTACAATAGAGAATTACTTTTTATTCACTTAATCAAGGTAAAAGACAACACAGTCCCGAAGGGACGACTTATCACAGAATCGGATGCAAATCCGATTGACCATCAATCACATAAGGTCCGGCGCAACAGGAATCAGTGACGAAAACGGAATAAAAATCAGAAAATGTAAACATTTGAAAATGTATGCTGTTGCTTAACTTTTTTTTAACGCAAAGTTTAATGTTTCGTTATGCAGATGATAAGGAGGCAAAGAAGAATCAGCAAGCTGATCTGATGAAGCGAGCGTATGATTTGTCCGTTTTATCTTTACAATAAAGAATTACTTTTTAATCAAGATACAAGACAACAGAGTCCCGAAGGGACGGCTTATTACAGAATCGGATGCAAATCCGATTTAATTCAATCATCATAAAAACGCCATCTTGCAGATCAAACCAGGTGCAGTAACAATCAACAGCATAACGGAAATTGAGATCAGAAGTTGCGAATAGATAAAAATGTACGGTGTTGACCGACTCATTCAGGTATAAGATAAAAGAGGCTGATTTTCTCTGAGTTGAGGCGAAATAAATATGAGGAAGCAATTTTGTCCGATACCGCCATAAATTTTTTATTTTTAGCCTATGAAAAACAGTCTTTTATTGTTGCTGGTACTTCCGTTTTCGGCAGGCGCGCAGCAAATCCCGAAACTCACAGACGAAATGGCGATTCAGCTGGCTGAAAAACCCCTGCACTGCATCAGCCAGGAATACCCGAACAAGACGGCCCACATTATCAACAATGCCGGGGAAGTCACGCTGACTCCCAGGGATCTTCATCCCAGCTTTTATGGCTGTTTCGACTGGCATAGTTCAGTCCATGGGCACTGGATGCTGGTGCGGCTGCTGAAAGCCAGGCCGGGTATGGCGGCGGCAGGGGATATGGAGAAAATACTCGATCTGTCACTCACCAAAGAGAATCTTCAGAAAGAAGCCGATTATTTTACCCAATACCAGCTCACGACCACTTTTGAACGGACGTATGGCTGGGCATGGCTGCTGAAGCTGGATGAGGAGCTCGCTGACTGGAACCATCCGAAAGCAAAGATCTGGCATCAGAACCTGAAGCCGCTGACCGATAAGATCCTGAGTTCATGGAAAACCTACCTTCCTAAACAGACCTATCCGAACCGTACGGGGGTTCATCCGAATACCGCCTTCGCCATGGCTTTTGCCATCGACTGGGCCAGAACCACCAAGGACCGGGATTTTGAGAACCAGCTCATGGAAAAGGCCAGGTATTTTTATTTGAAAGATGAAAAAACACCGGCTTACCTGGAGCCTGACGGTTCTGATTTCTTTTCCCCCAGCCTTGAAATTGCTGATCTGATGCGGCGCGTACTGCCTCAAAAGGAATTTACAGCATGGCTGAATAGGTTTTATGAAAAGCGCAGTCTTGAAAATATAGAGAAGATTCCGGTGGTCAGCGACCTGAGCGATTACCAGACGGTGCATCTGGTAGGCCTTTCCTTTTCCAAAGCCTGGTGCATGAAAGGCATCGCAAAATCATTGCCGGAGGAACATCCGCTGAAAAAGGAATTTACGAAAACGGCTCAGGTATTCCTCACCAACGGGTTGCCGCTGCTGTTCCAGGGAAATTATGGCGGTGACCATTGGCTGGCCAGCTTTGCCGTCTATGCATTGCAGGAATAAATTATAACAAATTCCTGTCTTTGGATAGACCGGCCGTTGTTGATGGTTGATGGTTGATTGCTGATGGTTGATGGCTTCTGGCAGATCGATGATGGTCAGCCGCTATCTGATAAACGCTAACTGAATCTTAACCATAATCTGCATTATGACTACCATAAGCCCTGAAAGGGCAGCATACACCAGCACCGGGTGAAACCCGGTGCCCAACGATAGTTGTAAATTTAATCCCTTCAGAAGCAATCATCAACCGCATTTAAGCCAATGGCTATGATCCAAAAGCCATCCGCATCCATTCTCAATGACAGTGTCTTTCATGTACAAACGCAAGCCCTGAAAGGGCGGCATATACCAGCATCGGGTGCAGCCCGGTGTCCAACGATAGTTGTAAATTTAATCCCTGCAAAGGCAAATCACCAACCGAATTTAAGCTAAAGCCAATAGCTATAAGCCAGCAGCCATCCACCATGCACATCCATTCTCAACGGAAACATCTTTATATACAAACGCAAGACCTGAAAGGGCGGCTTAGACCAGCACCAGGTGAAACCCGGTGCCCAACGATAGTTATAAATTTAATCCCTGCAAAGGCAAATCGCCAATCGCATTTAAGCCAGAAGCCAAAAGCCAAAAGCCAGGAGCCAAAAGCCAGGAGCCAGCAGCTATGAGCCAAAGGCCATCCGCCATCTGCTCCCTAATAGCGGATGCCCAGTTTCTTCAGGATAAAACTCAGCAGCCAGATCGGTCCTACCAGCAGAAACTTGAGATCCTGAAGGAAAGACGGTTTTTTCCCTTCGATTTTGTGGCCGACAAACTGCAGGATCCAGGTGATGATGAAAACGGAGAGGTACACCAGCCACGGCTTCTCAGTACGGGTGTTTACCCCGAAGGCGAAACTTTCCATCAGGGTCATTAAAATCAGCATGATGAGACCTACCAGAAAAGACAGCCGCATGTAGAAAACGGTAACCAGAGCCATCGCCGCCAGGCTGACGAAGCTGATGCAGCCGATGTAGATGAAGCAGATGGATTTTGACGGGATCAGGGAAATGAAACCCAGGATCGTCCAGAAAATCAGCGGCACACAGATCCAGTGGATCAGTTTATTGGTGGTGTTTCGGTGGCTTTCTGCATACGTTGCAAAAAGCAGATCAATTTTTCTCATACCGGTCATTTGGAAAATACTAAAATAATAAATTTTCGCTATTGGATTTTATGAGTGATGGAGAAATGGGAAAAGTGATAAGGGTCAGCAATGAGGAAATAAGTATATGGTGAGCAAAAGCAGAATTCAGTCGGTATCCATCAGCAATCATCACGATAGGGCTGGCGGCAGCATTTGTCAGGTGCAAAGCCTGAAATAGCAGCATTCATAGGTGCGTATACGAAAAAAGCCGGGAATGGGCAGTTTCTTCCCGATTGCTTACCTTTGCAGTATGTCTGTCCTGGAAAAATTCGGCGTTGAAATCTTTACGCAGCACAATATTTTCGAGCGTATTGCGGTGGATAAGCCCTTCCGCACGGAAAATCCCGCTTTTATCTTTATTAAGAAGGGAACCATTAAAATGAAACAGAGTTTCAGGGATCTGGAGCTGTCTGCCAACATGTTTATGGTTGCTGATCCGCAGACGGTATATGAAATGATTTCGGTAAGTGAGGATTACCAGTCGAGGATGGTCTCTTACAAAAGGGAATTCATTTCGGCATTGTCATTGAAATTCAACAGGCTGATTACCTATCGTTATTTCAGGCAGCAGATGAACATCGGAGTAAGCCTTCAGGCCGATGAAATGGAGCTGGTCTGGAAAAGTGTTAATTTCCTCATGTACATTCTCGATTCCGAAACGGAAATGGCTTACAAAAAAGAGATCGTGGAACATCTGTTTTCAGTGTTCTGTTATCAGATGGCGGGAATTATTTCCAAAGAAGACAGCAATGCCATGAACCGCATGTCCAGGCAGGAAGAGATTGTTTTCATATTCCTGAATGAGCTGGCCCGGTACCATCTTACGGAGCGCAGTGTAGAGTTTTATGCAGGCCGGCAGTCGATTACAACCAGACATCTTTCAGCAGTGGTAAAGGAAGTGACGGGAAAGTCGGCCAGCCAGATTATTGCACTGATCGTGATGAACGAAGCCAAAGTGTTTTTAAACTCCTCCAAAAAGCCGGTTTCGGAGATTTCTGCTGAGCTCGGCTTCAGTGATCCGTATTCATTTTCCCACTTTTTCAAGAAGCATTCCGGGGAAAGTCCGTCGCAATACAGAAATCAGTTCGAAAACTGAAATCTTACATTTGGACATCTTTTTCCAAATTTCAAACATTTGTTTGACTTTCGTTGTGAGCTAACTTTGCATCTGTAAAACAAGGTACAATGGCAAAGAATATAAAAACAGCACTATCTCTTCTGATAGCGGTCTTTCCTGCGCTGTTTTTCTCACAGGAAACCAGGCAGATGACTGCAGAAGAAGTGGCGCAGCTCGCGGTGCAGCATCACCAGCAGCTGAAAGTAACGGCAAAGAATATTGATATCGCACGGCAGAATACTGAAGTGGCTAAGCTTCAGAAACTGCCATCCGTAACAGCTTCTACCAGCCAGTTCTATCTGGGAAATGCCGTGGCAATCGATAAGGATTTTTCCGGAACAACAAAAATTGAAATGCCCCACTACGGAAGTTCATATGCCGTGCAGGCTACCCAACTGATCTTTAAAGGCGGGCTGGTAAACAGATCCATCGAGCTGGCCGGGCTCAGGGAGCAGCTGGCCGGACTGGACCTGGAAAAGAACAAGCAGGACATCAAATTCCTGGTCATTTCCAATTATCTTGACGTCTATAAGATCGTAAACCAGCAGGAAGTCTTCCAGAATAACAAAAAGCTGGCCCAGGCACGGCTGAAGAATATTCAGAAGTTCTACCAGCAGGGAATGGTCACCCGTAATGAAGTCATCCGCGGCGAACTGGCCATCAAGAATCTCGACCAGGGGATTTTAACACTGGCCAATAACCGTAAAATACTGAACTACAACCTGAATATTGCCCTGGGATTACCGGAAGATACGGAAATTGTACCGGTAGAAACCCTTGAAAGCAAAGAAACGGGAATCGGGATGGAGTATTACATGAACCTTGCCCATGACAGCAATCCGGTAATCAGATCGGCCAGAACCAATATCGAGGTGGCCGATAAGAATATCGATATTATCAAAACCGATAAAATGCCGACCCTCGCGGGTTTCGGCGGCTATTCACTGCAAAAACCCATTACCACAAGGAATCCGGTACTGGATATGTACTCAGGAGGATGGCAGACCGGGATTTCCTTAAGCTACAATATTGACAACCTGTACAAAACGAAAGAAAGAGTGAAAGTAGGGGAGTTGCAGAAAAGCCAGGCCTATGATGCACTGACGCTGACCCGGCAGAACATCGATATGGCTGTCAATGCGGCTTATGTAAAGTATCAGGAATCGGTGCAGCAGGCAGATATCCTGAACGAGGCAAGAAAACTGGCGGAAGAAAACTACAAGATTACCGAGGCCAAGTACCTCAACCAGCTTGCCGTACAGGCAGAAATGATTGATGCCCAGAACCAGAAGCTGCAGTCCGAACTGGATTTTGCCAATGCAGAAATCAGCATCCTCTATCAATATTACAACCTTCTGAAAACCACCGGAACACTTTAATTCAACACGAAAAACAATGGAAAACAAGGAACAGAATACTAAAGCAACCACAGCTCAGCCGGCGCCTGCCGTTTCAGGTGCCGCAGCGAAGAAAAAACAAAATAAGAAAAATAAGATCAGGGCCATCATTTCGAACATCGTGGTGTTTCTGGTGATCGGGTTCGGCCTCTTCTGGCTGGTCCGGGAATATTTTCATGTCGGCGATAAAACCTATACCGAAGCGGCGCAGGTGGAAGAGTTCATCAACCCGATCAATACCCGGGTGTCCGCCTACATCAAAGAGATTAAATTCATCGAGCATCAGCAGGTGAAAAAAGGCGATACCCTCGTTATCCTGGACGACCGGGAAATCCTTACCCAGGTGGGACAGGCCGAAGCAGCCTATCAGAATGCACTGGCTCAGCGCAGTGCCACCAGCTCCTCCGTAAATACCGTATCCAATAATGTGAACGTGATGCAATCCAATATTGCCGGAGCCAAAGCCCGGTTGTGGAATGCCGAACAGAACCTGAACCGCTACAAAAATCTGCTGGCTTCCGAAGCGGTTACCCGGCAGCAGTACGACCAGGTAAAAACGGAATACGATGCACAGAAAGCAGCCTATGAAACACTGGTGAACCAGAAACAGTCGGCCAGCCTTTCCACAACGGAAGTAAAAAGCAAATTCGGGATCATCGATGCGGAAATCAAGAGGGCTAAGTCTGCACTGGAAATGGCAAGGATCAATCTTTCCTATACCGTTATCACCGCTCCTTATGACGGTGTGATGGGAAGAAGGACGATCTCCGAAGGCCAGCTGATCCAGCCCGGACAGCAGGTGGCCACCATCGTGCTCAATAACCAGAAATGGGTGACGGCCAACTTCCTGGAAAGCCAGATGCCGAACGTCAGGATCGGGGAAAAAATGATGATGACAGCCGATGCGCTGGGCGGAAAATCATTTGAGGGAATAGTAACCGCCGTTTCGGCAGCTACGGGATCCAAATATTCCAGCGTGCCCACCGATAATTCCACCGGTAACTTCATCAAGGTGCAGCAAAGGATCCCGGTACGGATCGAGTTTACGGATGCCAATAAAAAAGAAGATATTGCCCGGCTGAGCGCAGGGATGAATATGAATGTAAGCATTAATCAGGCAAAGGGTGAGTAGCCGGCAGCCTGTATACAACAATAAAAAATCCGGACTCCGCCGTTCAATGTTGATAATTAAAATCACCGCACATCATGTATAACAAAGGACTTTACCACGACTGGGTGCCGAAACCCGTACAGCTCCTGCTGATGGTCTTGCTGCTTGCCGTAGTCATGCCGATCGGTGGCGTTTATACCGGGAACATCAGCTACCTCGTAAGCGGTACCGGCTCGATGACCGAATATTTCATGTGGGCCAACTACGCATCTACCATCGGGATGGGCGCCTGTATGCCGATCGTCCTCAGGATGAAGATGCGGTTCAGGGTACGAGACAAAATGGCCGTGCTCCTGGTGCTGCTGGGGTTGCTGAGCTACCTCAATTCCACCACCTATGAACCGATGATCTTCGTCTTCAGTTCACTGGTGATCGGTTTCCTCAAGATGATGGTCACCATTGAATTATTCCTTCCGCTGATGGCCATGATCGGGAACCGGGGGATGTTTTACGGGGCATTCTATACTTTTGTGCTCGTGCTCAACCAGGCGGCAGCTTATTATGCGGTAGATGTCTCCATCCGGTACAACTGGCAGCAGTTTTACGTAATCGTGGCAGTAGGCTGTTTTGCCCTGGCTTTGCTGCACTGGATTTTCATGCATGATAAATACTTTGCACTCAAAGTGCCGCTGCATTACATCGACTGGCTCAGCATCCTGCTCTTTG
>NZ_CAJYMO010000223.1 GCF_913776365.1 uncultured Chryseobacterium sp. | reverse complement strand
TGATGTTTGATTTCTTTTTCAAAAAGAAAAACCCGCTGATCCGGCCGCTACACGATATTCCGGCCATCCGTACGGATCTGAAACAGATCACCGGGAAAGAGGATGTTTTCGTATGGCTGGGCCATTCTTCCTACTACCTGCGGGTGGACGGAACGTCTTTCCTGATAGATCCCGTGCTGAGCCCCTACGGTTCGCCGTTCAGGTTTTTCAATAAAGCTTTCGGGGGAGCCGATCTTTTCAGGCCCGATGACATTCCGCAGGTGGATTACCTGGTCATTACACATGACCATTATGACCATCTGGATTATCCTACGGTAAAGGCCATCCGCAGCCGCGTGGGACAGGTCATTCTCCCTTTGGGTGTTGGCGCCCATCTGGAACGCTGGGGATACAGCCCGGAACAGCTGATTGAAGAGGAATGGGGAAGCGAAGTAATGCTTAAGAACAGCATCAGCATCACTTTTACGCCGGCACGGCATTTCTCAGGACGTAAAATGAGAAGGAATGCCACGCTCTGGACCTCCTATGTGCTTAAGACTGCTCACCGGAACATATTTCTGGGCGGGGACAGCGGTTATGATTCTCATTTCAAAATGATCGGTGAGAAATACGGCCCTTTCGACTATGCCATTCTTGAAAACGGACAATACAATGAGGCGTGGAAATACATTCATACGCTGCCGGAAGATGTGATACAGGCCAGCATCGATCTGAAAGCTGAAAATATCATCCCTGTCCATTCTTCGAAATTTGCGCTGGCCCTGCATCCCTGGAATGAACCTCTGGAGAACATTGCGCGCCTGGGGAAGGAAAACCAGCTGAATATTCTTACGCCGATGATTGGTGAGCCTGTAGATATTAACAGTTCAGTGCATCAGTTCAAAAGGTGGTGGCAGGACTGATCTGCACAACCGATTTTCATATGGTATTTCATGATAAAGCATCTAGCGTTATCTGCGCACTTTAAGGATCATCATTTTTATCTCAGATCAATCCATAAGAACAGAATGCATTCATCATGGTAATGATGACAATGATATTGAATATTAACATTATTTAACGCCAAAAGATTTTGATCTGGCACTTCAATTGGAAATTCTATCGGAAATAGATAAAAATTTGATCTTATGAAAAAATTATTGATAGCAGCCATGGTGACCGGAACGTTTGCCTTCAGCCATGCACAATCACTTGATTATACCGATTACCAGAGAAGTATTACCGATATCAACTGGCAGAATGTGATTTCGGAACTTCTTCTCAACACGTCACAGGCAGACCAGCTATATTCCCTGAATGACAGATACGGCAATTATGATTCGTGGAACAGGACCTACGCCAATGACCCGGGAAGGTGGCGGGATGACCGGTATGGCGAAATGGAGAGGATCCTGGGAAAAGAGAAGTATGCCAAATTCAAAAACAGATATTACAAAGGACAGAATCCCACGGCAGTCTACAACCGGAACAAGAATAATGATAAACGGTACAAGCACATGACTAAGAAAGTAAAGGCCCACCATCCTCATAAAGGAAAAAAGCCCCATTAAAAAATATGAACAATGGCTGATGTAACGATCAGTCATTTTTTATTGCCGTTTACTTCCGTCTTCATAAAACGTATGGGTGATGATGTGATAACCTGTTTAGAGAAAGGTGGATGAAATAAACTTGCTGTTTTTATCGTATCTTCAGTTTTACATCAGGCCCGGGTAATCTGAAAGTACAGACCCTCTGAAAGCATCATGGCTGTTACCGGTAAATTCCGTACCGGCAGGCTGCTGAATGTACAAGCATTCTTTTACCGGTTTCCCGTTTTTTATTATACATCTGTTATATTCCGTTTGAATTTTATAACTTTGGTTAATGGAATCACGAGAAACAATACAGGGTTTTTATGAACGTAATGCCGAGCGTTTCAATTGTCAGAAGACTCCCGGGCTCGGTCACTTCAATGTTTTTTCAAGGGATCACTGCTCCTCCATTACACCGTACAGCAGGAGGGATTATTATAAAATTTCACTGATCATCGGAAAGGGAAGGCTTCATTATGCGGATAAATGGATATCCGTGGACCGGCCGGCCGTTCTTTTTTCCAATCCTTTGATTCCTTATTCCTGGGAAGCGGAGGATGAAAACCAGAAAGGTTTTTTCTGCCTGTTTACCGATCAGTTCCTTCACAACGGAAGCAGGCTCGGTGATCTTCATGATTCCCGGCTGTTCAGGGTGGGGAGCGCCCCTGTTTTCTTTGTGAATGAAGAACAGCAGCGGGAAGTGAACGGCATTTTCACCAAGATGATGCAGGAGATCCGTTCGGATTACCTGCACAAATATGATCTGCTCAGGGCCTACCTCCACCTGCTGGTTCATGAAACGATGAAAATGGATCCTGCTGAAAATTTCCAGCCTTACCAGAACGCTTCGCAAAGGATCGCCTCGCTGTTTATGGAGCTGCTCGAACGCCAGTTCCCGATCGACAGCCCGGAAAGGTACCTGAGACTGAAGACCCCGACGGACTATGCCGAAAGCCTTTCCGTCCATGTCAATTCCCTGAACCGCTCTGTGAAGGAAATTACCGGGAAAACCACGGGGCAGCAGATTGCTTTGAGAATCATCCACGAGGCCTACGCATTGCTGAGGCATACGGACTGGAACATTTCGGAGATTGCTTATGGTTTGGGTTTCGAAGAGCCGGCCTATTTTACAAACTATTTTAAAAAGCACACCGGTACAACGCCCAACGCCGTAAGAATTCCGGTTGTTTGATTTTTATAATTCTTCGTTTGAATTCTATAGCACTGCGGATGCATGGGCATATTAATTTTGTTGTATTCAAATAAATCATAACGCTTATGAAATTCAGAACACTTGGAAACACAGGAAAAGAGCTGTCAGCCATCGGCCTGGGGTGCATGGGAATGAGCTTCGCCTATGGTCCTGCCGATGAACAGGAAAGCATCAGTACTCTTCACAAAGCCCTTGACCTGGGCGTTAATTTCTGGGATACGGCCGATATGTATGCCAATGGTGAAAATGAAAAACTGATCTCCCGGGTATTGGTTCCGAACCGGGAGAAAATCTTTATCGCCACCAAATTCGGGTTCAGGTTCCGGGACGGAAAAGCCGGCCACAGCGGGGCACCCGGCACCTACTTCGATGGTTCGCCGGAATGGATCAGACAGGCGGTTGATGCCAGCCTTCAGCGCCTTAAGATTGACGAAATCGACCTTTACTATGCCCATAGGGTAGACCCGCATATTCCCGTTGAGGAAACGGTAGGCGCCATGGCAGAACTTGTAAAGGCAGGAAAGGTAAAATACCTGGGCTTGTCCGAGGCTTCCGCTGCTTCCATCAGGAAAGCGCATGCCATACATCCCATCACCGCGCTGCAGTCGGAATATTCACTGCTGACCCGTGATGTGGAAAACGGCATCCTGGAGGTGATCAGGGAGCTGGGAATTACACTGGTGCCTTATTCCCCGCTAGCAAGAGGTTTATTTTCAAACATCAATGAGTCCCAAACGTTCGGTGACGACGATTTCAGGAAATCCCTTCCGCGGTATCAGGAAAAATACCTGGAGAACAACCGGAACCTGGCCAGGGAAATCAATGAATTTGCAGCAGCCAGAGGAGTGAAAGGCACACAGCTGGCACTTGCGTGGGTGCTGAACCAGGGAAGCGACATCATCCCGATCCCGGGAACAAAAAGAATCAGCTATCTCGAAGAAAATATAGCAGCTGCCGGGATTGAACTTTCCGCGGAAGATCTGGCCATCATTGATTCGATCCTGAAAAAATATCCGGATGTGGGTGAAAGATACAGTGAAGGCTCCATGAAGCTGGTTAATAATTAACAGAGAAAATTTTATCATCAGCTTCCGGACAGCTCCGGAAGCTGATCTTTTTGATTAAGAAGAATGAATACAATGGTTACCCTGAAAGAGAAAAATAAGTTTATTGCCACGGTACTGGCATTTGCCGTTATCCCGATGTCCGGTCTTGCCACGGACATTTACCTGCCTTCCATGCCCAGCATGGCCACCGAGCTGCAGCAGCCGGAAAGCCGCATACAGCTCACTTTATCCATATTCCTGATCAGCTACGGGCTTACCCAGTTTTTTGCCGGCAGCATTGTGGATTCTTTCGGGCGGTACAAGGTTTCCATGGCCTCACTGGCCCTGTTTGTGGTTTCTTTCCTGATTACCGCTACCACCCAGAATATACTGGTCATCTATGCGATGCGTATCTTGCAGGGGATCCTGTCAGGATTTGCCGTGGTTTCAAAACGGGCATTTTTTGTGGATGTCTATGAAGGGGAGGAACGGAAGCATTACCTGAGCATCATGACGATCGTGTGGTCGGTAGGTCCTATTATTGCACCGTTCATCGGAGGCTACCTGCAGAAGAGTTTCGGCTGGCAGTCCAATTTCTATGTGTTAGCCGGGTACAGCCTCCTGCTTTTCCTGCTGGAACTGATTTTTTCCGGTGAAACCCTGAAGAAAAGGAATCCCTTTCATGTGGAGTTCCTCCTGAAAGAATATGAA
>NZ_CAJYMO010000222.1 GCF_913776365.1 uncultured Chryseobacterium sp. | reverse complement strand
GGTGGTTTTAGCGGTGGGGCTCACCTGTTCCCATTCCGAACACAGAAGTTAAGCCCACCAGCGCCGATGGTACTGCGAATAGCGGGAGAGTAGGTCGCCGCCAGTCTTTTTTTAAACCTCATACATTCCTGTATGAGGTTTTTTTATGCCCATACACCAGGGATGAGTTATCAGTGATGAGTGATAAATGATGAATGATAAATGATGGTGTGAAGTTCAATATTCAGTATTCTTATCAGCGGCGGTATAAAGCGCTCCCGAGGGCATCCGGGTTATCCGTCTGCCGGTTATGTTATCTTCTCTTCTCTTGTTACCTCTCTGTTCTTTGCCTTTGTTATCCAAAAGGGGGAAACAGGCCGCTTCTACGGAGCTTGATGCATCGTGGAACGTTCTGCTATGAACCTACCGCCCCTACGGGGCTTAAATCCGACTTGCTGTAATGGGAAGCTGCAAACAGGCGGCTGCCATGGTTTTTTTTCTGCCTTACTTTTCTAAATGATGGTACACCAGGCATTATACGATACTCTGACAGGATGCGGGTCTTTTATCAGATGGCAATATCCATCAGTCCGGATGCAGGTCCTTGGACAGCCGCCGAAACCACCCGCAACCATCATAGCCCCGATAGCAGCGGCATCCTTTTTTTTGCCCCGGGAAAAGCCCGGCAAAAAAAGATACAGCGGATAGCGGGAACAAGCTCCTGAAGTCAATTCAAGAATCAAGAATCAGTTTCTTATTTAACAGATAATTCTGCTGATGAAAGGTACGATACAGGATTTTTAACTGAGGTTTCTCAGACCGCTGACTATCTCTACAGGTACTTATGCCCATCTGTTAGCATTTGTAATTTATTATCCTTACGGGTCATTATCCTTTATTCATGTTTTAGCGTCCCCATATTTTTACAGGGCACTGATGGTGAAAACAATCCTGCTGCTGTAAGTGGCTGCTGGAATGGTAACCGATACGCCGGAAAGCTGCAGCTGTACGGGGATGTTGGTATATGATGCCAATGCAAGAACTGCTGTGATTCTGAATAGCTCGACGTCGGTAGTCAGGGGAATCGTGGTGTAGGTAGTACCGCTGGTAATGGTACAGGTGGTGCATGATGATGTGCCGTTTCCGGTTCTTCTTGCCGATAAAATGAGATTGGAATTCCATGAAGGATTTGCTTCATAATGCATACTTACTTTTCCGGTTCCCAACAGCAGCGGCACCGTTGCTGTGAGCAGAATCTCATTCGCAGCACTTTCATAGGTGCCGGAATAATTGTTGCCCGCTTCGGTAATTGCCGGAATACTGGCGACCCAGTTGGTGCCGGCCACCGTTAATGTGCGCTGGGCTTCTAAATGGCTGCTTAAGCACAGCAGCAGAGCCGCAGTCAGCATTCCGGTCAGGACTTTATAAGAAGATTTCATTCGTATGTTTTATTCTGTAATGGTATAAGTAATGACGACGGGCGTATTTGTTCTGGCTGTAAGATTGGCATATGTACTGGGTACGAGGGTTATGGTCAGCCGATGGCCGTTATTGGTCCCGTTTCCGGTAAAGGCACCGCCAATCCCGCTTATGATGGTTTGTGCTGCTGTCGTAAGAATAATCTGCCCTGAAGGTGTCCCCAGAGCACCGCCGCCTGAACCTGACGCTGCAGCTGCCTGGATCCTTAGATCCGTTCCTGGGATCAGCTGATTGACGGATGCTGTAATTCTCCGTGCGGCTCCTGCGGGCAGGATAGCGGAAGTATAATTAATCCACTTGACAGTATTGGCTGCCGGGGCTGTTATGATATTTCCCGCTTCGGAAGGGGCAGTATAATTTAAACTGATGGTTCCGGCAGGTTCCACATCCATCAGCGTAACTACGGGAAGTGTTACGTTCACAGTCCTGTTTCCTGTAGTCTGCGAAGTCAAACGGCAGGTAAGGCATAAGCCGGTTAAAATGATCAGTTTTGTCTTATTCATTTTGATTTCTGTTTGCATGGTAAGTTACCCTGACGGGTTCTTGCTGGTATTTTACCTCGCCTGATTGTTTTATGACGTTGAAAATCACTTTTTGTACATCGGAAGGCTCCAGGTCAACCCGGAACTGATCGACTGGTATTTTATACCTTTTATCAAGCCCGTTCCTGTAAATCTTTACGGTCCACGGCCCGGGACGCAGGTAGGTGAAATCAAAGCTTTCTTCCATGGCTACCATTTTCCGATAGGTCTGGGATCCGTTTGATGCTTCGACAATCAGATGGTCTTTTTTTCTGTCCTTTTTTTCAGCAGTAAGCTGTATAAAATCCTGACGGTTGTTCTCCGTATATCTTACCGATCCTTGTATATTGGCTGCACCCGTTAATCCGAAATTATAAACATTTTCTTTGTTGACCAGGTGCAGCGAAGCGGGAATATTCACGTCCGGAATATCATGGAGGCCTGTGGTGGAGCGGTCGATTTCCAGGGTATAATGTCCCGGAACTATATTTTTGAACATAAAATTTCCGTCTTTATCCGTGACCGACACATGATTTCCCAGCATGAGCCGGATTCCCTCGGTTTTCCTGACACCAAGATTACTGATGGTTCCGGAAAGGCTTGTATAATCTGCGGTTTTCTGCGTGGGTATATCCAGCCGCACAGTGTAGCGCAGGGAGAAAATAAAATCCTTATTGCCCAATTCGCCGCGCTGCAGGGTATACCGCCCGGAAAGATCCATCTCATGACCGGGAAGAATCTGCTGGCGGAACAGCAGCTCAAAGAGGTTACGGTCTGCAAAATATTCTTCAGGCATATAATTGTTCTGATAAAAAAGGCTGAAGCTGGTTTTCCCGGAAAAACGGCTGGTGATACGGGCTCCGTAATAGACCTGCTTCTGATGTGGCATCTGATACCGGGAAGTCAGGGCGTAGCTGCCATAGAGATAGAATGAAGTCCTGAATTTCTCAAAACTGATACTGGCGGTATAAAAGCTGGAATTCCCTGCATCGGATAGCAGGTAATTGTCTGTTTTTCCAAACTGTCCCTGCAGATTGAACTGGAATATTCCCACCTGCTGATCAGCTGTTATTCTGAAGAACGTTTCTCGGTAATCGAATTCCTTCGGCATCATCCGGTCCTGATACCGCTGAAATCCGTTATACAGCATCAGTGATCCGTTCTTAGAATACCGGTACTGGAGTCCGTACTGAAGGTAATTACGGTAAGGCGCCGCAAGAAATAATGTATCCCGCTGGAAATTTTTGGCATCCTGTACATAATTGGCCATAATGCTGATTTTTTTGGAAAGCTGGTATTGCAGGTTTCCGTTGAACGTTGCTGTGTTATTAAAATAACCCGCATATTCAGGACTTGTATGCATGTACATCAGATTCCCGTTGAGTTTGTTGAAGCTGGCAACACTTTGTACCATAAAAGCGTTTCCGCGGGTTGCACGGGTTTTGCTGTAAGAGGCTTCCGCAGAAACCTCAATATTCTTATGAAGCCTGAATTTTCCTGTGATATAAGGCAGACGGGCATTGGAATCCAGCCTGAAGGTAGAGAAGCTGATTCCGGAATTTGCCGGTCTTGGGACTTTATGCAGGTATCCGGCTGTGATTTCGGATTCCCTGGCAATCCTGTATTTCAGATAACCGTTGAACTCTTCTTTGATGTCCCTGAAGAATCTCGGATGATTGTAGAAACCGCCAAAACTGAACCGTTCTGCATCTACACGGATTTCCGCACCACGGCCATACCGGGCATATTCGGTGATGTAGGAAGAGGAATAATTTTTATCACCGAGGTGAAGGTATATATTTTTTCTCCTGTAATTCAGGAAATATTCTTCGTAGGGTGTAAATGAATTAAATTCCACAGGGTTTTTAGTTACGGCATGAAATTCCAGGAGGTTCTTCCCTTCTTTATCAAGGCTTCCTTTCCCGTAAATTTCTCCCTGGAAGCCATCCTGATTATTTCCCCGGTTCTGCATTCCGGTAAAGGCCAATGATGCTGACACCGGAAGCCTGTGAAAAGCATCCGCTTCAACAGGTTTTACAGGAATCACCCGGATGCTGGTATATATGCTTTGCAGTTCTTTCAGGTCTTCTGCAGAGTAAACAGAAAGACTGAGATTCTGGTATTCATCTTTTTCCAGTTCCGGAGGGGTATTTTTCGTTACGGTAATAATTCTTTCTTCTCCTGACTGCAGTGTAAAAGTGGCAGTTCCGTCAAGTACTGCATTTTTGCTCTCCAGGATCAGATGTTCGGGAATATTTCCGCTGTTCTTTAAAAGGAAGGTGGAAACAATGGCTTCCCCGGCCTTTACAAACTCAGGAGCACTGAGGGCTGATAAGGAAAGCTGTCTTTTTCCTGAGACCGCAAATGCGGACCGGAGTGAAAATTTTTCACCGGTGCTCTTTTCAGTGCCGTACAGC
The DNA here is from genome assembly GCF_913776365.1 of uncultured Chryseobacterium sp. Taxonomy (GTDB): domain Bacteria; phylum Bacteroidota; class Bacteroidia; order Flavobacteriales; family Weeksellaceae; genus Chryseobacterium. Next base: position 1,949 of record NZ_CAJYMO010000222.1, on the reverse strand, counting down.
TGCAGAAAATAAGTACCCTGAGGAGCTGCGGCTGCAATTTTTACAGGAACAATGTATACTGTGCTGTCCCGGCCCGGAATCTCTATCTCTCCCCGGGAAAGCAGGGCGGAGATAAAGGGGCCTGATGTTGCCACCTCTGTTTCATATCTCTTTTTTTCAGCCGTATGATTCACGATCATAAAGGAAACAGAAGCTGTGGTTCCCGGTAGCAGAACATCTTTGTCAACAGCCTCTTTTTTCTGTGAACAGATGAATACCGGGAACAGGAAAAATAAACAGAAAACACAGCAGTTACTCATTCTTTATTTCCAGTTCCGTAGTCAGAGCGAAAGCATTATCATCGTCATCGGCAGCCACCAGCACAGCACTGTACTTTGAAGGTGGCATCTTCCCGATATCAATGGGAAATGACTTCGAGGTTTGCGGCAATATCCCCATGGCCTGACCGGAAAAAGTGCCTGTTTTCCGGCCTGTCCCCTTATTGTAAATTTCAATGGTTACCGTGGGTTTGCAGTATAGATTTCCTTTATTGGCAACAGCAATATTCAGCCATTGCCTTCCGTTCTGTTTTTCAATCTTTATGCCTTCAAATTTCAGATCCGGCCTTGCTTTCTCGGTATGTAGGTCGGTAATAATCTGGATGGCATATCGTATCACGGAGGTAATATTGATGCCTTGGGTGCTTTCATCAGGCCTGAGATCCTCCACCGGCTCTACCATAATCACACTCCAGTAGCTGCCGGGTTCAGAGACATGGTCTGGAATCGTAATTTCATAATAGACTTCCGTTTTTTCCTTTTCCCTGAGGGTTATCAGGTTGGTGTTCATCCTGATCCATCCCGCATTGCTTTTTATATTGCTGTGCGGTGGTGAGTAATAGAGGGTCCCGTCAGCCTGGTAGCTGAAATCCTGGAGAAAAAGCTTTACATTCTGGGATTGTTTGCCATTGTTTTCGATGGCAATTTTTCCCTGGTATACTTTTCCGTTTTCCACCTTATACGTATGGGAAAGCGCGTTCAGGACCACAATACCCGCTTCAGCAGAATAAAAGGGGAAGAAAGACAGGAGCAATAGGAGTATCGGCCTTATCATCATCATGTAAAGTTTGAGTTTATTGGTATGCGTGATACGGTACAAAAGGCTTTATCACAGCTTTTTTGACCGGTGATTCTTATCGCAGGTTATCAGAGTTGGTTGTTAGTTGTCTGAAATCGTATAGGTAACGGTGGCTACAGTGGTTGCGGTGGCCTGCAGGTCTGCATATACGGCTACACCGCCGGGGGCGCTTCCGGGTGCCAGGGAATAGGTCAGGTTATGGCCGTTATTAGCTCCGTTTCCTGTATAGGCGCTTCCTATTCCTGAAATCAGGGTCTGATCGGCCGCACTGAGGACAAGCTGGGCTGCCGGCACGCCCAGTGTTCCGCCGCCGGCTCCTGTGGCTGCAGCTGCGGTTACCCGGATGTCGATTCCCGGCACCAGGGCATTCAGACGGACGGAAACATTACGGGTAGGATCCGCAACGGATTTAATGGAAGAGTAATTCAGCCACAGGGTATTGTTGGCCGCATTGGCTACTACCGGATTACCGGCCTCCGTGGGCGCTGTAAATCCAAGCGTGATGTTTTTTGTAGCTGCCGGTTCTATATCTACCAGCGCTACTTCCGGTACGGAAATCGTAATCGTATGGTTGTCTGTATTGGTATCCTGTGCACTTAAACGGGCAGACAGTACAAATACGGCAACAAAGAGGAGAAGGTTGAAATTTGGTTTTTTCATGATAATATGATTTGATATTGTAAAAAATAATTGATCCGTTCGGCCATGAACTATTTTACACCCTCTCAAATTATCGCTTACTCTCAGTTACTTAGTATAAAATAATTCTGTCAATGCAATTTTCAACATTTAGGGAATAAAAAAATATGATTATGATCAACTTCATAAAAGAA
>NZ_CAJYMO010000221.1 GCF_913776365.1 uncultured Chryseobacterium sp. | reverse complement strand
TCACCCGGGAAAGGTTATTTTTGTTATCTTTGGAAAACGCTATCTTTCTGGAGAAATATAAAGGAAATTTCAAACTTATGAATTTAGATTTCAAAATTAAAAATTTACTTCTTATTTGCCTAATTTTTTTAGGAGTATTCAACCAATATCATTCCCAGTCCCAAAAGACTTCCGGCTTCAGAACCGGAGCCGACCAGCCTGAACTTTATCTGCCTCTCCTGAAAGGAAAAACCATAGGCGTGGTCACCAACCAGACCGGGCTGATGAGCGACAGGACCCACCTGGTGGATTTCCTGGTGAAAAACGGCATTAAGATAAAATCTATCTTCGCACCGGAACACGGCTTCCGGGGAGAAGCGGATGCCGGTGAAAAAGTGAAAAACGGTGCCGATGCAAAAACCGGAATTCCGATTGTTTCCCTGTATGGCAACAATAAGAAGCCGACACCCGACCAGCTGAAAGGCATTGATATTGTGGTGTTTGATATCCAGGACGTTGGGGTACGGTTCTATACTTTTATCTCCACGCTCACCTATCTGATGGAAGCGGGAGCCGAAAATAAAGTGGAAATTATGGTCCTCGACCGTCCCAACCCCCATGACGGCTATACAGACGGGCCGGTTCTGCAGAAGAAATGGACAAGCTTTGTAGGCATGCATGAAGTCCCTGTGGTGTATGGTCTCACCATCGGTGAATACGGGAAAATGGTAAACGGGGAAAAATGGCTGAAAAATGGCGGACAGGCGAAATACACGGTGATCCCAATGAAAAATTACCATAAGAAACAGCGGTATCCGATGATGGAAAAGCCTTCCCCGAACCTTCCGAATGATATATCCGTCAACCTCTATCCCAGCTTATGCTTTTTTGAAGGGACACAGGTTTCAGTAGGGCGCGGAACCGGTCTGCCGTTTCAGGTATACGGCTCACCCTGGATCAAAGGACTGCCGTACCAGTTCATCCCAAAGCCCAGTTCCGGGGCAAAAGATCCGTTTCTGAACGGAAAGACCTGCTACGGGGAAAATCTTTCGGACCTTCCGGCAGAATTGAGGGAACTGAATCCTGAATGGCTGATCAAAGCCTACAGCCATTATAAAAATCCGGAACTGGATTTCTTCCTGAAGCCTGCTGCCGGAAAGAATTTCTGGTTCGATACCCTCGCCGGAACCGATGAGCTGAGAAAACAACTGATCTCCGGAACGTCAGCCTCAGACATCAGGGCTTCCTGGAAACCGGCATTGAAAAATTTTGAAAAAATCAGGACAAAATATGTGATGTATGAAGACTGATAAGTGGCTGATGGCCATCAGCTTTGTGCTATTTAAAATCAGAATTTGAAATTTAAATAACGTATTATTAAATTACTTAACAGTAAATGTGAGCAAAAGAACCGGAAAGTTGGTTCCAGCGTCTGTTCCGGGCAGACAACTCTTATATTATCAGAAACGGGCTTCATCCCATTTCCAAAAGGATCGGTTGTAAAAATGTTTCAGCGCAAACCTATGCGTGCATGTAAGATACATATGACTCAATAGATTTCAGCTCAAGCCGATTAATCACATCATATCCAAAGCGGATTGAGACTTTACATTCAATAGAAATGGGCTTCAGCCCATTTTCTAAATGTGCTGTGCAAAATACATACGGCTTAACGGTGCTTCTCCAATCAATCGAAATCCGGCGGCGGATTTTTGTCGTTCTTGCCTCTGTTCATGATCAGCAGTCCCAGCGAAAGCCCGATAACGCCTGCTCCGGCAATCATCAGGGCCGTCTCCACTCTGTCAGGCTGGCTGTTGCCAATGTAATTCATGAGAAAAAGAATCACAAAGGTAATCAGGGAGATAATGAGGTGGTTTTTTCCGAATAGTTTCATCGATTTATTTTAGTTTATAGGAAATCATGACGCCGCCTCTGTAGGGTAGAATCTCACCGCTTTTGTTATATCCGGTTGCGCCGTCGTAACGGTCGCCTCTCGAACGGTCGTATCCTTTATAAAAATCCTGGGAGGTACCAACAGCAGCATAAACATCAATGTTCCAGCGATCCGAAATATTGAACTGATAGCCTCCGGTAACACCGAAGATAACCGAGTATCCTCTCTGATACATATCGGAAGTTTTGCGCGCAATGCCGGTTTCTTCATCAACAATAATTGTGTCTTTCCAATAGTTCCATTTCTGTACATTGAAACGCGAACCTGCAATATTGGCTCCGATATACCAGTGCCGGAAAGCTTCTTTGAAATAATACCTTCCTTCCACGGAAACCGAATAATACTGAAGCTCATGTCCGGCAAAGGATTTCCATGGGGAAATAAGGATATCACCCTGTACGGTGAATTTTTCGCTGATCTGGTGTTCCAGGCCTGCATTCACAATACCTATGGGAGTCAGCAGTGCATTTCCTTTGATATAGACGCTTGTTTCCCCGCTCTTTTCCTGTTCCTGTGCATGGAAGGTTCCCAGCAATGAAAGGGTAAGAAGTCCTGTAATATATTTAATTCCGGGCATCGTTATTTCTGTATTTCTTGTAAAAGCTTATCTGCCAATGCAGAATCCTTCTGGGTCTGGACAGCAATATTTTTTGACATTTCGGCATAGGTTTTCGCCGTATCTTTCTTGCCTGTCAGAAAATACAGGCGGGCCAGGATATAGGTGTTTTCTGAAGTTTCTCCCCGCATTACGGATTTTTCTGCCCATTCTGCCGCTTTTTTAAGGGACGAAGGGGTTTTGATCTGTTCTGAAAAGATCCAGGCCGCTTTCAGGAGTTCATTGGGCTCAAAAGCTTCCGTATTTCTGTAATATTCCAGCGCAGCCTTTTCATATTCCGGGAAATTGGCATTCTGCTCATAATAACTCAGCTTGGTCTGGTTGAGTTTTACTTCCGCATCATGTTTTCCTACCAGCGGCTCAGCGGTTTTCATGAAATAGGCGTCATTGATTTTTTTATTTTTATGATCGATGGACTGTTCCACAATGCTGCCCAGCTTGATCTGGTTGTCAAATTCCTTATAGGTTTCTTCCGGAAGGAATGTAATGATCTCCGCTTTTCTGTCCGTAAAAGTTTTGTAGTTTTTATCTTCCGTGGATTTCAGGAAAAACAACAGCAGGCCCACATCGTCTTTGTTGAGCTTTTCCGTATTTTTTTTGTTCCCGAAATACCGTTCGGAAGCCGCTTTGGCAAAGTTGAAGTCAGAGGAAGAATTCAGCTTCATAATATTGATCAGGAATTCAGGGTCTTTTTCGCCGGCTGCAAAACGGTCTTTCAGCGAACCTTTTTTGTTGTTCGGCGAATTGACATCCTGGGCCATGGCAAGAAACATTCCGGCTTCCATATACCCGTAGTTCTGGGATACCAGTTCACCGTCTCCGTTAAGGAACAGGTAAGTAGGATAGGAACGGACGCCGTATTTGGAGGCAATGTCCCTTCCTTCCCCTTTTTCCATATCAAAATGGGCATTGATGAAATTCGAGTTGTAATAATCTCCAACGGATTTCTGCGTAAACACATTTCTTTCCATCATCTTGCATGGGCCGCACCATGAAGCATAGGCATCGATAAAAACAATTTTGTTCTCTTTTTTGGCTTTTGCCATAAGATCTTTGAATGGAATTTCCTGAAACTGGATCGCTTCCTGTGAAAATGCAGCCACCGCAGAAAATAAAAACAATCCGGAGATAAACTTCTTCATTTTTTCAGATAAAAATTAAAAGACGAAGATACTTATTTTTCAGATAACGAGAAGTGATTTCTGTTGAGATTAACAGGAGATGCAGACAGACCGAGAATATAAATACAAATGTCTTCAGTTCATTGGCAGATTTACGTGTGATTGTTATCATGCATTTCCATTTAGCAAAAGCAGATACCATTTGAATTTATTTTGTTTGTATTTTTGTTTTACCGGATCTAGGAAAATCATAAAAATTTCAGAAAATGTAAGTACGACTTAAAAATTGGAAAGATAAAGCCCGGAACTTTACGCACAGGATGTCTATGTATTCTCCGGAGGTTTATGCAGAATAATATCCTCATTCAGAATAATGGCAGTAATCCATGCCATGATGCCGGATATTTATGATATGGGCTACAAACGGTGATTGGGAATTTATAATGAAAGCCCTGTAAACAAATTCTTTTGTATCATGAAGACCACGATTTTTATTTTCTGTATCTGTTTTGCCATTTCTTTTTCAGCCCAGAAACAGGCATTTATCTATGAGATGAAATATCGTCCCGATATTCATAAAGACAGTATGATTTCGAAAAGAATGGTTTTGGACATCAGTGGGAACGTCTCGGTATTCAGAACTGAAGATGAAAGAAGATCTGATTCCCTGTCTAAAGTATCCGGATTTGGCATAGGTGCCGATCAGCATATCGAAAGGCAGGTCTATGTAACGAAAGATGCCGTCAGCGGAAAAACAAGCAGGCATTTCAGGACCAGATTCAATGATTTTTATGATGTAAACATAGAAGAAGTGCAAAATTGGCAGGTAATGCCTGAAAAGAAAAAAATAAGTGGCTTTGATGCCAGGAAAGCGGTAATGGATTACGGCGGCAGAAAATGGACGGTGTGGTTTACTGAAGAAATTCCTGTTTCAGATGGACCTTATATTTTCCATGGCCTTCCCGGACTCATTGTAAAGGCAACCGATGCCGGCCGGGATTACGAGTTCATGCTGATCGCCACCAAAAATACTTCCGGAAACTTATTTATGCGGAAAAAAGGACTGGAGATGAATTTCTCTGATTTTAGAAAACTGATGATGCAGTATTACAGCGATCCGTACGCTGACCTTAAATTAAGGAACATGTTACCTGTCTATACCAGTGACGGGCATGGTGGAAAAAAGGCAATGGATCTCAATGAACTGACAAGGAAAACCCAAAAAATGATCCGCCAAGATAATAATCCTATTGAATTGAAATACAAAAATGAATACAGGGAAAAGTGAAAACAAAAAAACCATCCCGGATAAATGAGATGGTTTTCGTGGTTTCTCCAGGAATCGAACCAGGGACACATGGATTTTCAATCCATTGCTCTACCAACTGAGCTAAGAAACCGTTTGTGTTGTACTTCATTTCTGAAGTGGTGCAAAACTAATAATAAGAATCAAGTTAAGCAATTTAATTTAAAACTTTGAAAAGAAAACCACCTTTTGACAGGTGGTTTTCCAAGTGGTTTCTCCAGGAATCGAACCAGGGACACATGGATTTTCAATCCATTGCTCTACCAACTGAGCTAAGAAACCGTTTCTTGTACTTCGTTGTTTTAAAGTGATGCAAAAGTACTAAGTTTTATTATATGAAGCAAGTATTAACGGTACTTTTTTTAATAAAAGCGAAAACCTACTGATTTTCAGCCGGATTATTTTCCTGCTCTCGCCGGATCTGCTCGCTCATCTCTTCCAGTACCGGTTTAATGGTGCTTTCAGGCAGATCGCTGATGCGGATGTACATCAGTCCGTCAATGGCATCATTGAAGTTCGGGTCTACGTTAAATGCGATCACCCGTGCATTCTGCTTGATGTATTTTTTAATCAGGACCGGCAGCCTCAGTTCCGGCTCCAGGTCATCAATGATCTTATCCAGCTTGTTGAGATCAGACTCCATTTCCTCGAAAAACAGGTGCTTGTCGCGGTCGCGGAGCTTCACTTTATAATCGTTTCTCGGCGTAATATACTGTGCAACGGCAGAATCATAATAATTGGAACGCATAAACTCGATCATCAGGGATTTTGAGAACTCTGAAAATTTATTGGAGATGCTTACCCCGCCCATCAGAAACTTATGGTCCGGGTTCCGGAGGCAGACGTGTACAATTCCCCGCCATAAGAGAAACAGGGGAAGCGGCTTCTGCTGGTATTCCTGGCAGATATAGGCACGGCCCATTTCGATGACTTTTTTGAAGAAAGGATGGATGTCCTGTTCGAATTCGAATAGCGAGCTTGTATAAAACCCCCTGATCCCGAATTTCTTCATCACCTCTTTTCCCAGTGCCATCCGGTAAGCGCCTACCAGTTTTTCGGCAGCATTGTCCCAGAGGAAGAGGTGGTGATAATGCTTGTCATATTCATCAAGGTCAAAAGGCAGGTTGCTCCCTTCACCCACTGCCCGGAACGTAAGCTCACGCTGACGTCCGATTTCCCGCATAATGGAAGGGATTTCCTCGTATGAAGTAAAATAGACTTCATAGTTTCCATTGCTGAAAAACATCTTGTCGGTACCTTTCAGTTTATTGATGTCGGTGAGGATGTCTTCTTTCGGGGTTTCGTCTATGATGTTCTGAACAATGTTTTCTTCCTTCAGCAAAGGGAATTTCAGCGACAGGTTTTTCAGATTGATGCTCTGTGCCAGGGATTTCCTTTTCTCATAATAGGATTTCATCATGTACACCTTCCGCTTGAGAAATTCACCCAGTTCTTCCGTTGTCTCCATATCATCCATAGCCTTCACCGAAATCGGTTTTCCGATCCGGATCCTGATCGGCTTTTCCCTTTCGTTCATCATTTCGGCAGGAAGCATCAGCGTCTGGAGATTGGGATGCAGTTTGGCTACCTGGTAGAACATGCGGCTGTTTTTAGCGTGAAAATACATAGGAACCACCGGCACTTTTGCCATCTTAATCAGCTTAAGTGCCGGTTTTTCCCATTCTTTATCCAAAATTTCCCCGTAGGGATTGTTTTTGTTGGACACCTCGCCCGCAGGGAAAATGCCTACGCACCCGCCTTCCTGAAGGTGTTTCAAAGTCCCTCTCATGCCGGAAGCGCTGCTGTATGCTTCTTTCCTTTTCTCAAAAGGGTTGACGGCGATAACATAGGGTTCCATCGGTTTGATCTTTTCCAGCAGGAAATTTCCCATTACCTTGAAATCGGGACGGACTTCAGAAAGGACCTTGCACATCAGGATTCCGTCGATAGCACCCAGCGGGTGATTTGAAACCAGGATAAATGGCCCGGTTTTTGGAATCTTGGCAAGGTCTTCTTCAAAGGCGATATAGCTAAGGTTGCGTTCCCTCACAAATGAGTCGAAAAAGTCTTTACCTTCCTTATCTTTGAGTTTGTCATACAGTTTATTGACTTCGTTTATCTTGGCAATGCTCATGACAGCAGAAGCTACAGGATTCTTTAGAAATCCTATTTTATTCAAGCCGGAAGCTTTGATTAAATCGTTTTTCGAAATTAAACTCATGTGTGTTTAGTCGCAATTAGTTTTATTGTGTTACCATTTGAAGTGTATTCTTCGAAATCTGCTCCAATAATACACTTTTTTCCCGGTAAAATTGATCTATGTTTTCCATTTTTGCATTCCTTACCGTGAATAAAGATACGTTTTTTACCATTTCCGTCCGGAAAGACTTCTGAAGCTCCTCATTAAGTTCATCTGCCGTACCGAATTTGTCTTCCAGGCACAGGGCCAGTGAGATGGCCGAGTTCTGCATCAGGGAAACTTTGATTTTATATTTGGAAAGGTAGCCGAAAATCAGACTCATATGGTCTTCTGCAATAAAGGAAAAATCCCGGGTGGAAATTTTCAGAAGGGTCTGGTTTTCTTTCAGGATGTAAGATTCCTCGCTCTGGTTTTTCTCAGAAGCGCCCACCTTTGTTCCTTCCTGGGTAGGATCAACGAAAGATTTTACATAAAAAGGAATGTTTTTCTGCTGAAGCGGCTGAAGCGTCTTCGGGTGGATTACGCTGGCTCCGTAATAAGCCATCTCAATGGCTTCTTCATAAGAAATATAGGAAAGAAGCGTGACATCCTTGAATTTTCTCGGATCGCCCGTCATCACCCCCGGCACATCTTTCCATATCGTCATGGCATCAGCATTAAGGCAATAGGCAAAAATAGCGGCAGAGTAGTCGGAACCTTCTCTTCCCAGGGTAACGGTAAAGTTATTGTCGTCCGAGCCGATAAAGCCCTGGGTGACATAACAGATTTCCCTGTTCAGCGTAGAAATGAACTCCTCTGTTTTAGCCCAGTCTACCATGCCTTCCCGGTAGGAATTATCGGTTTTTACATAATCCCGGGCATCCAGCCACTGGTTGGTGAACTGGATTTCGTTCAGGTATTCGCTAACGATCTTGGTAGAGATCATTTCCCCGCAGCTAACCACCTGGTCGTACACAAAGCTGTAATTCGGGGATTTATTCCGTCTCAGGAAAGAATCGATATCGTCAAAGAATAAGCTGATTTCCGCGAAAACCGCATGCCCTTCAGGAAAAAGTCCCTCTGCGATTTCCATATGTTTCCGTTTTATCTTTTCTATCTCAGTTTGATAATGGTCTTTCTTGAAATAAAGCGCTACCACTTCTTCCAGTTCATTAGTTGTCTTGCCCATTGCTGAAATCACCAGCAGGCATTTCGAGAATCCTTGGCTTTGCAGAACCATGGATACATTCTTTACACTTTCAGAATCCTTTAACGATGCTCCACAAAACTTGAAAATTTTCATTAAATTCTTAATAATAAAATTGTTAGATAAAATTTGTGGGGAATATTTTACGGGGGACAAAATTATAAATTTACGGCGAGATATGAAATAGCATACAGATGGGATCAGCTTAAGATTTCATTAAAATAGGTATGCCTGCCGTCATTATACCCTTACAGCCTCCCGAATCGGGTGTGGGTTTTTATGATAAGGTCTGTGAATTAAGATGGAATTAGGGTTGTATAGGGTTGATAAACAGGTGTTCATGTGTTTTGTAAAGAATTTTTTTTAAATGCAATAAATTTTACGAAATTTGAGCAAATCGTAAAAATAAAAATATGTCAGATAAGCCATTACAGACGTTAGGAGAATTTCTTATTGATAAGCAGGAGGATTTTCAATATTCCACCGGGGAGTTTTCCCGCCTTCTGAGTGCCATAAGGCTTGCTTCTAAAGTGGTAAACAGGGAAGTGAACAAAGCCGGGATCGCCGATATCATCGGGCAGGCCGGAAATGAAAATATCCAGGGTGAAGAACAGCAGAAACTGGATGTCATTGCCAATGAAATTTTTATTACCGCACTGTCTCAGCGAGAGGTCGTATGCGGGATCGCTTCCGAAGAAAATGATGATTTTATCGACATTAAATGCGGTGAAAACGGCCACCTGAGCAAGTATGTGGTACTTATTGACCCGCTGGACGGTTCTTCCAATATCGATGTGAATGTATCGGTAGGAACCATCTTCTCCATCTTCAGAAGGGTAACCGAGCCGGGAACACCTGTGCAGCTCGAGGATTTCCTGCAGAAAGGAGTGAATCAGATCGCGGCCGGGTATGTTGTCTACGGTTCATCCACCATGATTGTGTACACTACCGGGCACGGCGTTAACGGATTTACATTAGATCCTTCCCTCGGTACCTATTACCTTTCCCATCCGAATATGAAATTCCCACAGACCGGGAAGATTTATTCCATCAATGAAGGAAACTATATCAAATTCCCTCAGGGCGTAAAAAATTACCTCAAATACTGCCAGATGGAAGAAGGCGACAGGCCTTATACCTCAAGGTACATCGGTTCGCTGGTAGCTGATTTCCACAGGAACATGCTGAAGGGAGGAATTTATATCTATCCTTCCTATTCGCAGGCACCGAATGGAAAACTGAGGCTCCTGTACGAGTGCAATCCGATGGCCTTCCTGGCAGAACAGGCCGGCGGAAAAGCATCAGACGGTTTCAGGAGGATCCTGGAAATTGAACCTACCGAGCTGCACCAGAGGATTCCTTTTTTCTGCGGAAGCGTAAACATGGTGGAAAAGGCCGAAGAATTCATGCGCATTGATAGTGTAAAGGAATGAGAGCAACCTACTTCAGGCATCTGCTGGAATTTAAACGCCCGGGAGGAACCTCCCGCGGCGTTCTGCATGAAAAAGAAACCTTCATCCTGGAACTGGATGACAGCGGGAAAAAAGGAATAGGGGAATGCGCCGTTTTCCGCGGATTGAGCCATGATGACCGCCCGGATTACGAGCGGAAACTGCAGTGGCTGTGTGATCACATTCATCTTGATCCGGATGTCGTAAAACAGGAACTGACAGAATTTCCTTCGCTCTGGTTCGGATATGAACAGGCGGTGCTGAACCTGAAATACGGTGGCAACCTCTATTTTCCCAGTGCATTCACGGAAGGAAAAGAATCCATCACCATCAACGGCCTGATCTGGATGGGTGACATTGCCTTCATGGAAGAACAGATCCGGGAAAAGCTGGACACAGGATTTCATTGCATCAAACTGAAAATCGGTGTAAACTGGGAATCCGAATACGAAATTCTTAAAAAACTCAGGCAAAAATTTTCGGTGGACAGGCTGGAACTCCGTGTAGATGCAAACGGAGGTTTTACTGCCGGCGAAGCAAAAACCGTATTGCAGCAGCTGGCAGATCTGCAGATCCATTCCATAGAACAGCCGGTAAAAGCCGGAAATCCCGAAGTGATGGCGGACCTGTGTGCTGACACTCCGACGCCTGTTGCCCTGGATGAAGAGCTGATCGGCGTGACAGGATATGATGATAAGAAAAGGCTGCTGGAAACGGTGAGGCCGCAGTTTATTATTCTTAAACCGGCTTTGGCAGGAGGATTTGCAGGGTGTGATGAATGGATCGCGCTGGCAGAACAGCTGGGAACCGGCTGGTGGATCACTTCTGCACTGGAAAGCAACATAGGGCTGAATGCCATTGCCCAGTATACTTTCACCAAAAAAAATCCGATGCCTCAGGGATTGGGAACCGGATCTTTGTTTACAAACAATTTCGCTTCAGCACTTGATCTGAAAGGAGAATTGCTGTACTTTAAAAGTTAGGTGTTACGGAGCAGGGCAGGTCGGGTTATCCTGGTAATCTGCTGTCCATGCCCTGCAGCATCTTTCTCTGGGATTCCAGTTGTTGCATCCCAAAGGAGCTGCGCCGCCTTTGATCATTCTCAGTTCACTTTTACCGAGTTTTTTTAAATTTTTCATAGTGGTTTAATTAAGAATTGGTTTTATAAATATAGTCACTTTTTTGTGATGTATTTGTGTTTAAACCAAAATTAACTTATATTAAAACCACATCGGGTGAAATAAAGGTGAGCATAAAAAAATTAAAGTTCCGCCGGATAAATAAATTCGACGAAAAGAAATAATGGGTATGCTGATGTATAAAGGTAATCTGAATATGCTGAAATGTCCTGGAACGATTAAATTACATCCTTTACAAATATTGCTTTCTTAATGTATTCCAACAAAGAGGAAAACTTATTTCTAACTTTTTCCATAACGTAAATTAGTGTTTAATTGGCTATTAATTTTACAATCTCTGTGCCATCCTGTGGTGTTTGCACAAGTTTGTACAGGATTTTCGTATAACATATTAATTATTGTGCAGTTAGCGTAAAAACATTTTCACTGTTTTTTGTCCTGCCGTTGATGAGGCTCCGGTCTGTTCCGTACAGGTTCTGGAAAATATCATGCTGAACCATCGAACTGGAAAGGTAACCCCAGTGATTTCCCACATCAAATTTAAAACTGTTTAAAATATCATCTTCCGCGAAAGTACAGTCTATGATGGAAACGACTTCTTTGAACCGGTCTGTATTGACGGGTCCGTTTTTTCCCAGCCTCGGCGTAAGGATGTTTTTGGTAAACTGCGAAATTCCCAGTATGGTATCTTTTCTGTTGACATACACCGAAATCCTGTTGGCCAGCAGCGGAAGTTTATTGAAGGATTCCTCGGATTCCTCGAATACTTTGTAGCTGACGTCCGGGTTCAGAAGCAACACCTGGTCGATGACACGGAGGATATTTTCATTTTTCAGGCTATAAAGCATGCTCTGGAGAACACGGTTTCCCATGGAATGGGCGACGATATGGATATGCTGGCGGCACGGGTTCAGGTTGCGGTTGGAAAAAATATCCTGAAGGAACTGGCTGTAAAAATAGAAGAGCCGCATCAGGGAAGTCCCGGAATTGATGCTGGAAGCTTTGTCATCAAAATACGTAAGCGGAACGATACTTCCGGATGCCGGCCAGCTGATGAATAAAATATGCCCGACAGGAGATTCTGTCCGGTCAATGAACAGCTTTTTAAGATCGAGTATCGCTCTCAGTTCATCATCGAAATCATAGGCATAGCCATGGATAAAGATCATCACGTCGTTTCTTTCCTTCGCGGAAGACATTTCTCGGTAAAGTTCATAGAACATCCGCTGGGTTCCGCCGAGATGATCGGCAGTAAGGGACGAAGGCCGCAGTCCTTTTTCGCTGTAGAGTACATCAAGCACGTCCTGGTAGCCCTGCTTTTCGGGTTCGGAGAAAAGGGTATAATCAAGGATGTTCCGGTTGGTATTGTCTTTCTTTTTCCGGGCAGTGTCAACAGGTTCCTGATGATCCGGAAAATGACATTTGGCAATCCTGAAGTTGGGCACGGAATACTCATCGTTAGAAAAAGAATCTTTCTTTTCCCCTTTGTGCCGGACGATTTTCCTGTTGCTGAGGATGTAAACAGCCATGGTGGTATTAGTTTAAAATAGGGCTTTAAATATACTCCTTTTGTGTGATATTTTGATAATTAAAATTTATTTAATTTTAATACTTCTGATAACTAACAACTTGGAATAAGATTATGAAAACTTTTAAACATTATTTAAAGTCCTTTCTCGGCAATATCGAGATGCTAATCGAAACCGTGAAAAGCAACGGCATTTATATTTTTCTGTCTGTTTTCTTTGTATTTCTACTGTATATTGTCTCTGACGTCACCAACGATTTTATTTATTCATTATATGAGAAAGAAAATTTTTTCAATATTTTTCTGATCTCTTTTTCTTTTTTTCTGATGCTCCTTGCCTTGTGGGTTATTCCTGCCGGTTTTTTCAGAATCTACCTTGGATACAAAGTGCCGGAATCTGAGATCCGGATGTATTATGCCGGTTTTGAAGATCTCTATAACGGTAAAAGAGATCAGATCCCTGTAAAATATCTTGCCATTGCACCCTGGGTAATATACACCGTAACACTTGCCGCCTGCCTGATCAGATCGCTTGGAGTTATTTCCTTTTCACCCATCTGGACTTTCTTTATCTTGATAATTCCCTTTTTTTATATTCTTTATTTCATAAGTGAAAAGTTTAGCATAATCAACAGGTTTTTACAGCAAAATACACACAGAAAGAAAATAAAACGCATGTTCATGATATTAATGCTGTTATTTGCAGCAGTACCACTGCTGATTTTTCTGTACAGGATTTCCATATTTCATGATCCTTTCGAACTGAAATCGGAAACCGTCTATACGGGCGAAAATGGATATACCGAATATGTGGATAATTTTTATAATATATTTTTGTTTTTTTTAATCATCTATAACGGTGTATGCATCATTTCCGCTTTCCTATTGATTCTCTATAAAGAAAATGAACCTTCCGATACCGATACCCGGTATCATTTCAGCAGAAAACTCCATTTCTTAACGATTATTCTTAGTACGATCACATTATCCTTTTTCTGTATTCTTAGCCTGCAATCTAAATTGATATGGATTTCCCCGGTTGTTGTCTTAACCGTATGCTCAACGCTTCTTATTTTATTATTTGAATTCATATATACCACTCCGAGGGTAATCATGATAACCGGTCAGCATAAGGGGAAGAATACAGGAAAATATAATCTTCTTAAATACATCTTTTATATAGTACTGCTCGCGGTAGGGTTGATTTTTATGATCCAGCCTCATAAAATTATTTATCTTGTTAAAGATCCTGAATGCAGTAGCAAAGTGATCACCAGAAATGCCGACAGACGATATACCCTGGAACAGTATTTTGATCTGTGGCTGGCTAAAAATCATCCCACAGATAGTGCAAACGGTAATCAGCCGGTAGATGTTTTTCTTGTTTCCGGTCAGGGAGGCGGTTCAACAGCAGGAAGCTGGATTTTGGGAAGCCTGCTGAATGTAGATATAAACAACCGACAGTTTTATAAAAGTATTTTCAGTATTTCTACAGTTTCAGGATCATCAAGCGGTGCCAGTTTTTATTTTGCAGTCAAGACAAGAAACCTCCTGGATGATGAAATATCAGGTGACAGTCTTAAAGTGGGTATGCTTGAAAAAAGAAAGAGACTGGTTGCTGACATTTATACCAAGAACTATTTCAGCAGTAACTTTCTGGGATTAATGTTTTCCGATTATCTTGTAAACCCAGTTGCCGGAAAAATTCAGAACCGTAATATAGACCGTAATTATATTTTACAGCAGGAAGAAAAACAGGCACTTATTGCCGCATGCAGGATTTCCAATTCTGAGGAAAGAATAAGAATAGAAAATTATTTCGATCAGAATTATCTGGATTTGTGGTACAGTAAAAAGGCCAGGCAGGCAGACCAGCTCAATCCGTTGTTTTTCCTGAATACCACTTTTATTGAAGAAGGCGAAAAGGCAGTTTTTTCCCCTGTAAAGACCGATGGCTCTGCCATCTGGGGAAAGGATATTCTGAGGAACTTTGCCAGGGAAGACAAATATAATCAATATTATATACCTGTGTCTGCAGCCGTAGCCCAAAGTCAGGCATTCCCTATGTTAAGTACCTATAATCTGGTGCCCGGTACGGGATATCTTGCCGATGGAGGATTTTACGAAAATACTGGAACTTCCACTACACTGGAAGTATACAGGAGACTGAAAAAGCACGTCAGAACATTCTACCCAAACAGAAACATCCGTTTTATTATGATCAATTTCATATCCTTGGAAGATCAGAAAGAGAAGAAAAAATCGGCAATGGAAAATAAGTCAATGCTTGTTTTTACGATTAATCAGACCTATAAGACGCCTTTTAAACATGCTTCAGACGCATTATGTGCTTTGCAACAGCAGGTGCAGGAATATAACGATGAAACTACGGCGGCACCGTATAAGGACATTTCCGTCAATATTCCTAACTCCGGTGAATTTGCCACAACAAGGCTTATCAGTACGAAAACCATTAATAAAATGTTTGCTTATGGCAGTTCCGGTAATGCCGGTGCCGGAATCATTCTCAATCTTATCAAAAAAATCACCCTGCAAAAAATGAATACAGCTTCGCTTCAGGCGAAAGCAGGTACGAAACCTTCAATCATATATATACATTACGCGCAAAAGCAGGATAAAAACATAATGGAAAGGCTAAGTAGCGAGATCAGTACCCATATAAATTCAATGCTTAATTCAGGAAAAGCAAACAGGGATCAGCCCGATTACGTTCTACGTTCTGCAGGGATAGAAAATATTCCTTCTTTTGAAATTAATCAGATCAGATATTTTCATGAAGGAGACCGGGGCCTGGCTGAAAGGCTTGAGTATATATTGGGACAACAGGGGCTGGAAGTAAAGGCCAGATATTTTAATTATAAAAATGTTTCGAAAGCAATTCCTGCCGGTCAGCTGGAATTATGGATTAGCAGTACAGGAAATTACAGCAAAATTCAGTACGGGCTTCAGCAAAAAAAATAAACCGGTCTCCTGTACTAAATCTGTCAGCAGGGAATTCTTTATAAACCCAAAATTTTGACTAAATTTGCAAATTGCTGTCAAAAGCAGTATTTAAAGCGAATTGCAATGGAAGAAGAAAAAAAATCACTCAATTTTATTGAGCAAATTATCGAAGATGATTTGGCAAACGGACTCAACAGGGAACAGATCCGTTTCCGTTTTCCGCCTGAGCCTAACGGTTATCTTCATGTAGGTCATACCAAAGCGATCTGCATCAACTTCGGGTTGGGTGAAAAATACAATGCTCCCGT
>NZ_CAJYMO010000220.1 GCF_913776365.1 uncultured Chryseobacterium sp. | reverse complement strand
TTTATTGATCAATAAAAAACTTTTTGTAATACCAATCAATTAATTATCTACCTTTAACGAAAGAAATTATAAGTTTATATATACGCCAGAGTTTGGACAGATAGAATTTACAGTTCCTTTGTTTGATCGTTTTGTGAAATTTATTTAAACTTTTTATCAATCCATAGGGTAATAACAAAATATTATTTTTATAATATTAGCAGATTTGCCATAATGCTCAAAACAGGAGTTGACGCTTTACAGGTTATCGATAGCTTT
This sequence comes from uncultured Chryseobacterium sp., assembly GCF_913776365.1. Lineage (GTDB taxonomy): Bacteria > Bacteroidota > Bacteroidia > Flavobacteriales > Weeksellaceae > Chryseobacterium. The sequence continues at coordinate 9,652 of NZ_CAJYMO010000220.1, read as the reverse complement.
CTAAGTTCTGCATCAACCTCTCTATTAATACTGCCCAAAAATTCATTTTGGCTGGTTGCAGAGCGAACCTGTGCCCGTATATGTACAGGTGCTAATAATGTAATATCTGCTGGAGACTTTCTGCTTTTCAAAATACATCTACCAGCTCTTCGAATTGATGCTCTGAAAGAACGTAAAGTTTATTATTACAGGTAATTCTTTTTTTTCGTTCATGTGATTTTGCTTCCTGAGACTATTTTATAATTGGCTGATTCTAAGTTATTTTTCAAAATAAAAATCCTTTTTTGAAAAAGGAAACGAATAATTTTATAATTGGGATCATCCATGTGTCAGATATTCCTGGCGTTACTAATAGTAAACCCTCCCCCTGACGATCTTTACGACGTTTTCGCTTTCCATTTTTTTGAGGATTCTGATGACGGTCTCTATACGCAGGCCGGTGAGCTGGGAGAGTTCTTTTCTGGTGTACGGAACTTTATAAGGAGTACCGGGTGTGGCATGCTGATTTTCTTTCAAATGATCCAGAACCGTCAATAGCTGGTGGGTGGCATCTTCGGAGGTGAGGCTGTTGAGAAAGGTATAGCTGTAGTAGCTTCGTTCGGCACAATTTCTCAGAAAATCCAGCTGGATTTCAAAGTCGGACTCCAGCAGTTTTAAGAATTTGGAATACTGCAGCTTCAGTATAACGGAATCTTTGGTTGCCACGGCCGCTACAGGATATCGCTGGTGCTTGCAGAACAGGAAAATCTCCCCGAAGGAATCGCCTTCTTTATGAAAACTCTGGATGAATTCTTCATTTTTATTTTTAAAGTTAGCAAGCTTAATATTACCTTTCTTAATCTGGAAGTAATATTCCGGCGCATCATCTTCCTTAAAAATTATCTCGGATTTCTGCACATGAAGCTTTTCCGCTCCAAAAGTAATGAGTAAATCTTGTTTGATGGCCATAATGCTCATTAAAATAATTCCATATGATACTTTACTGCTTACGCAAATACTCAAGGATTAGGGGGCAGCATACACGCAAAACGATACAAATATACAATCAAAATTTTTGTTTAATTATGATTTTAGTCAGAGAGAAACGGACAAAGATGTATTTAAGATGTTGATTACCGGAGCGAATGTAAGGATAATATGGTATATGTATCCATGATCTGAAATCACATAAGGTTCATCCATAAAACTCAATAAGTTGAAAGTCACCGCCCCTTTTTTACAAATATGATCTACATCATATTTACAAAGTGTTGAGAGCTGTACCTTTGACGGGCCCAAATTGTTTTTTGGGCTCGACTTTATGATATTTCTTTCCACTTAAAAAAACAATACTTAAGCTTATCAATACATGCGACACAGTATATGGTGAAGAGGAAATATTAAAAAATTAAAACTTTAAGTATGTGCATTAGCGAAAAACTTTTGCGTTCAGCAGGAGCGGTAGAACAGCATTACAGGAGCGGCAATTATATATTCCGCCAAGACTCCTTTCCACAGTTCTACTTCTACATTCTGGAAGGTGATGTGAAACTTACCAACTATGCGGAAGATGGCAAAGAATTCATACAGGACATCATTCACGGGAAAGCAGGCATAGGGGAAGCGATGCTTATTTTGGGGAAAGTGTATCCGGTACATGCCATTGCGCTTTCAGACTGCACCTTTCTGAAACTAGCCCGCAACCAGTTTTTCCAATTGCTTCAGGACAACCCTTCCGCTTTTAAGGAAATATATACCGCCCTGGCCCAAAGTACCTTTGAGAAGCAGACCCTGATGCACACCATCACCAGCAAGAGTGCTGAAGACCGGCTTATTGAAATCATGGACCTTATGAAGGAAGCCCAGGCCAAAAAAGATAAATTTTCCCTGGAAATTACCTATACCCGGCAGCAGCTGGCCTCGCTTACCGGGCTTTCGCTGGAAACCACCATCCGGATCATCAAGAAGATGGAAAAAGAAAATACCATCAAACTGGAGGGAAGAAAAATTTTATACTAAAACCCTTTCCGGTTAATCGGCGGATGTTACGGATTTTTTTTGATCCCTCCTCAGCTGTGTTCTCGGACCGGCAGGCCAGGTAATTCCGATAATGAAATTCCAGCGAATCTTTCATGGAATAAAAACCTGAAAGCAAGCATTCTTCTCACCTTTCGTCCGAAATGGTAATTATTTTTGCAGAGCCAACCCATATTCCGGACAGGCAGCTCAATCTTTTATCCATTATTTTCAAAAGTAGTTGCAGGTAATTCAATACCTTCACGGCAGTTCTCCTAACCGGTTATTTGAGACAGGGGTTCAGAAAATGCCGGGTACAGGCAATACCGGTTCCGGTATTGCCTGGCGGTCTTCAGGATCAAGGCTTCTTTGGCTGCACTTCGGCAACGCCGCCTAAATCGCTGGTGAATCATTTACATAACCCTGACTGTTTTCCTTTTTTACCGGCTCCAGGCGATAATCCTTCCTACAATCCCGGTTGCGCCAGTAACCAAAACCATAAGCCTCTTTCAAAAATTTAATTGAACCGAAATAATGATCATTCCGTAAGAAGTTATGCATCTGAGTTAATAATAGATTTTCCGGTTACGGATTTTCAGCAGCTTGCATTCTTCCATCTTTTTCACGGCCCGGATGGTGGTCTCTACACAGAGCCCGGTAAGCGAGGCGAGCTGCTGCCGGGTATAATCTATTTTAAATGAATACTTGTCTTTGTTATCCTGCGACTCCTTCATCAGGTCCATCATTTCGGTCAGCCGCTCGATGGCGCTCCGGCTGGACATTTTACGCATATGCACAAACTTGTTATACGTTTTTTCCGATAATGTAGTGCAGAACTCGATGGGAATCTGCGGATGCCGCCCCATCAATTCCTTAAATTTTTCCTTGGAAAGCTTCAGTACTGTGCATTCTGTGAGCGCAATGGCATTCACGGGATAAGGCTTTTCCAGAATCAGCATAGATTCCCCGAAGCATGAACCGCCAGAAAATATATTCTGAATAAGTTCCTTACCGTCGCCGTTGTAATTGTTGAGTTTTACATACCCTTCAACGATGTGATAATAAAACCTGGGCGCATCATCTTCAAAGAAAATATATTGTCCGGAATGAAAACGCTCTTCCCTTGCTCCGATAGAATACAGTAGCTTTAAATCGATAGACATAATAATGATTTTGTGGTGTGTTTTAATCTTACTCCCTGCTTTTAAGCAGAAATCCAATATTTTTAACTGCGTGGTCAAACATTTTACAATAAAAAATTTTAATCTGTCAATCTTGGTATTGTAATCCAAAACAGGCTGTTGATATTAATAAAAACAACTGTTGACATATTTATTCATCTATTATTAATTGTGATAATACCATTCAAAGATATATGTATTGGATATGACACAATATGACACTGATCATAAAATTAGCATTTCGTCATTTTTTGTGGCACATTATTAAATATTAAGTACCACATTTTCAATTATAGAATAATTATAAACAAATAAAAGTATATATATATACAAATAACAAACTCTTAAAAACACATACGATGGGCTTCGGCCCCGCTCAGCCACAGGAATGTATTTTTGCATTGAAAAATCTCCAAAGGATTTATAGGGATAGTGCGGGGCTTTGGATGGCCTAACAGTGCGCGTATATATAGTTTAGTTTTAATTAAAATAGCTCCTTATCTAAGCAGAATATAAGTCCAGACTGACATTAACGGTATGTCACCCTAAGGCTCCCAAGGGATTTTCACAAGGCGTTAGTGGCTTTGAAGCATTCAGCCACCGGATCGTCGTTCATTAAAACTAGAGAGTATAAAAATCAAATATTTTTAAAAACTTTTACCGTAAAATCCATCTTTTACTTTTCGGTTGAAGCCCTTTCCGCGATCAGCTATGCGGCGTCGAGGATCTTTTTGAGCTGGAGGCACGGGATAATCATACTCCTCTCCTCTTCATACATTTAATCTGAAAGTGAGAAATAGGCTACTGCCCGATAAGAAATCATTTTTTTGATGAAACCTGATAAGCAAAGTATGATATTTCCGTTAGACTTGACTAGCTTTACAAATCTTCCGGATGAAAGAAGACCTATCTAATACGGAAACCTGCGAATCATAAAAGATTCACAAAAATAAAAAATAATAGAATAAATAGATACATATTCTGTTTATTTCATATAATAAAGCGATATATCCAGCCGGATAGTTTTCCATAGATATATTGAAGCGATATCGATAGTTTTGTTCTTTCGGAACTACAGTCAGCACTGTTTTGAATATCGTTTTTTGAGACAATTTCTAATATAATCAAAATTTTGAGTTATAATAAATATTTTTGAAATATAGAACATTAGCCACTAATTATTCAACTTTCTTTCCTCAAGATTCCTTAGATGGTATGATGCAAATCCTGAAAATGCAACCAAGCCGCTGAGAATCCCGACGCTTACAAACAGTCCGCGTAATCCAAGCCATTCCCCCAGAGGTTTGGCTACCATCAATCCAACCGGTGCGGCCTATGCCATTATCATATTTAAGAGCGATAATACCCTTCCCTGGATCTGGTTAGGAATAACGGTCTGCAGCAATGCCGTTAAGGGAGCGTTGGCGAAAATGAAGGTAAAAGAGCTGATCATTCACCAGAAAGCCGCGGTCCAGAAGAGATTGGCAGGCATCAAGGCAGTAAGGCTGACGGCAAAACAGGACAATCCCAATCCGGTAAGGATCCAGGTCATTTTTCGTTTAGGTGCCATGATCGTTACTAAAATACCTCCGGCCACCATTCCTGCGCCGGCAAGCCCTTCCATCAGTCCGACTTCTTCCACGCCGCCCTTGAAATGTTCTTTTACCAAAAGCGGCACAAAGGTGAAAGTCGGCATAATGACCAGCACAATGCCGCCCAGCAGCAGGAACAGTCTTTTTAGTCCGGAGTCTTTCCAGACCAAGGCAATGCCTTCGCCGAGTTCGGAGATGATTTCTCTCAAAAACGGCGCCTTGCTTTTTTCTTTCATGAACTGCGGAATTGTAAAAAAGAACAGCGGTACAATGCCCAGCAGGGCTGTAAAAACATCAATGCTCAATGCCCAGCCCAAAGGCATGGCAGTAATAGCAAGGGCTCCAAGCGGGGCACCGGCGACAAGGGTTGCTCCCATCAGGATCTGGTTCAGGCCTGCAGCCCGCGGAAGAAAATCTTCGGGGACCAGCATGGCGCTACTCGCCTCTACGGCCGGAGACTGAAAAGCCTGCATGGCACCACGGATACCCATCATCAGGTAAATATGCCAGAGCTCAACATAATCTGTCAGAAACAGGATAACCAGAAGAGCCACACAGAATGCGCTGATGACATCCACAAGGATCATAATCACTTTCCGGCTGTAGCGGTCTGCCATCACCCCTCCCACCGGACTTAGCAGTGCCTGCGGAAGAAGGGCCACCGTTCCGGCCACGGCCAGATTACCTACACTCCCGGTGGTATCGGCAATCCACCACATGAGAACAAACTGAGTGAGCGCAGAACCAATGATGGAAAGGGCCTGTCCAGAGAAAATAAACCAGTAGCGTTTCTGCCAGTTGGTTCCGGGCAATATCGTTTCAGTAAGCGGTCTTTCTTCAGGCAGCTTATCAGGTTTTGATTTCATAAGATTTATCGTTTATAGTACGCTGGTTACCGGTCCAGCCACAATTTAAACTGAGGAATTTTGATCCGGCTTACCATCACTTGCGCCTGATGATCCCTTTTCAGAACGATTTTCAATTTATCATTGAAATATTTATTGATGGTGTCGATACTCCCTATATGAAGGATATATTGGCGGTTTACCCGGAAAAAGAACTGCGGATCCAGCTGCTCTTCCAGCTCCTCCAATGTATACGGAACGGAAATGGAAGTTCCGTCCAAGAGGTGGAAATAAATGTTTTTATTTTCAAGACAGATGTAATCAATCTCTTCCACCGGAATTACTTTATAGGTTTCCCGGTAATGCAGCAGGAAACGGCTTTTATAAGTTTTCTCCCGGGTACGGAACATTTCCATGATGGCACTGATCTCATCTCCGGAAATTTTCGGCTGTACCCGTTTTACCTTTTCCAGTGCCTCTTTCAATTCCTCCTTTTCGATAGGTTTGAGCAGATAGGCAGCACCGTAGACCTTAAAGGCCTGTAATGCATACTCATCGTAAGCCGTTGTAAAAATAACGGGTGAATTGACTTTTACCCGGTTAAAAATTTCAAAAGACAGTCCGTCCGCCAGCCGGATATCCATAAAAATGACATCGGGTTTAGGATTCGCTTCCAACCACTCTACGCTTTCCTGTACGGTAGGCAGTATGTCCAGCAGGAGGGCTTCAGGATCCGTTTTCCCTACCAGGCTTTTCAGCAGTGCTGCGTTATGGGCTTCGTCTTCTATGATCAGGTAATTCATTGTTCCGTTTTTTAAATGTTCAAAAGCGGCAGCAGCACTTCAAAAGAACTCCGGGTTTCTGTAATTTCCGGCAGCTTACCTTCCAGCAGCTGGTACCGCTCTTTGATATTCTTCAGACCCATACCGGTACTTTTATAATCGATATTGATGCGTTGAAGATTATTTTTCACGATAATCTTACCGTTATTATCACTTTCGATCGATAAATACAAAGGTTTTTTCAGAGTAGACATATTGTGTTTAATAGCGTTTTCCAGCAGCAGCTGCAACGTAACAGGCGGAATACCTTTCCTTCTGTCTGCTTCCGACACATCAACAGTCAGATGAATGGTTTCACCGTGCCGGATTTTAATGAGGTGGAAATAAGTTTCCACGAATTTCAGTTCTGCATCCAGTGAGACAATGTCTTTTTTACCGGTAGTGAGGATATACCTGTAAACTTTTGAAAGGCTGGACAAAAACTCCTGTGCAGCTTCTTTATTGATCTCGATGAGCTGGGTCAGGATGCTGAAGTTGTTGAACAGGAAATGAGGATCCAACTGCAGCTTTAAGACCTCCAGTTCGGCCTGCAGGGCATTTTCCCTGAGCTGGTGCGACAGGATTTCCAGCTTATTGGTTTCGGTAACCTCCGATTTCCATTTTTCGAAAAAGAAAAAGGAATTGTAGAAACTGTTGACAAAAGCAGCGACTACGATATTCACCACCAGGTAATTCCGGACGTCTGTTTCCATTTCTCCGCCTCCGCCTGCAGATTCCGGCCAAAGCTGCTCGTAAAATACATTTTCCAGGTACAGCAGCAGGAACATGCAGGCGATGACCACACCGGTTGTCAGGATAAAATGGGCCAGGATATTATCTTTCAGGCTGCTTTTGCTATTGACCCATCCGGACAGTACCCGGATGATCCCAAAAATGGCAGCATACATGGCAATCCCTCCGGTGATGGTGATCCAGATTTCTGTCCACCGTGCCTGGGTATAGAAATTCCACCATCTGCTTTGCGGATTCAACAGGTACTGGATCAGATTTGCCAATGCCAGTGAAACCGGCACTCCGCTCCACTGAAAAATGATTTTCCACATCGATCCTGACTGGTTTTTCAAATTGCTGCCCATCTAATTTCCGCCTAAAGATTTATACAAAGCAAGATAAGTATTTATTTCCTTCTGCCGGGCAGCCGTGTAGGCCAGTTCCGCCTGGAAAGCACTTTGCTGCACCGTCAATACCTCCAGGTAATTCGCTTCGCCATATTTATACAGCAGCTGTGCATCGGAAATGGCTTTATCCATTGCTTTTTTTCGGTTGTTCACTTCATCCAGCTGTTCTTTTACCCGAATGATGTTGCTCATGGCGGTACTCACTTCTTCTACGGCTGTCAACACCGATTTCCGGAACGTATGTACCGCTGCTTCCCGCTGATGAACCGCCTGTTCGTAACCCGAACGGATGCTTCTCCGGTTGAAGACCGGCTGTGTGAGCCCGGCCGCAGCAGTCCCGAATAGGGATCCCGGAATGGAAAACCAGTTGGCCAGGTTGGTGGCATTGGAACCGCCCTGCGCCGTAATCTTCAGGCTCGGATAAAATTCAGTCCTGGCGATGCCTACCTTTGCGGAAGCGGCCTGCAGCAGTAATTCCTGCTGTTTTACATCGGGGCGGTTAGCCAGGAGGCCAGCAGGAATACCGGTTTCAAGTTTTTCGGTAAATGCATGATTATTAAATTGCCCTGACCGTTTTACTGCATCGGGATAATTCCCAGCGAGCGTCTGCAAGGCATTTTCCTGGACCTTGATGCTGCTTCTGATCTCCGGGATCAGGGCGCGGGTTTCTGCCAGTTGGGCTTCGGCCTGTTTAATGGCCAATGTCGTTACATCCCCTACTGAGTACTGGATTTTCAGCATCGTAACGGTTTCCTGCATACTTTTTTCCACCTGCTGCGTGATGCTGAGCTGCTCATCGAGGCTTAGCAAATTATAATAGGCTTGGGCCGTCTGTGCCACCAGCTGTACCCGCAATGCCCTCCTGTTTTCAGCCCTGCTGAGATAATTCGCGAGCGATTCTTCCCGCTGCTTTTTCAGCTTGCCCCAGAAATCAACATCCCAGGAAACCACCGGTGCGAAATTATACTCCTGGAAGATTACGCCGCCACCGAAGGAAGCCTGCATGCTGTTTTTAGACAGGCGCTGTATTCCCGTATTCACCTGCAGGCCGATATCGGGAAGGTAATTCAGCTTTACACTTTTCAGCTGGGCTTCCAAGGCCAGGATTTCCTCTGAAGCAATCAACAGATCCGGATTTTTAGCCATTACCTGATCCAGCAGGGTAAGCAGTTCCGGGTCTTTGAAAAAGTCACGGTACGCAGGAACTTCAGCTGTTTTTATACTGTCCGAAGTCTCATTGAATGATGCCGGAAGATTAAGCTCCGGCCTCTGATAATCCCGGGTCACTTTGCAGGACTGTAATACTCCGAAAAAAATAACGGTTACTAAGCTATATTGGGTGAGTCGTTTCATCTTTCTGATTTTTATTGATTGATACCTTATTCTGCAGCCACTGGAATACCATATACAGCACCGGGATAATCATTACGCCCAGGATCACGCCGCTCAACATTCCTCCGGCAGCACTGATGCTGATGGACTTGTTCCCCATCGCCGTTCCGCCTTTGGCAAACATCAGCGGGATCAGCCCGGCGATAAAGGCAAAGGAAGTCATCAGGATCGGGCGCAGGCGCATTTTTGCTCCCGCAATCCCTGCTTCAAATACAGACAGGCCTGCTCTGTGCTGCTGAACGGCAAATTCCACGATCAGGATGGCATTTTTAGCTAAAAGTCCCACGAGCATAATGAGCGCGATCTGGACATAAATATTGTTATCGATACCGGCAAATCCCGTAGCGGTAAAAACGCCTAAAATTCCTGTCGGCAATGACAGCATCACCGCCAACGGCAGCAGGTAACTTTCATACTGCGCGGCAAGCAGGAAGTAGACAAACAGTATACTCAGTCCGAAAATAAAGATCATCTTCGAACCGGAATTCCGTTCCTGTAAACTCAGACCTCCATATTCATAGCTGTAGCCTTTCGGAAGTTCTTTTTGGAGCACTTTATCAATCACACTCATCACCTTTCCGGTACTTGCTCCTCCGGCAGCATTCGTATTCACCGAGATGCTGTTGTAGAGATTATACCGGCTGATTACCTGCGGGCCGTAGACTTTTTTCAGGCTGACCAGCGTAG
>NZ_CAJYMO010000219.1 GCF_913776365.1 uncultured Chryseobacterium sp. | reverse complement strand
CTGAAAAACTGCGTCAGTGCCGACTGCGGACCTCCCTGGCAATACACCAGGGTCGGGTATTTTTTATCAGGATCGAAATTCGGCGGATAATGGAACCAGACACCCATTTCCTTACCGTCTGTAGTCTTTACCATCTTCAGCTCTGATTTCCCCTGAGCCATTTGGGCATACCTGTCTTTATTCGCCTCTGTCACCTGCTTCATTTCCCCGTTTTTAACGTTTACCGAAAAAAGGTCTGTTGCATGGTTAATGTCTGTTCTTCCGACCAAAAGCGAATTTTCCTGATCGGCAAAAATTTCGTTCACATCAAAATTACCTTTTGTAATCTGCTGAACCTTCGCCTTTTTAGGATCTAATGAAAAAAGCTGTTTGGTTCCTCTGAAAGCGGCCGTGAAATAAATGGTTTTTGAATCTCCGCTCCAGAACACGTCTCCTGAAACACTATCGTCCCAACCGGCAGTCAGGTTGCTGATTTTCCCGGACTTCCAGTCCATGATCTTGATGTCATTTTTATCCGCCTCATATCCGTCACGGGCCATGCTTTGCCAGATCAGCGATTTTCCGTCCGGGCTGAATTTCGGATTAACATCGTAGCCTTTGTTCGCTTCCGTCAGGTTTTTCGTGGTTCCCGAAGCGAGGTCATAGGCAAAAATATCCGTATTGGTGCTGGTGGAATATTCTTTTCCGCTTTTAGGCTTGGTAACATACAGGAGCTGTGAGGAATCCGGGCTCCATATAAAATCTTCCGCTCCCCCGAAAGGACGCTGCGGCGAATCCCACATTTTCCCCTCCAGCAGATCCGTAGCCGTATCCGCTTTACCGGAAACGTCTGCAATAAAGATGTGATTGTATTTTCCTTCATTGAAATAATCCCAGTGGCGGTGGTTCAGATCCGTGTATACCTGCGCAGTGGTTTTGGGAGTATCGGCATATTTGTCTTTTCCCATGACCTTTTCCACCAGCACCTGTTTGCTGAACGCTATTTTTTTTCCGTCGGGCGAAATTACGATATTGTCTGCTTCGCCGATAGTGTAAAATTCCGTCCAGGTTTTGGCACCGTCTTTACTGAGGAAAATACGGTCTCCTTCCTGAGCGTAGATCCCGTTCTTATCCCACTGGATCAGGCTTTTCTTACCCAGGTCCATCTTAACGGACTGCCGGCTGATTACGTTCAGGAAATAATTTTCGTTTTTTGTCTTTTCGGTTTTCAGGTCGGTCTGCCCGATTTTGTAGATAAGAGAAGACTGGTCCGGGGAAACGGCCTGTACCCCGACTTTTTTTAAAGTCCAGAGGATTTCAGGCGTCATGAGTTGTTGTGCATTCATTACAAGCGGTGCTGCCAGAGCCAGCAGACTGTACTTCAGTTTCATAGAGTTGATGTTCATTTTAGGGGGCAACGGAACCCGCTGAACACAGCGGACCTTCCCCGATTAATTCAGAGAAGCCAAAGGTAGGTAAATGTGTTTATAATTCAAATTGAATCAGGATGTAAAATCATCCTTTTCGGTTTCCTGTGTAAACAACGCTCAGAAACCAGTCATTTTATTTTATCTGTTTCCCTTCCTTTTTATAAGTTAAACTTTATTGATAACGATTGTTAAGTATTATTAAAAACATCGCTATTATCTAAAGCTTATTAAACGATAAAACCGCCAGATCAGCTGACGGTTTGTATTTTAAGATATGGTATGCCGTATCAGTCATCCCCCATCATAGAATTGGCAAGGGAAGTTACGATGGAGAGCAGAATACTGAAAATGAAGGCCCACCAGAAGCCATCCACCTGCATGCTGTCTATAAAATAATCAGCAATCAGGATAATGACTGCATTAATAACCAGGGTGAAAAGCCCCAGTGTGATAATCGTAAGAGGCAGCCCCAGAATATTGAGGACCGGTTTTACAATCAGGTTCAGGAGGCCCAGTACAATGGAAAAAATCAAGGCTCCCGCAAATCCGGCAAAATGGACACCGGGCAGGATCATGGTGAGCAGATAAGCGACAATGGCGGTTACCAGCAGGCGGATAATCAGGTTCAAAACAGGAATTTTTTATTGTTCAGGAATTTCAGCTGCAAAATTTATTCCATTGTGTGGCCGAGAAATGGTGAAGCGGCAAGGTTCTTCCATAGTAGTCTTCATTGATATAAAGCAGTGCTGCTGACGGATCAATGCCCTGTCACAGTCGAGTCCCTGTAGATTAACCGGCTGTCCAGCACAACCGTACGTATTGCGGAGGAAGCATCATTAATCTTTTCCAGAATCAGTTCCGCAGCCGTATTTCCCATTTTTATCAAGGGCTGTTCTACCGTGGTAAGCTGCGGATGCACGATGGTAGCAAGCTCAGTCCCTGAAAAACTCGCTATGGAAACTTCGTCAGGTATTTTTATGCCCAGCGACAGGAGATGATTCATGGCACCGATGGCCAGGGTATCGGAGAATGCAAAGATACCGTCGAACGGAATCCGTTTTTCCAGCAGCATTTTTACCGCATTTTTACCGTCTGCAAATGACATTCCGGTGGTCTGTACAGTCAGATCCCGGTCAGAGAGACGGTATTTTTTCAGAATCCGTTCATAACCGCCGGCTCTTTCGCCTGCATTCCGTATGGTCTCCGGCCCCCTGATGTGGGCTATCCTTTTCCTGCCCGTACTGATGAGATGTTCCACTACCAGCGAGGAGCTGATGTAATCATTCACCACAACCTTAGAGGCATGGGTCGACTTGCCCGGGATCCTGTCAAAAAAGACCATCGGCGTCCCTCTTTCCATTATTTTGGTATAGACCTCTTCATTATAGGTTTCATGACAGGGGTCAAGGATAATTCCGTCCACATTAAACTGTTCCAGCACATTCAGGTTTTTTCTTTCCAGGACCGGATCCTCATCCGACTGGGTAATGATTACCTGGTATCCCAAAGGATACAGGATTTCCTGAATGCCCTGCAGTACTTTCGAAGAAAACGGCGTAATCATTTCCGGGACTACAAAGCCGATATTTCCGGATTTTCGGTACTTCAGATTAAGTGCGGCCGCATTGGGTCTGTAGCCCATTTTTTCTGCAGCTTCCAATACTTTTTCCCGGGTCGCAGGACTTATGTTTTTATCATTCAGCAGTGCCCGTGACACGGTAGAGGTGGATAATGACAGAAACTCTGACAGATCTTTGAGGGTGATACGCTTCATCCGGCGTCTTTTTTTGCTAAAAGTAATAAAAAAATCCTCACCTGGGAACGTGCCCATTCCCCGGGAACGTTCCCAATTTCAAATTTCAGGTAAAAATCAAATGTGAATATGAATATTGATTTAAGTTTAGCCTCTTATTATAATCTGTTTAAAAACATTTTTACATGACTGTACAATCGTATTCTTATGACAAGGAAGATATCATTCCGGGAATTGTCCATATCGGTGTGGGAAATTTTCACCGTGCCCATCAGCAATATTATACCCATCAGCTGCTGGAGCAGTCCATGGACAGGGAGTGGGGAATCTGCGGGGTATGCCTGCTGCCTGCCGATGAAATGACGGTGCGCCACCTCAGAAACCAGCATCTTGATTACACCCTGACGGTCTGCGGCAGAAACGGTACTGACCGCACCTACCTTATCGGATCACTCACCGAACTGATATGGGGTATTGAAAATCCGCAGGCCGTTATCGATAAGATTGCCGGAAGAGAAATCAGGATAATTTCTCTGACGATTACCGAAGGAGGTTATAACCTCGATAAGGAAACCCGGGAATTCGATCTTGCAAATCCCGGAATACAGCATGACCTGCAAAATCCGCAGAACCCTGCCACCGTTTTCGGATTTGTAGCAGAAGGTCTCCGGCAACGTAAAAGAAAGGGAAACGGAGGCATTACCATTCTTTCATGCGATAACCTTCAGCACAACGGAAATACGGCCAGAGATGCATTCTCGACATTTATCAGGGCACAGGATCCCGATCTCGCAGTATGGGTAAACTCGCATGTCACATTCCCCAACAGCATGGTAGACCGGATCACGCCCGTTACCACACCGGAAGATGTCATTCGCCTTAACGGGAAAAGCGGGGCCCATGACCAGTCACCTGTTTACTGCGAAGATTTTACCCAATGGGTGATTGAAGATGATTTTATGGCAGGCCGCCCTGCCTGGGAGAATGCAGGGGTGGAATTTACCCGCGACGTAACTGCTTTTGAAAACATGAAGCTGAGCCTCCTGAATGCTTCTCACCTCCTTCTCGCTTATCCTTCTTTTCTGAAAGGCTACCGCAGAGTGGATGAAGCCATGAGGGATCCCGGTATCGTGCAGCTGATAAAGGATTTTATGGATCTCGATATCACGCCTTACGTTCCTGCGCCGGAACATACGGATCTGGAGCAGTATAAGAAAACGCTGATTGAAAGATTTTCCAATCAGAGCGTAAGCGATCAGGTAAGCAGGCTGTGCTTTGACGGTATCTCCAAATTCCCGGTCTACATCATGCCCAACCTTGTGAAAATGATGCGGGATGGTAAAGATCTTATGCGTCCTGCTTTCCTGTTTGCCTCATACAGGCATTACCTGAAGTACGGAAAAGATGACCACGGCCATCCTTTTGAGATTGCTGAACCCTGGCTGACTCCGGAGGACAGCATTCTTATTTCAAGTGAAAATCCTGTAGATTTCCTGCATCTCACCGCATTCAGAAGTACTGATCTGAAAGCCGATGAAAAACTGGTCGCTCTGTTCAAACGATTTTCGGATGAGATCAGAGAAAGAGGAATGGCACAAACCCTAGAATCCATTGTTTAAGCTAGAACCGACATTACCTATATGATCATACCACCTGGCCATCATACCCCGGATCCGCAATCCCATGCCCCTGTTTTTCCGTTTGCGGCCATCACCTTTATTTATTTTATCGTCGGTTTTTTCACCACGGTTAATGAACAGCTTCAGGCTCCTTTGAAATTCACTTTTCTTTTGCATGCCGGGAGCCTGAGAAACACCCTTACCACACTGGTTTCTTTTTTCTTCTTTTTAGGATATCTTCTCAACGGGACACGGGGAAGTAAGTGGGTCAATGCTTTCGGATATAAAAACACAGTGCTGAGAGGATTGTTCTTTATGATTGCAGGGCTGTTCCTGTATTTCCTTTCTTCCTGGTTCGGGATCCGATATCCGGACATGAACTTTACCGTTACAGATGCCGTGATCCCTTTCGGGTTTGTTGTTTTTGTGGGCGGATCTTATCTGATGGGAACTTCAGCAGCGATCATCCAGGTGGTGGTAAATCCTTATGCCGCCTCTTATCAGCTGAAAGGCACGCAACCGGTACAGAGACTGAATATACTCACCGCCGTTAATTCCGTAGGCACCACTTCCGCCCCGTTCTTCGTAACGGTAATAATGTTCAGCGGGGTCTCTGTTTCAGCTATTGAAATCAGGCAGTTGCTGCTGCCGATCGCTGTCCTGATGGGCTGCATCCTTTCCGTCATTTTTGTCACCCGGAAACTCCGCCTTCCCGATATCAAAAACACAAGAGCGGCCCTTGGCGAGAAGCTGGAAAGGAGCATCTGGTCATTCAGGCATTTTGCATTCGGGGTGGTTGCTGTTTTCTTCTACGTGGGCACTGAGGTCGCCATTGGAGCCAATATCAACCTTCATGCTTTTGAACTGGCGGAATCCGGCCATCCGATTACCTTCTTCGGGAAAACTGAGATCATGATCGGCCATACGGATCTCGGCATCCATGCCCTGCTTTCCACCCTGTACTGGGGCGGGTTCCTGGTCGGAAGATCCGTATCGAGTTTCCTGAGCCACATTTCAGCCCGGACCCAGCTGGCGGCTACCACCATTTCAGCAACGCTGCTGGCAATCGTTTCCATGCTTACCCAAAACCTGTGGTTCCTGGTCGCCATCGGGCTTCTGCATTCATCGATGTGGAGCTGCATCTACAGCCTTTCGATCACAGGGCTGAACCGGTATACCTCAAAAGCATCAGGCGTCTTTGTCTCTGCAGTCTTCGGAGGAGCCGTCTTCACCCTGCTTCAGGGAGGTATTGCCGATATCCTGGGTTCGTGGCGCTGGACCTGGATGCTTACCGTATTGTGTGAACTGCTCATGCTTTGGTATGCCCTGTACGGATCCAGGATCAGGGAAAAAGACAGGGTATAACCCGGCAACACCCAGGCTGCGGTCTACCGGATTTTCATCATCGTTACCAGCGAGGTCGCCACATGGCTTTCTGATGTTGCTTCTTCATCAACCGTGTATATTTCAGTCCTGATGACACTGATTTTGGCGCCGCCTTTCACCACATACGATTTTGAAACCAAAGCATCACCGATTGCCGGCCTGAGGTAATTGACCTTCAGTTCCACCGTTACAACATAGCAGTCCTCCTCATAATGGCTTACCGCTGCATACCCTGACGAAACATCTACCAGGGAAGCAATCATAGCACCGTTGAACATCCCGGCTTTGCGGGTCATCAGGTCCATTTTAGGAATTTTCATGGAGATGAAATCCGTTTCGGCTTCCAGCAGTTCGGCCCTGTAGAATTTCAGGGTTTCGGATCGGTTGAAACTGTCAGTAATCAGCTGTCGTTTTTCGGGTGTCATATTTCCGGTTTCTTACAAATGTAATGCAATAGAAAAAATCCTGAAAGGTTTTGGCTGAAAAACCGCATCCGGATGAAAGAAACTTCACTCATCATCATCATCCTCATCATGAACCCGGGATATTCAGAGATGCAGTCCGGATTGAGCCAGCAAGGATCTTCCTCAGATCAGGATGATGATGCAGAGAGACACCCTACAACCTGTGGAATCCGCTTCATCTGCAGGCGGTATTCAAAATAAAATCCATCAGAAAGCAGAATGATGCCCCTCAGAGGAACATCCTTACCCTGTTATATTTTACCGGATGATTTGGATTCATACGCGTACATCATTAAGTTCTTCATGGTTTTTTGATGAATTCCGTTACGTCTTTATTCAGTTCTTCCGCCTTTTCTATGGGGACACCATGTGATGCGCCCGTATAGATTTTCAGGGTTGATCCGGGGATTTCCTTTGCGATGTATTCGGTATGGGAACGCAGGATGAGATCATTTTCCCCGGCTAACACCAGTACTTTTGCTTTAATTCCGTTCAGCTGTTCCTTGGTGATTTTGGGCTCATCAATCATCAGCTGGGTAAGCCGTATTGCCTTTTCAGGTTTATGCTCTGCTTTTTTTGCCGCCACCTCTTTTCTCATGGCTTCCACTTCTGCACCTCCTACACCTTCCGGGAAAACATTGGCCCCGCTGGTGATGACGTGTTGTACCCGGTTGGGATATTTTATGGCAAACTCAAGCCCTGTATTTCCGCCGTCGCTCCATCCGAGGATGTTGATTTTCTTCAGTCCCAGCTCATCAGCCAGCGCTTTCACATCATCCGCAAACTTCCTGTAGGTAAGCGGCTCCGGAGAGGTATCCGTACTCCTGCCCTGCCCGCGCGAATCCATGGCAATTAATTTAAAATGCCTGGAGAGCTCAGGAATCTGTTTGTTGAACGCATCGATGCTTCCGCTGTTCCCGTGCAGGAGAAACAGGGGTTCTCCTTTCCCGTATACTTCATAATACAGGTCGGCATCTTTCAGGTGAAGGTATTTTCCGGCAGCTGTATTATCACCGAAACCGCCGTCTTCCTCCCCTTCGTTTTCTGTAGTCTTATCCACTTTTACATCAATATTGATTGCCGGTGCGGCAATGGTCATTTTTTCCCAGTTTTCATAGAAATGCCTCAGGTATCCGGTCCTGAACAGGGCAGCGCTGATCCTGATATTGCCGTTAAAATTCTTCAGGAACTGGATGCCTATATAGAACTTCCCTTTCACCCAGATGTTCCGGTCATTCACATCCAGGGAAAAAACACCATCCTTAATCTTATCGGCTGTCAGTTCCACGGTTATCTCCTCATCCAGGATACTTTTTCCGGGAAGCCCGTTCTCATCATTATAAAGGGTATAGTGCAGAACCACCGGCTCATCAGCATTGAACTGCGCAATATTCAGGTTGATGTTCCTGATCTTGGCCCTTTTCTTTGTACTGAACTCCAGAGCGGTTTCACCCAGGAAGCTTTCTTTGTTAAAAGCAGGATTTACATTATAGGTTACGCTTTTGGACCGGGTATTCACGCCCCAGTTTTTATCCACCAGCTTTTTGGGAATCAGCTTTACTTCTTTGATCGTCTGAACTTTTTCCTGAAGGATAATCTGCTGCGGGTTCTGCCTGATGAAACGTCCTGCCTCCATGGAAAACGGTTCATATCCGGCGACGTCGATCCTGATGTTCTTTGCGGCATCAATCCCCGAGAGGTCCAGTGAAAATTTCCCGTTCTGATCGGCTATTGTTCCGGTTTTGTCTCTTTCAACACCGATCTTTGCATACGGTACCGGTTGATGTTCTTCCTTTGAAAAGATTGTTCCGGAAATTACCTGGGCCTGTATTGCAGAAAACAGGAAAGAAATAAAGAATACG
The DNA here is from genome assembly GCF_913776365.1 of uncultured Chryseobacterium sp. Taxonomy (GTDB): domain Bacteria; phylum Bacteroidota; class Bacteroidia; order Flavobacteriales; family Weeksellaceae; genus Chryseobacterium. The sequence continues at coordinate 8,826 of NZ_CAJYMO010000219.1, read as the reverse complement.
CTGAGTTTTTTCATAGCTGTTAATTTTTCCGCAAACTTCTGAAAATTTCCAGCCGGATTGTCTCAATAAAAGGTTAAATGAAACGGCTTTTACGTTAAAGTTTTGAAAAAACAGGAATGGAAATTACGGAAGAGGATGAAATCCGGTTTTTATCTGTGAATATCTGTACGGGAATTTAAAATTAGTACATCTGTCATATAAGATGTAAAGATAAACTTGCACATATTTCAGAACACATTAGAAAGAAACCTTAAAGAGGTTCGCCGATTCATTTATTACATCATAAATATCTGAGGCAAAAGCAAAGATTTTCAATTCCACTACTGCAGGAACCTGTACGATCTGCAGGGAAACACTCAATACAAGGAACTGATTGTGTCCGTTTTCACCGCGAACCGAAGGTTTACGGAGTTAAAAGGATCAAAAGATTGATGCGGCTTGATGCAGTTGAATGCCGGATGCTGAAAAGTGTGCAAAAGTTTTTAGTTAAAATCCATGAGTTTTAATCTCGTGTACTCTGCAATATTTTCAGGCTATCCCAAGCTCTTCGGTAGCTTATGTGTAAAAATAAGGCACCATTATCCTTTAAATGGGCATCATCCGCAGCAAATTGAGCTATCGACAAATTCTTTACATTCAGAGGAAATTTTAAGCAAGCAAAACGGAGAAACGGTCATCCATAGACAGTACACCTTCCGTAAGAGCATCCGGATGGGTAGTGAAGCCTTTCAGCTTTGAGGTTTTCTTTTTAACCACCAGATCCATGAGCTGTTTATCTGATAATTTTTTGCCGAAAATTTCAAAAGTCACTTTGAAGCCGCAGTTTTTGAAATCGGAGCAGCCGACCGCCGTTTTTCCTTTCATCAGCGGGTGCGCTGCGCATTTCGGACATTTCGTCTCTTCCCAGGAGGCCAGCTCTTTTTTCGCAGCCGGCTCCCGTCTCTTCTTTTCAGCTTCTTTCTTCTCTTCCTGCAGGGTAATGACTTTCCCTTTTCCGTACACGACCTTATCGGTAAGTTCCGTCACCATCTGGATCAGCTCTTCCTTGAACTGGTTGGCTTCGTATTCCCCTTTCTCGATCTTCCGGAGCTTGGATTCCCATTCCCCCGTAAGTTCGGCACTTTTCAGGAGTTCGTCTTCAATGGTATCGATAAGCTGCATTCCGGTCTGGGTCGCCACCAGGTTTTTTCTTCTTTTTTCGATGTATTTTCTTTTGAAAAGCGTCTCAATAATGTTCGCCCGTGTGGACGGCCTTCCGATGCCGTTGTTTTTCAGATGCTCCCGGATTTCTTCATCTTCCACCTGTTTTCCGGCGGTTTCCATGGCCCTCAGCAGGGTAGCTTCCGTATAAGCTTTCGGCGGCGACGTTTTTCCCTGATGGATCATCGGGTCGTGCGGACCGGTTTCCCCGACCGTAAAGACCGGGATCAGCTGTTCTTCTTCTTTATCTTTTTCCTTATCGGCAGATTCTTCTTTCGGTTCCTTAGCATACACAGCCCTCCAGCCCGGTTCCAGGATCTGCTTACCGCTGGTTTTGAACGGAATGATTCCCACTTTTGCTTCTACCAGGGTATTGGAAACCTTACATTCGGGATAGAAAACCGCAATAAACCGTTTGGCGACAAGATCGTAGATCAGTTTTTCTTCGCGGGTCAGGCTCTGGGAAGGGGTTACCTCGGTAGGAATGATGGCATGGTGGTCGGTTACTTTTGCATCGTCAAACACCGCTTTGGATTTCGGGACCGGTGCCTGCAGCAGAGGACTGATCAGCTCCTGGTAAAATGTCATCTTTCTCAGGATTCCTTCAATTTTCGGATACAGGCTCTCGGAAAGGTAGGTGGTATCTACTCTCGGATAGGTCACGTGCTTCTTTTCGTACAGGCTCTGGATATAGTTCAGCGTATGCTCTGCGGAATAGCCGTATTTTTTATTGGCTTCCACCTGAAGCCCCGTAAGGTCGAACAGCCTCGGGTTTTTCTCCCGGCCTTCCTTGATTTCAAAAGAGACGATCTCAAAGATATTCTCCTTGAGGTATTCCAGTCCTTTTTCGGCACGTTCCCGGGTTTTCAGGCGGTCGATGGCAGCGGTGAAGAGCACTTCACGGTACCGGGTTTTGAGTTCCCAGTATTCTTCCGTCACAAAGACGTCGATTTCTTTCTGGCGCTGTACCAGCATGGCGAGCGTAGGTGTCTGTACCCTTCCGATGGAAAGGACCGCTTTGTTGCCTCCGAATTTTTTGGTAAAAAGACGGGTGGCATTGATTCCCAGGAGCCAGTCGCCGATGGCCCTGGCGTTGCCCGCAAGATAAAGGTTTTTGTAGTCTTCGGCAGGTCTAAGGTTTTCAAACCCTTCTTTGATCGCTTCTTCGGTAAGAGAGGAAATCCACAGGCGCTTCACGGGTTTGTTGCATTTCGCTTTCTGCAGCACCCAGCGCTGGATCAGCTCTCCTTCCTGGCCGGCATCCCCGCAGTTGATGACCTCATCGCATTCCTCCACCAGCCTTTCGATTACTTTAAACTGCTGTTCCACGCCTTTATTGGGGATCAGCTTGATTCCGAAGCTTCCCGGAATGATCGGCAGGGAGAACAGGTTCCAGGATTTGAACTGCGGGCCGTAATCGTGAGGCTCCTTCAGGGTGCAGAGATGTCCGAACGTCCAGGTCACACAATATCCATTCCCTTCCATATAGCCCTGTTTCGGCATGGTTGCGCCCAGGACTTTGGCGATATCTCGGGCAACACTGGGTTTTTCGGCAATACAAAGTTTCATGTGGATGTCGGAATTTTTGAAGAGGGCAAAATTCGGGATTTTTTTTGGAATTTGCTAATCGCAGCATCTGATGTTGCCGTAACAGGCAACGGACAATCATTATTTCCGGGTCGGGAAAACCTTACCTGCCGCCTGTCTGCCAGCCGGAAACGGTTGGTATACATGCAATAATATCCACCCATCCTTTCAGTCAGAAATCATTTCAGATGTTTCTTTGCCTCTACTTCAGCCGCTGTCCTACCGGGGAAAAATAACAGATGTCCTATATTTCATGCCGGCCGCCGGGACCAATTTACGCAGAGCAAAATCAATCATTAAAGCTTTAAATATAATAGCCTGTGCAGAAAGGAATGCTGTCATTACGATCGTCCAAAGCAAAAAGATGTTTTTCTTCCATCTTGAGACCATTTTATGCATTGCGATGAAAATCATAAATAATGAAACTATGATGCATTTTTCAGATAAACGTCAGGATATGCCGGCTTACCTTAAATCCATCAGTTCAGATCACCGGCACTTCCATCACAAGCACCTCCGTCCCTTCCGAAACCATTTTCATTTTCAGTTCACTGACCTCCCGGATGCCGAAGCCATCCCTTCTTTCCAGCGTTTCCCCTTCCACCTCCAGGCTTCCTTCAATAACAAAAATATAGATCCCGTTCCCTTCTTTTCTGGTCCGGTAGCTGGTTTCGGTGTTGTTTTCAAAGCTTCCCAGGTGGAACCAGGCATCCTGATGGATCCATACGCCTTCATCATCAGGATCGGGAGAAAGGATCTGCTGGAACCGGTTTTTGCTTTTTGTCCTGTCCAGGGTGAGCTGACCGTATCGCGGGGACACATTCCTCGTCCGCGGATAGACCCAGATCTGCAGGAACCGGACGGTATCCCCTTCATCCTTACTGAATTCGCTGTGGGTGACTCCGGTGCCGGCACTCATTACCTGGATATCGCCGCTTTTAATTTCAGTCCTGTTGCCCAGGTTATCCTCATGGATCAGAGTTCCCTGCAAAGCGATGCTGACAATTTCCATATTATCGTGGGGATGTACACCGAAACCCCTGCCGGCTTCTACCGTATCGTCGTTCAGTACGCGCAGGGCACCGAACTGAATATGGCTGGGATCATAATAGTCACCGAAGCTGAAGGTTTTCTCGCTGAGCAGCCATCCCAGATCTGTTTTCCCTCTGGATCCGGCACGGTGGATGACCGGGCTTCCTATGGCCAAGGGTTCGGCAAAACAGCTTTCCACTTCGCTTTTAACCAGCCCGCTTCCGCCGCCGTAATGGTCGATCACTTTGATTTCCGGGCTGACCGACCTGCAGCATTCCCTGATCCGGATTTCAGCAGCCTGTTCCAGTCCGGAGCTCAGGAACACCAGATCCGGCTGACTTGTCCTGATCTGTTCGCAGCCTTCGTTTTCGCCGGCACAAAGCTTTGCTTGCCAGCCTTCATTTTTTTCAATGACTCTTTTCAGGGTTTCCAGGATTTCCGGATTTTTTCCGATGACTAAAAATTGCAGTGCTTTCATAGGTTCTTTGGATATAAAGTTATATAATGGTGCGGTTGGCTTTTGATGTACGATAAAACTCTGTAAGGGTATTACAGGTGTTTGGTAGCCGTAATTTTCAGTTCATTCAGGTCCAGCTGGGATTCCGCTTTCCGGATTTCCTCATCGCTGAATTCCTTTTCGCGTTTCATTTTTCCCAGTTCTTTCCGCTGACGGGCAAAAATATCAAGCAGGATCTGATGGTATTCTTTCAGGTCATTTTGCCGGCTGGTACACATTTCCACTGAGCTGAGGTGCTTTTCCTGGCGCCGGATATCGGTTTCCAGTGAACTTCTATAGTTTTCCAGCAAGGTATTGTCTTCCAGGCTGGAGGCATATTTTTCGTTCAGCCGGTCTATCGCCAGGTTATCGAGCCTGATCTGGATCCCGGCCTGCTGTTCGTGGGAAGGAGCGATCGGGTCCAGTTCCCCGATATCCACCAGCCGGATGATCAGCGGCAATGTCAATCCCTGAAATACCAGCGTCACAAAAATCACCACGAAGGTAATGAAGAGAATGAGGTTCCGCATCGGAAATGCCGACTGTTCATTCATCATCACCGGGATTGACAGCGCGGTAGCCAGCGATACCACTCCCCTCATCCCGGCCCAGCCGATAATCAGCGGGTTTTTCCACCCCGGAGAAGGATCCTGCCTCGCTGTTTTGCTCAGCCACCGCGGAATGTGGGCTACCGGATAAATCCACAATAAGCGCACAATGATCACGATCAGGCTGATCATCAGTCCGTACTTGATGCCCTGTACTAAGGAAGTTTCCCCAAGGCCGCTGATGATATCCGGCAGCTCCAGACCGATCAGGATAAATACCAGTGCATTCATGGCAAAAATCAGGGTATTCCAGACCCCGACCATATTTACCCTGGTGGTTCCGGTCTTGAAGATTTCATGCGACCGGAACGACATAAACAGGCCGCCGCTCACCACTGCCATTACGCCTGAGAAATGAAAATGTTCTGCAGAAAGAAACAGGATATAAGGAGTCATTACCGTAAGCACCGCATCGATAGCAGGTGTTGTGGGCAGAAAACGGTGGATGGCATAGAAAATATGGGCTCCGATGATCCCGATGAGTACGCCCATTCCGGCTACGAGGAAAAACTGACCGGTCGCTTCATGCATTGAAAAAGCGCCGGTTATGACTGCTGCCAGGGCAAACCGGAACACAATCAGTGAAGAAGCATCGTTGATGAGGCTTTCCCCTTCCAGAATGGCCAGTGTACGTTTCGGCACTTTGAGGTCTTTCAGAACGGTGGTTGCTGCTACGGCATCCGGTGGGGACACGATTCCGCCCAGCAGGAAGCCCAGAGCCAAAGTAAATCCCGGGATGATCGCCTGTGAAGCATACGCTACGACCAGAGAAGTCAGGAACACCAGTCCGAAAGCCAGCAACCCGATGGCACGCTTCCATTTCCAGAAATCATTCCATGATGTATACCAGGCTGCCTCATACAGCAGCGGCGGCAGGAAAATCAGGAAAATAATTTCGGGGTCCAGCTGAAGGACGGGAACCCCAGGAATAAAGCTGATGCCCAGACCGGCCAGTACCAGAAAAATCGGGTATGCAATCCGGATCCGCTGGGCCAGCATCACCAGCATCATAACGACCAGCAATAGTCCGAGAATTAAAAGTAGTTGTTCATGCATGGGTTGATCTCATTTTATTTTTATTAAAGTTATAAAACAAACAGCAAGATTTACCACTTCCGGAGATGTTTCTCCAAGATCTGTGCGCCTGTTATCTGCCAGTTTGTTCTCTATTGTTTCTCCGTGTCTCCGCCCTGTTTCAGCCAGATATCAACATATTCTTCCGGATGTTTCCTGAACTGTCCGTGGACATACGGACACAGCGGTACAATTTTCAGTCCGTTTTCCCGTGCATACGATACCAGCTTCTCCAGCAGGAGCTTTGCGAATCCTTTTCCTTCATACGCCGGACTGACTTCCGTATGATAGACGGTTAACTTTTCCCCGATGACCGAGATGTCCATTTTGCCGGCCTTCATTCCATCCGAGAACAGCTGTACTTCGCCTTTTACTTTTCCCAATACGACTTCTGTTGTTTTCATACATATTATGTTTAAAGTTGATTATTAAAATTCAATGCATCCTTCAGTTTCCGGTTATTGTTTCTATTGCAAAGATACCGGATCTGTCGCCGGCAGATGATGATCTATGGTAATTTCAGCTGCTGACATTGTGTTACTCTTCAGATTGTGATAAGTTCCCGTCGTAGCCTTCTATCCCGGAAGCCAAAGGAAAAGGTCAGCAGGCCTTACACACCTGTTACCAGTTTCAGCCAGAATAATCGTTATTAAAAATTTAAACACTGATTATCAGACTATTAAATACTAAAATCAAAATTCAGAATAAAAAGTCTACTTTTTTAGTGGACTATTAAAAATTTATGTTTTATCTTTGCCAGCATATTTAAGTCAGGAAATGATAATGGAAACAACATTCAGGTACCATTCAATGAAGAAGTCTTACATCATGAATATGATGCTATGCTGCATGCCTTGGTATCCGGATTTCAGTGGTTGACCTTACTTTTATATATTTATTTTAAAGGCTTTACCACGCAGTAAAGCCTTTTTTTATTAACTGAATGAATTGAATCTGAAAATGATCGACATACAAAACATCTCAAAAACCTTCTACCGGAAAAAGCAGTCCTTCAAAGCACTGGATGACGTGAGCCTGAGTATTGAGCAGGGTGATATCGTAGGCATCATCGGGTTTTCGGGAGCCGGAAAAAGCACCCTGATCCGTACAGTAAACCTTCTGGAGAGGCCGTACAGCGGAAAAATCATCATCAACGGTGAGGATTTCACGGCACTGCCGCCGAAAAAGCTGGCCCGCGAACGGAAAAAGATCGGGATGATCTTCCAGCATTTCAACCTGCTTTCTTCCCGGACCGTTTTTGAAAATATTGCCCTTCCGCTGGAACTTGATAGCCAATCGAAGACTGAGATCGCGCTGAAAGTGAATGACCTTCTGAAGATTGTCGGCCTCGAAGATAAGGCTGCTGAATATCCCAAAAGCCTTTCCGGAGGACAGAAACAAAGGGTAGCCATTGCCCGGGCACTGGCCAACGATCCTTACCTGCTGCTCTGCGACGAAGCGACCAGCGCCCTGGATCCGGCTACTACGCAATCCATTCTGCAGCTGCTGCGGGATATCAACCGGAGACTGGGCATCACCATACTGCTGATTACCCATGAAATGGAAGTCATCCGCTCCGTCTGCAACCATGTGGCAGTGATCGATAAAGGAAAGCTGGTAGCCAAAGGGACACTCAGTGAAATTATTTCGGATAAGGAACATCCGATCATCAGACAATTTTTAAATGCCGGCGTTATGAATATACCCCAGGAACTGAACAAAAAATTACAGAAAAGCCCGCAGGCCGGATTATTCCCGCTGGTGGAAGTGGAAGTAAACGAAGAGATCTCTGTTGAAGAGCTGCTCTCCATTGTTTACGACAAATATAAAATTCCTTACAAGCTTTTGAAGGCGGATGTTGAATATTACGGGGATTCCAATTTCGGCAAGCTGCTGCTCCAGCTTCAGGGTGAAGAAGAAGAAAACCAGCAGGCCATCTATTACTTCAATCAGCATAAAATACAAAATACGGTAAGAGGATATGCTTAGTGATACAGTAATTTCCCTTTTGTCTAAGGGCTTGTGGGAAACGGTTTATATGACTTTTGTTTCGGGGTTCTTCGGATTTGTGCTGGGCATGCCGGTCGGGATTTTCCTCTTCCTGACCCGTAAAGGACAGCTGCTGGAAAACAGCCTCTATAACAGGATATTATCCGTTCTGGTGAATATTTTCCGCTCGATCCCATTTATCATCCTGATCGTATGGATGATTCCTTTCACGAGGAATCTTGTAGGAAATTCAATCGGGGTGAATGCGGCACTGGTTCCGCTGAGTATCGGTGCAGCGCCTTTTATTGCCAGGCTGGTGGAAAACAGCTTGCTCGAAATTCCGGCCGGACTGATTGAGACGGCCCGGGCATTGGGTGCCACTCCGTTCCAGATCATCAGGAAAGTCCTGCTGCCGGAAGCGCTGCCTTCCCTGATCAACAACGCCACCATTACGCTGATTACCTTAGTGGGATATTCGGCAATGGGCGGTGCAGTGGGCGCAGGCGGCCTCGGACAGATCGGTTACCAGTACGGCTATATCGGATATGATGCCCTGATTATGAATCTGGTGCTCGCTTTGCTGGTGGCCCTGGTCTTTATCATCCAGTTTTCCGGGGACCGGCTGGCAAAACATTTTGACCACCGGTAACCGTAGCCTGATACAAAATTTGATTTTAAATAATGTGAATGTGAAATAGTGTGGTGGCCGGATTGCTATTATTGAGTTACCGACAGGCGGAACCTACGGCAGGAAGGAACAGGTTTGTGAGAATTGACATATTTTAAAAACTCCTTTCTGCTGATCCGCCGGTTTCCTTTTCCCATTCTTCCACGACAGAT
>NZ_CAJYMO010000218.1 GCF_913776365.1 uncultured Chryseobacterium sp. | reverse complement strand
CTTTCGTTAATGAACTGGCTCTGATTTTTGACAGAATGGGGATCGACACCCATGATGTTCTGGAAGCTGCCGGAACAAAATACAATTTTCTGAAATATAAGCCGGGTCTTGTGGGCGGGCACTGTATTTCCGTGGATCCTTATTATCTGGCACATAAGGCTGAGCAGCTGGGCTACCATCCGGACGTTATCCTATCGGGGCGCCGCGTGAATGATTCCATTGCCAAGTTCATCGCCTCCAAAGTCGTAAAACTTCTTATAGCCAAGGGAAGCGTAATTAAAAATTCCCAATCCCTGATCCTGGGAGTGACGTTCAAAGAGAATTGTCCCGATGTAAGAAATACAAAAGTGATTGACATATACAATGAACTGAAAGACTACGGAGTAGAGGTGGACATCTATGATCCGTGGGCAGATCATGAGGAAGTAAAGCACGAATATGGAGTATCGCTCCTGGGTCAGCTTACGGAGAATAAAAAGTATGATTCAATTATCATTGCTGTCTCCCACAATGAATTCCTGACGCTGGATTTTGAAAAATTAAAAAAACAAGACGGGATTATTTTCGATACCAAGGCTTGTATAGACCGAAGCCTGGTAGATGCAAGGCTATAAAAAAAACCAGAAAACCTGTTGTGGGATGCTAATATACCAATTTATAAAATTTAAAACTAAATAATGGATAGTCCGGTTATTGAAGGATCAGAAAAAGAAATTAATATTCAGGAGATAATTAAACCTTATGTAAGAAACTGGATTTGGTTTATCATTGTTCCTATCATATGCTTAGTCATCACCTACTTTTACCTAAAGTTTGTTACACCGATATACAACGTTCAATCATCCGTTCTCATCAAAGATGCCAAAAAGGCACCGGCGGCGGGAAATGAATTCAGCGTACTGAAGGATCTGTCCGGCTTTGGAGGCATGGATACCAACAGTATTGATAATGAGATAGAAATTTTCAAATCCAAGAAACTCATGTATGAGGTGGTGAAGCAGAATAATCTGCAAACCTCAATCTATGCGGAATCAAACCTGAACGATAAGGAGCTTTACAAAGATACCTCACCCATCATCATCCGGGTAATCAATGAAAAAGATTACACCAGCAAAATTGAGCCTGTAAACATAAAAATCTCCGGAGAAGAGATTATTTTAACAAGCGAAAATTTCCCGGAAGTCAAAACCCGGTTCAGCAGAACCATCAGTCTGCCTTATGCCAATCTCTTGATTGTAAGAAATCCTGATTACAATAAATCCAAATCCGGTGACATCGGCAATATGTACTTTACCTATGCTACCAAAGAGGGCACAGTAAACTATCTGCAGAGCATCCTGAGCGTAACATTAACGACCAGGGAGGCTACGGTTATCAATCTGTCACTGAACTATCCCAATATCAATAAAGCAAAAGACATCATCAATACCCTGGTACAGGCTTATAATGATGACGCCATCAATGATAAAAATTCGGAGTCCAAGAAAACCAAAGATTTTATCGATGACCGGATCAATCTTATATCCAAAGAGCTGGGGCAGGTTGAAAACCAGAAGGAAAACTTCAAATCCAGCAACCAGATTACAGACCTTTCAACGGAGGCCAAAATAAGTCTTGAAACCTCAGCAGAAGCCAGGGCAAAACAGATTGAACTGGAATCGCAGCTTGAACTGACGAATGCTTTGATCGATTTCATGGGAAGGCAGAATAATGGTCAGGTCCTCCCTTCCAATGTTGAATTGAACAACAGTACGGCGACGGCCAATATAACGGCTTATAACCAGCTTGTATTAGAGCGAAACCGTTTGCTTGAGAATGCAACTCCCCAGAACCCGGTAGTCATTGATCTCAACAAGCAGATTTCTTCCCTTCGCGGTTCCGTTATGGAAAGCCTTCTGAAAAACAGGACCGGATTACAGCTGGCCAAGAACCAGTATCAGAACGAGCAGGATCTGATCAGTTCAAAAATTACCAAAATCCCTGCCCAGGAAAAGTTATTCAGAAGTATTGAAAGGCAACAGCAGATCAAAGAAAGCCTATACCTGCTTCTGTTACAGAAGAGAGAAGAAACAGCCATATCTTTAGCCGTTACGGCCAATAAAGCCAGGATTATAGATTATGCCTATGCTTCGCCTGCTCCGGTGGCTCCCAAAAAAATAATTTTTCTTGCAGGAGCTTTTGTATTGGGGCTGCTCTTACCTGTCGTTTTTATCTATCTTAAGGAGCTTCTTAACAATAAGATCAAAAGCAAGCACGATCTGGAGAAACTTTCTCATGCATCGGTACTTGGGGAATTACCAAGTGTCTTGAAAGGAGAGTCGGATATTGTGCAGGTTAATGACCTTTCGCCTATGGCGGAGGCCTTCCGTATCCTGATCACCAATATGAATTTCCTTCTTCCGAAAAAGGAAAAAGGAAGGGTGGTATTTGTGACTTCCACCGTTAAAGGAGAAGGGAAAACCTTCATTTCGGTTAATCTGGCTTTAACGCTTGCAACACCGAATAAGAAGGTGATCATCATCGGTTCGGATATCAGGAATCCGCAGCTTCAGCGGTATAATACTTCCAGAAGAGGCCTGGCGGGATTAACCGAATATCTGTATTCTGCCGAAACCAGGCTGGAAGATATTATCCATGTCACTTCATTTAATCCTCATTGCGATGTGATCTACTCAGGAATGATCCCGCCGAATCCGACCGATCTGTTGAGTAACGGAAGATATGAGCTGTTGCTCGACAGCCTGAAGTCAAAATATGATTACATCATCATCGATACGGCACCATTGTTGCTGGTAACGGATACCTTCTTATTTGCAGATCTGGCTGATGCTACGATATACGTTACAAGATCCAGGTATACCGAAAAATCGCTTATTGAATTTGCCAACAGCAATATTGACAGCCAGAAGATCAAGAATGTAGGTTTCGTACTCAATGATGTGGATAAAAACTACTATGGATACGGTAACAAATATGGCTACGGCTATTCTGCCAAAGAAAAGAGCTGGCTGGAAAAAATCAAGGACAGGCTGTAATCCCGGGAATAAATAAGACCCTGTTTTACGGCAGCCCGGCATCCGGCAGCAAAACGGGACCGGCAGCACAAAAGGTATATCCGGGACTGAAACCCTGCTCAGGAATGTTGTTCGGAACAGCCGGAGGATCACACAGATGCCGCTTTTTAACCATAAACGCAATTTATAGGAAGATGATATGAATCATGGGTTTGAAAGGAGTGCGGAAGGGGTTTCATTAAATAATAATTTGTGGGTAGCATAAAAAAAAATTTTTCGTATAATGTCATTTTAACGGTAACCCAGGTTATCGTTCCCATGATCATGTATGCGTATGTATCGAGGGTTATTATGCCCTACGGCGTAGGGGTGGTTTCTTTCGTTGAAAATATATGCCGGTACATTATGCTTATCGCAGCACTCGGAATCCCTGTCTACGGCATCAGGGAGACGGCAAAGAAAAAAAATCAGAATCAGGACGGGATATTCAGCGAACTGGTGTCGATCCATATCTACAGCAGCCTGATCCTTGTAGCCATCTATATCGCTTTAATTTATCTTGTACCGCAGTTCAGTGCAAACAAGAATATGTTTCTTACCGGGATCTCTCTTGTGATCTGTAACATCTTGGCCTTGGAATGGTTTTATCAGGGAAATGAAAATTTCAGGTATATTACCATGAGGACTGTTTTTATCAGATTGCTTTCTCTGCTTTCTGTTTTTATTTTTGTAAAACATCCTCAGGACTATTACCTTTTTTTTGTGATCCTGTGTGTGTCCAGCGTCATAAACGGAGGTATCAATTTTATGTATTCAAGAAAATTCGTGAAATTTACACTCGTCCGGGACTGGGAAAGATTGAGAAAACATGTCAGGCCGCTGCTGCTGATATTTGCTTCCACAGCTGCCATCAGCATTTATGTTTTACTGGATTCTGTTTTTTTAGGATTTATATCTTCGAAAGATGCGGTAGGGTATTATTCGCTGGGCTTACGGGTAAGCAAAGCACCGATTATTCTGGTTACTGCGCTGGGTTCTGTGCTGATCCCGAAACTTTCACAGGCTCATACCTCGGGTGATGATGCCTACTTTAACAGGCTTATTCAGAAATCCTTTGACTTTGTGGGTATCGTGGCATTCCCGATTATGATAAGTATGATGGCACTATCCCACGAAATCATCATTGTGTTTGCGGGGGAACGATTTCTGCCTGCCCAAACTTCTTTCTGTATTCTGTGCCTGGTGATATACCTGATCGGGATTTCCAACATTCTGGGTATGCAGATGCTCACAACAACCGGCCGTGATATCCTGATGACAAAATCTGTATTTTTCGGACTGGTCTGCAGCATTGCCCTGAATATTATTTTAATTCCTTATCTTAACGAAGTAGGTGCCGCAATCGCGAATTTATCCTCCGAACTCTGCGTTACCGCCGTTATGTTTTATTTCGTACACAGGAACTTTCAGCTGAATATCAATTACAGAATTACCTTTCTGTCTCTGATCTGTTCCCTGCCGATATGGGGAATCATCTATCTTACGAATGGTTTGGCAGATACACTGATTGAAAAATTAGCTCTTGGAGGCATTTCAATAGCGGTCTATCAGTTTATTGTTCAGTATTATATTATCAAAGAAGAAAATTTTATAACATTTACATCAAAAATCATAAAAAAATATGCAAAAATATGATTATCTCATCGTAGGTTCCGGATTATTCGGGGCAGTATTCGCTCATGAAGCTACTAAAAAGGGAAAAAAATGTCTGGTGATCGATAAAAGAGATCATCCCGGAGGAAATATTTACTGCGAGAATATAGAAGGAATCAATGTTCATAAATATGGTGCCCATATCTTTCATACCAATGATAAAGGAATCTGGGATTATGTAAATCAGTTTGCAGAGTTCAACCGGTATACCAATTCTCCTGTAGCCAATTACAACGGGAAGCTGTATAACCTGCCTTTTAACATGAACACATTTTACCAGATGTGGGGTACCAAAACCCCGGCTGAGGCGCAGGCGAGAATAGAAGAACAAAAAGCAGAATCGGGGATCAAAAACCCTCAGAATCTTGAGGAACAAGCCATTTCACTGGTAGGAAAAGATATTTACGAAATTCTGATAAAGGAATATACGGAAAAGCAATGGGGAAGAAAAGCTACGGAACTTCCCGCTTTTATTATCAAAAGGTTACCGGTACGTTTCACCTACGATAACAATTATTTTAATGATAAATACCAGGGCATTCCTGTCGGGGGATACAACAAGATCATTGATGGCCTTCTGGACGGCATTGAGGTAAAGCTGAACGTCGACTTCTTTGAAGACCGCGAACACTGGGAAAATCTGGCTGAAAATCTGGTATTTACCGGTAAGATTGATGAATATTACGAGTACTGCTATGGGAAATTGCAGTACCGTAGCCTGCGCTTTGAAAACGAGATTCTGGATGAAGAAAACTTTCAGGGTAATGCCGTTGTTAACTACACGTCGGAGAACGAGGCCTACACAAGGATTATCGAGCATAAGCACTTTGAATTCGGCACACAGCCCAAAACAGTGGTTACCTATGAATATCCTGATGAATGGAGTGAAGGAAAAGAATCTTATTACCCGATTAACGATGATGCGAATTCTGAATTGTACAGGAAATACAAGGAGCTTGCTGAAAAAGACGGGAATGTGATTTTTGGAGGAAGATTGGCAGAATACAAATATTACGATATGCACCAGGTGATTGGATCTGCTCTAACCAAAGTAAAAAAAACAGTACAATAAATGATACAGATTATCAGCCCTTCAAGATTGACAACGGGAGGAACCGAATTACTTCATCAGCTTAATTACGAACTGGAAAAGCTGGGAGCTGATGTAGGAATGGCGTATTATGACAAAGAAAGCAAATCATTTGTTGAAACAGAGATCAATCCCAATTTCAAAAAGTACAGCACCCGGAAAAATAAATCCGTACAACTTGCTGATTCGGCAGCTCATATCATTGTTGTTCCGGAAACAATGCTGCAGCATATTTCCGGCATTAAAAACGCCAGGGTATATGTCTGGTGGCTGTCCGTAGATAATTATAAAGTCAATCTAAGCCTTGATTATCTGAAAGATTATGGATTCAAATCTTTTATATATGAATTTAAAAAGGCACTCACCATCACACCGATCTCGAAACTGAAAGGGTTCAGGCATTTGGTGCAGTCTAAATATGCAGAAGATTTTTTATCAGCGCATTCCGTATCCTCGGAATACCTGAGTGATTATATCAATACCGGCTTCCTGGATGTTGATCCCGAAATTAAAAAATCAGATATCATTTGTTATAATCCTGCAAAAGGAAAAAATGTAACCAAGAGGATCATTGATTTTTATAAAAATAAAAATGCAGATGTACGTTTTGTGCCGATTGTTAATATGAATCAGAAACAGGTGGCGGAGACCCTGAGGGGCGCCAAGATCTATATCGATTTCGGATGGCACCCGGGAAAAGACAGGATACCGAGGGAAGCGAGGCTGCAGGACTGTGTTATCATTACAGGAAAAAGGGGATCGGCAAAAAACGAACAGGATATCAGAATCCCTCAGAAATACAAGTTTGATGAAAAATCCCCGGATTTCTTAAAAAGTATAGATCTGGTAATCACCGATGTCATGAATAATTTCGACAGTAATCTGCAGGCGCAGGATAACTACAAAAACGTAATCAATAACGAAAGGAGTCTCTTTGAAAAAGAAGTTGCAAGATTCTACGGCGAAGTGGTAAATAATTGATTATGATATACAGTGTTATTGTTCTTTACAATCCCGATACGGATAATCGGGCGAATATAGAAGCCCTGTCACGACAGTCGGACAGGCTTGTCGTTGTAGATAATTCCGTAAAGGAATTACCTGCCGAAATATCCGGAATGGTCAGTAACGATCCGAAAATTATCTATCTTTCCAACAGAGGAAACATCGGGCTTTCGCTGGCACTGAACAAAGGGATCAGAAAAGCACTGGAAAATCAGGATTGTAAATACATAGCACTGTTTGACCAGGATTCTTTGATAGACGAAGGCTTTTTTCTGCCTATGATAGACGTCATTGAAAAAGGGTCCGGAGTCATTGCAACGTCACCGGAAATTGTTGATATGAGAACACAGACAGGTGATAAAGCGGTACATGAAAGGAAAGAATATGAAGTGCCCGTGATCATTACGTCAGGATCATTTTATAAACGCGATGCTTTCGAAAAGGTGGGCCTGATGGATGAAACGCTTTTTATCGATTATATCGATTATGAATGGTGTTTCAGAGCCAGAAGTAAAGGCTATGTATTCATAAGGGTTCCGGGAGCTAAGATTCTTCATAATATGGGCGAGAAAGTGGTGAAATTTCTTTCCGTGGAAAAGCCCTATCATACAAACGGAATAAGGCATTTCTATATATTCAGGAACCAGATCTATATGTTCAAGCGGAATTATATTCCGTTCGGCTGGAAAGCTACGCAGGTCTTTAAATGCATCTACAGAATCCCGGTTTATATTGCACTGTCGCCACACCCGTTGCAGACTGCAAAACAGATAATGAAAGGTATAAAAGCCGGATTTAAAAAAGAAGGTACACATTACAGGTATGACACAATTTGAGCTCCATTTTTATATTCTCATCACTTATATTTCCTACTTGCTTTTGTTATTGGTATTTCATAGCAGATTAAGAAAGTTCGCCTTTATACCGGCTGTCATATTTTTTATCTGTTCCCTGTTACTCAGATTCTATGTGCCGATAGAAAAAAATGCGGATTACGGAGGCTATGCCAACTTTATGTTTGAAGAATACCATTTTCAATGGAAATCAACTTTCAGTGAGCCTTACTTTCCCGTAATCCTGAATACGTTTTTCCGGCTTACGGATAACTGGAGGGAAGCTCTGTATGGGGTTTATTTCACTAATTTCTTATTCGGTTCAGTGTTTTATATCTGGCTTGCCTTCAGGAAGAATATAAAGTACTGGATTAAGCTTGTATTTTTCGTGTTTTCCTACATTCTGCTCACCTATACGGTATTAAGGAATTCGCCTGCTTATTTCCTTTTCGGTTTCTTAACATATTATTTGCTGCTGGGCAAAAGATTCTGGGGCGGCTATCTCGGTTTCCTGACGCACGTGAGTGCGCTGCCTGCATTGGCTGCTACTTTTTTAGGATTTGGGAAACCTACCTACAAGCAGCTTCTGCTCATCCTTCTGGGAGCCGTTGTCTTTTCATCCGTATTAAGCCTGCCCTATTTTTCCCATATCACCGACAGGCTGGATACCTATACGGATCCGGAGGTTGCTGAAAAATATGGCGTGAGTATTTTCCACAAGCTGTATTTTGTCGTTGTCGTCGTGCTCAGCCTGTTGATTCTTAAATACAGAAAAGCTGCAGTGTACAATAATTTTTATTGCGCCCTTTTTCTTATTTATCTTATTTTGTATATACTGAATCCCGTAATGGCGTTCAGGTTTTCGTATTATCTGATTATCTATCTTGTTGTTTATCCTTTCTATGAAAAACTGAAATACGATAAAATATTGAATATTATCTTCAGTATCTTGCTGATTTTATTATTCTATAATGTTTTCTACAGCAGCCATATTGAATTAAAAGTATTGAAATGAAATTAGTAAAAGTATTACTGGCCAGTTACAACGGGGAAAAATATATAGAAGAGCAGATTGATACCCTCCTGAAACAGCAGGACGTAAGGCTGGATATTGCCTTGAGTGATGACGGAAGCAAAGACAATACCCTCGAAATCGTCAGAGATAAATATCCTCAGATTAAAATATCACAAAATATTCCGGGAACCGGCTCGGCAGCGAAAAATTTCCTGAAAATGGTCTCCGCGTTGGATTTCAATGAAAACTTTGATTACGTTGCATTTGCAGATCAGGATGATCTCTGGATGCCGGAAAAAATGAGCAGGGCAACAGAGCTCCTGCAGAATAATAATGCCTCTTTATATTGTTCCAATCTTACCAAATGGGATACTTCAGATCATTCTTTCAGCGAACTGAAAAAAGACTTCCCCCAGAAAAAATTCGATTTCCTGTTTGAAGGCGGAAGCGCAGGATGTACCTATGTCTTTACAAAGAAATTCGCTGAGTCACTGAGCGAATTTCTGAACATGGTTGACTCTACCGGTTGGAAAGGATTTTCCCATGACTGGCTGGTGTACTTTTTTGCAAGATCGAGGAACCACAAGGTGGTCATCGATCCTCAGTCCTATATACACTACCGTCTGCATCAGGAAAATGTTCACGGGCACCTCAATAAATTATCCTGGAATACAATAAAAGAAAAATCTTCCGAGGTACTCAACGGGTATTATCAGAATCATATCCGGAATTATATAAAATACGTGGATAAGGAATCAGAAGCTTACCTCATTTATCAGCAGTTTTTAAAAGGCTATATCTCAAGAAACAGGGTGATCTTAAAATATAACACACAGTTGATGAGGGATAAAAAAAAGTTTCTCATTTTTGCAGTACTGAATTTATTAAAATTTTAACTGGCTTTCTATGTATAAGCACTTTTTCAAGCGTATCTTTGATTTTCTGGCTGCACTGATCGGTCTGGTTGTTCTATCGCCTTTATTTATATTCATCACCATCGGGCTGTATATTGCAAACCGGGGAAAACCGTTTTTTTTCCAGAAAAGATCAGGCAGAAATGCCAAACCTTTTTATATCGTTAAGTTCAAGACGATGAATGATAAAAGGGATCAGGACGGAAACCTGTTGCCGGATGCTGAGAGGTTAACCAGAATTGGCGTTTTCGTAAGAAAAACCTCATTGGATGAAATCCCGCAGTTTATCAATATCTTAAAAGGGGATATGAGCCTGATCGGTCCGCGCCCGCTTTTGCCGGAATATGAAAACTTTTATGATGCTACACAGAAAAGAAGAAGTGAAATAACGCCCGGCATCACCGGCTGGGCACAGGTAAACGGCAGAAATGCCATTTCATGGGAAGAAAGATTCAGGCTTGATGTCTGGTATGTAGATCACGTTTCCTTTGCACTGGATCTTAAAATCTTACTTCTCACCATCCAGAAAACAATCAAATCAGAAGGTATAAACGATGCGAATGGTAATATTAAAGAAGCATTCGATAAATATATGATAAGAAAAAATGGTTAAAAACATATTAGTAACAGGAGCAGGAGCATTGCTCGGACAGGGAATTTTAAGAATGCTGCAGATTTGTGACTTTCCGAAAAAAATATTCACAGCAGATCCGGATCCGAGATCGACAGGACATTGGCTGGGAGATTTTGCTTTGTATATTCCCAAAGCTGCAGATGATCAGTATATAGAAAGCATCCGGACCCTGGTAACAGAACATAAAATCGATGCCATTCTGGTGGGTACGGATACGGAACTCATTAAGCTTTCAAAGGTTCATGACGAATTTCTGGAACTTTACAATTGCAAAATTATCGTAAGCAAACTGGATGTCATTAAGATTTCCAATGATAAATTTTTAACGGCCGAGTTCCTGAAAGCCCATCATTTTCCATATCCTGTCTCTGCAATGGCTACGTCCATGGATGATTTGCTGGAACTGAAAAAAACAGTAGGGTTGCCCTTGTTTGCCAAACCCATCGATGGGGCAAGATCTTTAGGGCTGGTGAAAATCAATACGCATGAGGACCTTGAAAGGATATATGATCCGCAGAGCAACCTGGTTGTACAGCAGTTTCTGCCGGATACCGAAGGCGAATATACCTCAGGATGTATCGTTCTGGACGGGGAATGTAAAGCAATCGTTACGCTGAAAAGAGACCTGCGCGACGGAAATACCTACAGAACATACCGTGACGAAAAAACTTCCGGATACGATACGGTAATCAGAGAAATTGCTGAAAAGCTGGGAGCGGACGGACCTGTTAATTTCCAGTTCCGCATTGTAGAAGGAAAACCGGTCATTTTTGAGATCAACGGACGCTTCAGCGGAACTACACCGCTCCGCTATTTTTACGGGGTAAATGAAGTGGAGATCATTCTGAATCATTATCTGTTCGGAAAAGAAACGCCGGCCCCCGAATTAAAAAACGGAATGGTGATGAGAGCCTGGTCTGATGTTTTTGTGGAAAATGAAGAAATGGAGGTGTTTTCGAAAGACAGGAAACTGAAAGAGCCTAAAGCCCGGTTCTACCACTTTAACCTGAAATCCTAAGCCATGAACAAAAGGTGTGCAGTAGTTGGAGCCAACGGCTTTTTAGGAAAAGCATTGATTCGGAAACTCGGGAAACAGGGGTTTGATGTTACCGCTGTCTATAATAGAAGCCAGGAAAATATAGACGAAGGGACAGATAAAGTAAAGATTACTGATTTTCTTGAGCTGAAGGATGAGTATGAATACATCATATTGTCATTGGGCAATTACCGGTGCTCCCATTCAGAGCTTATTGAAATCAATGACATGATCCGCAGGATACAGCTTCAGAATCAGGGGGCTAAACTTATTTTTATCTCCAGCACCAATGTATATGGCGCTCATAGTGGCATCATTTCCACCACGTCTTCCTTTAATTCTCCGTCTTTGTATCCGCTGTCGAAATTATCCGGGGAGTTCCTGGTAACTGGCCACGGAAAATACGCGGTGCTTAGGCTTACTTATTTATATGGGAAAGGACTGGATAACAAATCCTTTTTGCCTAATGTTATCGAGAAATCAAAGCGTGAAGGAGAAATCATTCTTTTCGGGGACGGAAGCAGAAAGCAGGACTATCTTCATGTGGATGATGCCGCAGAATTATGCATCAAAGCCATGCAAAGCGAAGAAAACGGCATTTTTCTGGGCGCATCAGGAACTTCAGTATCCAATTATGAAATCGCTGAAATTATTTCGGCGCAACATCACTCTGAAATCAGTTTCACTGGAACCGAATCGGGAAGCTCTTTTTATTTTGATATCAGCGAAACAAGAGAAAAGCTGAACTGGGCTCCGCAGGTGGATATCGTTCAGGGAATAAACGAAATGCTGTCTATATGAAAATACTGGTATTTGGCGATGTTCACGGAAATCTGGTTTCGCTGGAAAAACTCTTTACGGTAGAGAAAGGAAATTTTGATCAGTTTATCTGCCACGGAGACATCGTGAATTATGGTCCGTGGACAAATGAATGTCTTGAATTCCTGTATCAGAAGAGGGATTCGGGGATTTTCCTGCAGGGAAATCATGAAGAATATTATATCAATGGTGTGTATCCCGGATCCAATGAGGTAGCAAAGTCATTCTTTAATTTCTGTTATCCGGGATTCGATAAGGCCTGGCTCCCGTTCATTTCCGGATTTACCAAAGACACTTCAGCCGGAGCATTCACAGTGATGCATACTTTCGGTGAAAAATATATCTTCCAGGACACGGAAATTAAAGAAAGCGAATTTAAAGATAATACCGTTGTAGGGCATTCCCACCAGCAATACCATCGCATCGTAGGTTCCAAAAATCTCTATAATACAGGAAGCTTAGGCCAGAACCGGGCTTTGCTGGATGTGGCAAATTATCTTATCCTGGATACCCAGACAAATAAGGTGGAATGTAAATCCTTTGAATTTGATATCCAAAAGGTGATTTCTGAAATGGAAGCCCGGAAATATCCTGAAATCTGCCTAAATTATTATAAAAGTAAAAAAACGGTCAATGAATAATCCAAAAATATGGCTCTCCTCACCACATATGGGAGGCAATGAACAAAAATACATCACGGAAGCTTTTGCTGAAAACTGGGTGGCCCCGCTGGGCCCGAATGTGAACGGTTTCGAGGAAGATCTTGAAAAATTCCTGGGAAACGGAACCCGGGTGGCGGCTTTATCCGCAGGAACGGCAGCGCTTCACCTGGCGTTGGTCCAGTGTGGAGTAGAATACGGCGATGAGGTCATCTGCCAGTCAATGACGTTTTCCGCTTCGGCCAATCCCATCGCTTACTGCGGGGCAACCCCTGTATTTGTAGACAGTGAGCCGGAGACCTGGAACATGTGCCCTGAAAAACTGAGGGAAGCCGTTGAAGACCGAATAAGGAAAGGTAAGAAACCCAAGGCCATTATTGTGGTCCATCTCTACGGAATGCCGGCCAAAATGGATGAAATTCTTTCCATAGCCCATGAATTTGAAATAGACCTCATTGAAGATGCTGCCGAGGCACTGGGATCAACATATAAAAACAGGCCCTGCGGAACTTTCGGCCGTTTCGGGATTTTAAGTTTCAACGGCAATAAGATCATCACCACTTCAGGCGGCGGTGCAATGGCCTGCCGCACACAGGAAGACAAAGACCAGACCGTCTTCCTTTCTACTCAGGCGAGAGATAATGCGCCTCATTATCAGCACTCTCAGATCGGGTTCAATTACAGGATGAGCAACATCGTTGCAGGAATCGGAAGAGGGCAGATGGAAGTGCTGGACAGCCGGGTGGAAGCAAGGAGGAAGATGCAGCAGTTTTATACTGATCTGTTCGCGAACATGCCGGGGGTAACGGTATTCTCCGAGCCTTCCGCGGATTTCTATTCCAATCACTGGCTTTCGGCAATTATTATTGATCCTGAAATAACAGGCAAAACAAGGGAAGAGCTGAGAATGGCTTTTCTGGAGGATAATATTGAGTCCAGGCCGCTTTGGAAACCGATGCACCTGCAGCCGGTTTTTGAAAATGCACCTTTTTACGGCAATGGGGTATCTGAGAAATTATTCGATGATGGCCTGTGTCTTCCGTCAGGATCCAATCTTACGGAAGAGGAGAAAAAGAGAATTGCAGAAGCCGTTAACCGCTTCTTTGAAAAATAAGCCGTACTATGAATCATTACAGGCATTGGAAATTTGTTTTCGACAGCATCCTGGCAATCGTTTTGATTGTATTGCTGCTGCCTGTAATGATCCTGTTGCTTGCCGTTGCAGCAGCAGATACCCGTTCATGTGGAATATTCTTTCAGAAAAGGGTCGGGCGGTCCGGAGAAATGTTTACCATTTATAAATTCAGGACAATAAAAAGCCGGGAAGCAGAATGTTCTGGAACAGGAGCTTTTTTCAGAAAATTTAAATTGGATGAATTGCCACAGCTCTTTAATATCCTGAAAGGGGATATGAGTTTCGTAGGGCCCCGTCCGGATGTTGAAGGGTATTATGACCGGCTGAGCGGGAAAGACCGTAATGTCTTGCAGCTGAGACCGGGGATTACCTCCGAAGCCAGTATCAAATACAGCAACGAAGAGGAAATTCTTAAGGCTCAGAAAAATCCCCTGCAATACAATGATGAAGTGGTATTTCCCGATAAGATAAAAATGAACCTTCAGTACCTGGAAAATATGTCATTTTCAGGCGATATGAAAATTTTGATGCGTACCGTTCTCAGAATTTTTTTTAAATAAATAATAAATAAAGATCAATTATACCAATGAAAATAAAAGAAACCCCTTTAAAAGACTGCTACATTATTGAACCTACCGTTTTTGAAGACGAAAGAGGGTATTTTTTTGAAAAATTCAATGAAAAAAAGTTTGAAGAACTCACCGGGATGAACGGGCACTTCGTTCAGGATAATATCTCAAAGTCCTCTTATGGTGTCCTCAGGGGGCTGCATCTTCAGAAAGGAGAGCATGCACAGGCCAAGCTCGTTTCCTGCCTGGAAGGCAAAGTCTGGGATGTGGCGGTAGACCTCAGGGAAGATTCCCCAACTTTCGGACAATGGTTCGGAATTGAGCTGACAGCAGAAAACAAGACCCAGCTGTATATTCCGAGAGGTTTCGGACACGGATTTTCAGTACTCAGCGAAACGGCCGTCTTCGCCTATAAGTGTGATAATTTCTACAGCAAAGAATCGGAAGGCAGCGTAAAATACAATGATCCGGATCTGAATATCGACTGGAAGATTGCTGACGGTGACGCCATACTCTCCGAAAAAGATGAGCATGCACCGGGTTTCAAAGAAAAGAATTTTTAAAATACCGCACTGAAAGTCACTTTATTAAAGTGGCTTTTATTTTTTAATCCATACTCTCCGATATTTTGTATCTTTGCAGACTCAAAATCAAAAAGATGCGCACAAAATCTGTAGGTAAAAAGAAAATAAATGTAGTAACCCTTGGCTGTTCCAAGAATGTATACGATTCCGAAGTCCTTATGAGCCAGCTGAAAGCCAACGGCAAAGAAGTGGTACATGAAGACAGAGGCGATATTGTAGTTATTAACACCTGCGGATTTATCGATAATGCCAAAGAAGAATCCATCAACACGATTCTTGATTATGTGGAAGCCAAAAACAGGGGTGAGGTGGAAAAAGTTTTCGTTACCGGCTGTTTGTCCGAAAGATATAAGCCGGATCTCATCCGCGAAATTCCGGATGTAGACCAATATTTCGGAACCCGCGATCTTCCTGTTTTATTAAAACACCTCGGCGCAGATTACAAGCATGAGCTGGTAGGAGAAAGATTAACCACCACGCCTAAGCATTATGCCTACCTTAAAATTTCTGAAGGCTGCGACAGGCCCTGTTCCTTTTGCGCCATCCCGCTGATGAGAGGAAAGCACCTTTCCACTCCCATCGAGAAACTGGTGACGGAAGCACAGAAGCTGGCAAAAAAAGGCACCAAGGAACTGATCCTTATTGCCCAGGACCTTACGTACTACGGATTGGATATTTACAAAAGACGTGCCCTCGGAGATTTATTGAAAGAGCTGGTGAAGGTAGAAGGAATCGAATGGATCCGGCTGCATTATGCTTTCCCAAGCGGTTTTCCGGAAGATGTCCTCGATATCATCAGAGAAGAGCCGAAAGTCTGCAATTACATTGATATTCCTCTGCAGCACATCAATTCAGAACTATTGAAATCGATGAAGCGGGGAACTACCCATGAAAAGACGGATGCCCTGCTGGCTAAATTCAGGGAAAAAGTTCCTGATATGGCCATCCGGACGACTCTGATCGTAGGCTATCCCGGGGAAACCGAAGAAATCTTCCAGGAACTTAAAGACTGGGTAAGAGAACAGAAGTTTGACCGTCTGGGATGTTTTACCTATTCCCATGAAGAAAATACCGGAGCATATGTGCTGGAAGACGATATCCCGCAGGAAGTGAAGGAAGCGAGGGTAGAGGAAATCATGGAAATACAGTCGCAGATTTCGTGGGAGAAAAACCAGGAAAAGATCGGGCGTACGTTTAAATGTATTTTCGACCGGAAGGAAGGAAATTATTTTATCGGCAGGACGGAGTATGATTCCCCGGATGTAGACAATACCGTACTGGTATCCGCAGAAGATACCTATATCTCTATCGGCGATTTTGCCCATGTACGAATTACTTCTGCAGAAGAATTCGATCTTTATGGCGAACTGATATAACAATGGAACCACAATAAAAAAAACCGGTGATGATTTCACCGGTTTTTTTATGATTGACTGCCAGCGTATGGCTGCACAAATAGGTATTTTACTATCAAAAACTGGTGCTTCATCTTAATTTTTACAGGGCAGGATAATACAATATAAAGCTGCAATTCCCTGGCAACTGCATGTAGAGGAGAATTATTAATCCTTTACATTTTAACAAATTGAGATTTTTATAAGATAAAGAAATAAGGCTTTTGATAACCTGCTGGAATGTAACTGGTTGACTTTCAGTAGTAGGTTTTGTTGAAAAAAATGAAGTTTTTGAAAATTTGTTAATTTCGTTAACTTTTATAATCTGATTTTAACATTTATTAACGGTATAGTTTATATCATTGGTAATCATTGTTTTATATTTAAATTTAACAAAAATTTAAGTTTTAATTAACATGCGTTAACATATGGAATAGGCTGGATTAAAGTTTCCTGATACATTTGTCCGGTAAAATTTTTAAATATTCAACATGATAAAAAGATATATTCTTCTACTCATAATGATCATTTCAGCCTTTGGTATTTATTCTTTCAAAAACAATACCGCTGAGGCAGCAAAGACAAGTTACGCATCCTATTATCATAACAAGTTCAACGGTAAAAAAACAGCCAGCGGAGAGATTTTCGACAATAAAAAATTTACTGCGGCCAACAGAAGCCTTCCTTTCGGCACAAATATTAAAGTGACCAACCTGAAAAACGGTAAAGAAGTCATTGTAAAAATTAATGACAGGGGACCTTACCACTCATCAAGAGCCCTGGATATGTCTAAAGCTGCCTTTGATGAAATCGGGACTCCCGGCAGCGGAACCATTCCGGTGGAATATGAAGTAGTCAATTAATTTTCCGGTATCACCTGAAACAAATAAGCCAGCATATTGCTGGCTCTTTTTATTTTTAAAGGTCAAGTTCCACCAGGGCAGGGCAATGGTCCGAATGGGCTGCTTCTTTAAGAATAACAGCTCTGGACAGCCGGTCTTTCAGGCTGTATGATGTAAAATTATAATCCAGCCTCCATCCTTTGTTCTTGGCGCGGGCATTCTGCCGGTAGCTCCACCAGGTATAATGGTCAGGCTCATGATTAAAGTAGCGGAAACTGTCGATCAGTTCACATTCATTGATGAAATCCGTCATCCATTCCCTTTCCATGGGAAGAAATCCCGAGACATTTTTCAGCCGTACCGGATCATGGATGTCAATCGCTTCATGGCAGATATTGAAATCCCCTGAAATAATAAGGTTCGGTACTTCTTTTTTCAGATTTTTGATATACTCCAGAAAATCGCGGCAGAATTCCATTTTAAATTCCAGCCTCTCAATATTGGAAGCCGAAGGCACATAGACGGAAATGGCTGAAAAACCATCAAAATCCGCACGGATAATCCTTCCCTCGCAATCATAGCTTTCAATACCGCAACCGAATTCCACATGATGGGGCTTTATTTTCGAAGCAATGCCTACACCGCTGTATCCTTTTCTCACTGCTGAATGCCAATAGCTGTGATAGCCCAGTTTTTCAAGACTTTCAATATCGATCTGATCGTTTCCGGCTTTGCTTTCCTGGATACAGATCACATCGGGGTCTGCTGTCTTCAGCCATCCTAAAAAATCTTTGGTAAAAGCGGCACGGATTCCGTTTACGTTGTAAGTAATAAGTTTCATTCCTCAAAAATAACAAAAGGCGCGGAAAAAATCTACAGATTTTTTCCGCGCCTTCATCTTGCACCCGCTCCTGGATTTATTTCGGCTCCAGGATGCTGATCGGAATAATGCACTCTTCCAGTGAAATTCCGCCATGCTGGTAGGTTTCTTTATAATAGTTCACGAAATGATTATAATTTTTAGGATAAGCCAGAAACGTGTTGTTTTTTGCAAAAATATATTTGGAACTCAGGTTTCCTTTTGGTAAAAACAGCTTTTCCGGGTTGGTAACGGCCCATACGTCACGGTCATCATAGGTAAGGCTTTTTCCTGTTTTATAACGGATGTTCGTGGAAGTCTCCCTGTCGCCCACCACTTTGCTCGGTTTTTTCACATAAACCGTTCCGTGATCGGTGGTAATGATCAGCTTGAATCCGTTTTCAGCAGCCGTTTTGATCATCTTGATCAGTGAAGAGTTTTCAAACCAGTTCAGGGTAAGGGAACGGAACGTTTTATCATCACGGATCAGCTGATCCACAATATGATTGTCCGTTTTAGCATGGGACAGGATATCAATGAAATTATAGACTACGACCAGCAGGTCGTTGTTCTTATGCTGGTTAAAGTCATCATAAATTTTACGCTCAAAATCAGCGTTCAGGACTTTCAGGTATTTCATTGATTTTGATCCCAGTCCGATCCTTTTCATCTGGTCTTCCAGGAAATCACGCTCATATTCGTTCTTATTGCCTTCTTCATTGTCATTGAACCATTTGTTCGGGAAGCGCTTTTCAATCTCAGAAGGCATCAGGCCTGCAAAAAACGAGTTTCTCGCATATTGTGTCGCGGTGGGAAGGATGCTGTAATAGTAATCTTCCGAAACCTTGTTGTAATATTTTGTAAAAAGCGGCTCGATGACTTTCCATTGGTCATACCGTAAATTATCGATCATCAGAAGCAGAACTTTTTCTTTTTCCACTTCAGGCTTTATTTTCTCTTTGAAAAGCGTGTGGCTCATCATAGGCTTGTCAGAATCATTCAGCCAGTCCTCATAATTGTTTTCGATGAATTTGGCAAACTGGATGTTGGCTTCTTCTTTCTGCGACTGGAGGAGGTCGGCAAATTCATTGTCCGTTACCTTATCGAACTTGATCTCCCAGTTCAGGATTTTTTTATAATATTCTGCCCACTCCTGGTACGTCCTCAGATAAGAAAGTTCCATGGAAAGGTTCCGGAATTCCTGCTGGTACTGAAGGATGGTTTTCTGTTCCACCAGGTTGTCTTCCTGAAGGTTTTTCTTCAGCGACAGGAGAATCTGGTTCGGGTTTACAGGCTTCAGGATGTAATCGGCAATCTGGGAGCCGATGGCTTCTTCCATGATGTGCTCCTCTTCACTTTTGGTCACCATCACAATTTTGAGGGCATTGTCTTTTTCCTTGATCATAGGAATTGCCTCAAGGCCTGAAATCCCCGGCATGTTTTCGTCAATCAGCGTGAGTGCGAATTTTTCCGAATCCATCAGTTCAAGGGCTTCATTCACGTTATTGACAGGCGTTACATGATAGCCTTTCTTTTCTAAGAATACGATATGAGGTTTTAGTAAATCTATTTCATCATCTATCCATAATATCTTTTCCGACATAATTAATTTTTTACATGGTTATGGTATCAAATTGCTGACCAATTAACTCTAAATTCTGCCAAAATAGGCAAGGGTAAAGTTAAAGATTAGTTAAATGGAAACCGCATAAAACAAATGATTTTTTTTGCGGCTTTTTCCGGTTGATCACATCGCCGGGAAAATGCACGGGAAATACCTGTACCTGCAGGAAATATAAAGTTTTCTTTTTCGGTATCGAAGAGTAGCGGCAACTCAGATTTAAATCCCTATTTTTGTTTGTAAATACCAATTTTTCGTATGCAGAACAAGCTGAAGATCATCAATGATCCCGTTCACGGTTTTATCAGGATTCCTTATGAAATCCTGTTCGATATCATTGAACACCCTTATTTTCAGAGACTCAGAAGAATAGGGCAGACCGGTCTGCTGAACCTGATCTTTCCCGGCGCTACCCACACCCGGTTCCATCATGCACTGGGAGCGATGCACCTCATGTTTACGGCATTGGAAACCCTGAAGCAGAAAGGCGTGAAAATCTCGGAAAATGAAGAGAAAGGGGCTATGATAGCCATCCTGTTACACGATATTGGCCATGGTCCTTTTTCCCACGCCCTGGAGAGCATGCTGATGGATGACTGGCATCATGAAACCCTTTCCCTGCTGCTCATGGAGCGGCTGAACAGGCAATTCGGCGGGGAACTGGCCTGCGCCATGGAAATGTTCAGGGGGAAATACCACAGGAAGTTTTTCAACCAGCTGATCTCCTCCCAGCTGGATGTAGACCGCCTCGATTACCTGAAGCGCGACAGTTTCTTTACCGGTGTTTCCGAAGGCAGTATCAATACCCAGCGGATTATTTCCATGATGAATGTCTGTGAAGAAGAACTGGTGATCGATGCCAAAGGCGTCTATTCCATTGAAAATTTCCTTACCGCCCGGATGTTTATGTATTGGCAGGTCTATTATCATAAGACGGCTGCCCTGTCTGAATTCCTGCTGGTGAAAATCCTGGAAAGAGCGAAATTGCTGGTGTCCCAGGGGGTAGAGCTGCCGGCTACGGAAAACCTGAAATATTTCCTGTACCGTGAGAAAACCTCGGCTACCGATGAAGACCTGGAAAGATTTACAAACCTGGATGACAACGATATTATCCAGGCCATGAAAGAATGGCAGGATGCCGGGGACATGATTTTATCCTACTGGTGCCGCTGTGTCATCCAGAGGAATCTTCCGAAAACCATTATCTCATCCCATCCTTTTGATCCGGAACTCATTGCAGGAAAAATAAAAGATACCAATAATTTTTTCGGAATTGACAACGGAAATGAGCTGGTGCATGAAATTAAACGGAAACTTCTTCCTTATGATACGGAGAAACAACCGATCTACCTGCTTCAGAAAGACGGTCAGAAGATCAGGCTTGAGGAATCGGAAGATCAGTTGTTATCCGGGCTTATGGTCAATAAAACCGAACGCCATATCCTCACTTTTCCGCGGGAACTGCCCTTCCGGAATCTTAAAGAATGATAAAATTTTGCGTTCCTAAAACTAAAAAATGTTTGTGAATTACAGAATTTCTTATCTTTGCAGAATATGGAATTTACAGCTTCGCAAATTGCAGGTTTTATTGACGGGAAAATAGTAGGTGATGAAAACGCACGTATTACCGGTGTTTCACCCATCGAAAGCGGGGAAACCGGGCATCTTTCCTTTATAGCACAGGACCGGTTTGCCCATTACCTGGAAACCTCAAAATGTTCCGTAATCATTGTTTCAGAGGACCTTTTAACCAAAAATACATATCCTGCTACCGTGATCGCCGTAAAAGATGCCTATCTTTCCTTTCAGATCCTGATGAATCTGTACCAGGAAATGCAGGGCAGGAAAGAAGGGATTGAAAACGGGTCATCCATTCATGAAACGGCTGTCATCGGTGACAAAGTCTATATCGGTGCCTTCACTTATGTTTCTGAAAAGGCAAAAATAGGAGAAGGATCACAGATCTTTCCGCAGGTGTACATCGGGAAAGGAGTGAAAATCGGTAAAAACTGTAAAATCGACAGCGGCGCCAGGATTTATGATTACTGCATTATCGGTGACGACTGCGTAATTCATTCCAACACGGTGATCGGAGGTGACGGATTCGGTTTCCAGCCTACACCGGAAGGATTCAAAAAAATTCCTCAGCTGGGTAATGTTATTATTGAAGATCAGGTGGAAATCGGCTCCAACTGCAGCATCGACAGGGCAACCATCGGTTCTACCGTTATCGGAAAAGGTACCAAGATCGACAACCTGATCCAGATTGCCCATAATGTGAAAATCGGGAAAAATAACGTCATTGCAGCCCAGTCCGGGATTGCGGGTTCCACTACCATCGGAGACTGGAACCAGATCGGCGGGCAGGTGGGAATCGTGGGCCACATCAAAATCGGGAACCAGGTGAAAATCCAGGCTCAGAGTGGGGTGAATTCCAGTGTAAATGACAAAGAAACCCTGTACGGCTCACCGGCCATCAGCTATAACGACTATCTAAGAAATTATGTTCATTTCAGGAATTTTACTGAAATCGTCCACAGAATAAATAATCTTGAGAATAACTCAAAAGATAAAACTAATGAGTGATATGCAAAAAACACTTCAGCAGGAAGTGACCCTTTCCGGAATCGGACTTCATACAGGTAAAGAAGTAAAGCTAACCATGAAACCTGCAAAGGAAAATACAGGTTTCGTATTTGTAAGAACAGACCTCGAGGGACATCCTCAGGTAGAAGCCGACGTTAACTACGTAACGGCTACGGAAAGAGGAACGACGCTGGAGAAGCTGGGCGTGAAAATCACCACCTGCGAACACCTGCTGGCAGCATTGGTAGGATGTGATATAGACAATGCCATCCTGGAAATGAATGCCTCGGAACCTCCGATATTAGACGGATCCTCAAAATATTTCGTGGAAGCCATCGAAAGTGTAGGCGTAACCGAGCAGAATATTGCCCGTGAATACCTGGTGGTAAAGGAAGTCCTTACCTACAGCGATCCGGCTACCGGATCAGAAATTACCATCATCCCTTCCGATACTTTCGAAGTGACCACCATGGTGGATTTCGGAACCAAGGTCCTGGGAACACAGAATGCTACCCTTAAGCATATCTCTGAATTTAAAGATGAAATTTCTTCTGCAAGGACATTCAGCTTTCTGCATGAACTGGAAATGCTGCTGGACCACGGCCTGATCAAAGGCGGCGATATTTCTAATGCTATCGTCTACGTAGACAAAGACCTTACGCCCGAAACTACGGAAAAACTGAAAAAAGCCTTCGGAAAAGATGAAGTATCCATCAGACCGAACGGAATTCTTGATAATCTGAATCTTAATTACCCTAACGAAGCGGCAAGACACAAGTTGCTGGACGTTATCGGTGACCTTGCTCTGGCAGGGGTAAAAATAAAGGGGAAAGTAATCGCCAATAAGCCGGGGCACTATGTGAACACCCAGTTTGCGAAAAAACTGAACCGCCAATGGAAACTGCAGCGCAAAAAAAATGTTCCTGATTTCGATCTCACGAAAGAACCTGTCTTCGATATCAACGGGATCATGAGGCTGATGCCTCACAGGCCGCCGTTTTTACTGATCGACAAAATCCTGGAGCTTTCGGATTCCCATGTGGTAGGATTGAAGAATGTAACCATGAATGAGCCTTTCTTCGTAGGCCACTTCCCGAAAGAACCCGTAATGCCGGGTGTCCTTCAGGTGGAGGCGCTGGCCCAGACCGGCGGAATCCTGGTGCTGGCAAGTGTTCCGGATCCTGAAAACTATTCAACGTATTTCATTAAAATCGATAAAGTAAAATTCAAGAAAAAGGTAGTGCCGGGTGATACTATTATTTTCAAGATTGAACTTATTGCACCGATCAGAAGAGGAATCGTTCATATGCAGGGATACGGGTATGTGGGAGATACCGTTGCGGTAGAAGCGGAATTAATGGCCCAAGTTGCAAAAAATAAAGTTGATTAAATGATTCATCAGTTAGCAGCCGTTGACAAACGCGCGAAAATCAGCAAAAATGTGATTGTAGAGCCTTTTACTACGATTGCCGGGGATGTGGAAATCGGGGACGGCACCTGGATCGGACCGAATGTGACCATTATGGACGGGGCAAGAATAGGCAGGAACTGCCGGATTTTCCCGGGAACGGTAATCTCAGCCATTCCGCAGGACCTGAAATTCGACGGTGAGGACACCCAGGTGATCATCGGTGACGAAACCACCATCAGGGAATGTGTGACGGTAAACAGGGGAACAAAGGCATTGGGCTATACCAAAATCGGTAAAAACTGCCTGATTATGGCAACTACCCATATCGCACATGACTGTGTCATCGGAGACCATGTCATCATCGTTAACGGCTGCGGGATCGCAGGCCATGTTGAAATCGGAGACTATACCGTCATGGGAGGCCTTTCTGCAGTACACCAGTTCGGGAAAATCGGGAAGCATGTGATGATTTCCGGGGGTACGCTGGTACGGAAAGATATACCGCCTTACGTAAAGGTAGCCCGTGAACCGATGTCTTATGCAGGAATCAATTCCGTAGGACTCCGGAGAAGAGGATTCACCAATGAGAAAATTTTTGAAATCCAGAAAATCTACAGGGCGATCTTCCAGATGAAGATGAATGTGTCCCAGGCCATTTCACACATCGAAAAGGAAATGCTTCCAACGGCTGAGCGGGATGAAATCCTTCAGTTTATCCAGAACTCCCCGAGAGGGATCGTAAAAGGGTACGGAACAGGAAAAGAGAACAACTGATCCGGGGTAAAAGATTCCTTATTCCAGGAAAAATATCCGTTCAGACATAAATTTAATAAAGAATAAACATATACAACAGTAATGGCAACAAGTAACGATATCAGAAAAGGATTGTGCATTGAGTACAGCAATGATATTTATAAAGTAATCGAATTCCTTCACGTAAAGCCTGGAAAAGGTCCTGCTTTCGTAAGAACAAAACTGAAATCGGTAACAAACGGAAAAGTAATCGACAATACCTTCTCTGCAGGTCATAAGATTGACGAGGTAAAAGTAATCACCAGAAAGTACCAGTACCTGTATGATGATGAAAACGGTTTCCATTTCATGAACAATGATGATTTCTCACAGCTTTACCTGAACAAGGAAATGATCGAAAACTCCAACCTGATGAAAGCAGGGGAGGAGGTAACCATCATCCTGAAGGAAGCGGATGAAACACCGCTTTCTGCGGAATTGCCGCAGTCCGTATACCTGGAAATTGTGGAAGCAGATCCGGGAGTGAAGGGGAATACGGCTACCAACGCCCTTAAAAATGCCATCGTTGAAACAGGAGCAAGAGTAATGGTTCCTCTTTTCATCGAACCGGGGGACAAAATTAAAGTAAGCACCGAAGACGGTTCTTATCTGGAAAGAGTAAAAGAATAATCAACAGGACAGAGCCATGCAGACCTTTCAGTACATCCGGGATTTTACAGCAATCATCTGTTTCCTGGGCTGGATCCTGCTCTATTTTATTGATAAAGAATATACAAGAAATATTAGAAAGACTTTACTGATCATATTCATCATATGCATCGTACTGCTGCTTTATAATATGTATCTGGTACAAATCAACTAACTGAAGAATGAACTAACGGCGTTTAGTTCATTCTTTTTATATTATCCATTTATCTGAATATGAAGTTTCATTCTCCACAACAACTGAAAACCATTGCCGGCCTGATCGGGTCGGAATTCGTCGGGCCTGAAGACTTTGAAGTCCTGGGGACCAATGAGATCCACCGGGTGAAAGCAGGAGACATTGTATTTGTCAACCATCCGAAGTATTATGACAAAGCCCTGAATTCAGCGGCTACCATTATCCTGATCGATAAAAAAGTGGAATGTCCGGAAGGTAAAGCGTTATTGGTTTCCGATGACCCTTTCAGGGATTTCAACAGGATCAATACCCACTTTACCCGCATCTCTAATTTTACGGAAGAGCTTCACGATGTGGAAATCGGTGACGGAACAAGAATCCATCCTTCGGCGGTGATCGGAAACAATGTTTCCATCGGGAAAAATACGCTGATCTTTCCGAATGTGGTAATCGGTGACAGGACGGTAATCGGTGACAATGTGATCATCCAGTCCAATACCGTTCTGGGTGGCGATGCCTTTTATTACAGAAAGCTGAACGGAAATTTCGACCGCCTGATTTCCGTAGGAAATGTCGTCATTGAAAACAACGTGGAAATCGGGAACGGATGTACCATTGACCGCGGCGTGACGGATTCCACCATCATCGGGGAAGGCTCGGTACTGGACAACCAGATCCAGATCGGGCACGACACCGTTATCGGGAAAAAATGCCTGATTGCATCCCAGGTCGGCGTGGCCGGCTGCTGTATTATAGGCGATGAGGTAACCTTATGGGGACAGGTCGGCATCGCTTCCGGCAATACCATTGAAAGCGGATCCATATTGCTGGGAAAAACCGGAGTCAACAGGGATCTCGAAAAAGGAACCTATATCGGCATGTTCGCTGAAGATTTCAAAACCTACCTGAAGAAGGAAGTGAAGCTGAGAAACCTGAAATAAAGATCCGGCCTAACAATACAGATCCGCTGTTACCGTGACGTCCTATAAAATATGGACTGAGCAGTAACGGCGGATCTTCTTTTTCAAGACAATATAGATTTTGATGTATTTAATTTAAAGTAAATTGATTAAATCGATACATTGAAAAAAATGCTAAGGTGAACAGGGATTTTTAAGCAGAATTACTCATTAAAATAAGGAAATACGATTATTGTGATGCAAAACGGTTACCGGTGATTCTTGCAGAGTAACCTTCCTGCATCCGGCTTCTTTCTTCCTGCCTTTAACCTTTGTCTCTGCTTAATGTATGACTTTTTAGACATACCACATTTTGACAAAGGATTTTTCCTACATTTGAAATGAATACAAATGCATGGATCATGTCAAAAAAAGGCGTTTCGAAAATAGCCGGAAATCCTGCTCCTGTAGCAGGAATGGCTTATGAGTACATTATTACGGCGTGGTATCCCGCCACTCCGTTACCGCTCCGCAACTCTTCACTGGTCATCTGGGAGCTTTTTAAAAAACGGCATGACGGAAAATTTACCTCTACCGGAATCAGAAAAAAAGGGTCAGGAGTTTTTACTTTCGGAGAGGTTTCTACAAAACATACCTACCGCCTGGAAGCTTACCTGTATCATCCTGAAGGCAGTGGTCCCACCACAATAGAAATCCGTCCCCAACCGTCCCCAATTCCTAAGATTAGCAGCGTGGATTTACTCCATATCGACGCTTCACAAGGAAGTATTTTCAGTTTCATGGACCGGCTGATCGCACAGGCCCGCTGCGTCAATATGGTGGGTAAAAGAATCCTTTTCACGCTTTGGGAAGATGATGTAGCCGGTCCGGGCCACCATCCGTCCAATAGGGTCATTGACAGTAAAGAAGCTGTCGTTCAAAGAGACGGCATGGCAACTGCCGAATTTATACTTACCAAGGCCCTGATGAAAAAAGCAATGAAAGGAGAGCACGATCCAAAAGAACTCGAATTTTATGTAACCGCTGAGTATTATACACGTAAAAAGCATGCTTCCGGCAATGCAGAGGTTAACAGCCCGGAACTTCTTGTTTTCGAAATTCCCGGGAGAACACGATCCTCTCAGCCTGTTTCTGACCGGCTATCAAAAGCAAAGGATTCCCCGGCTTCAGCTAAACCGGCCTCAAAAAAAGAAGAAAAAGGGATCCCGGAAAAAGTCTCAGACGAATTGAAAGAGCTGTGGGACTGGCAGGAAGCCAAAGGAACCATCAAGAAAGACAGGAAGCCTGCAGAACATGGGAAAGAGGGGAAGAGCGTAACGATTGTAAAAGAAGAAGCACCCATAAAAATTGAAAAGTGTTTATGTCAACAATATGATCTGATTTGGGGTCATAAAATCGGGTGTAATGAACGGAAAAAAGTCATTGAAGTATCTAAAAATATTGGAGTTAATCCAAATTGGCTAATGACTGTAATTGCTTTAGAAACAGCAGAAACTTTTAGGCCGTCAATCGATAATGGAGTCGGATATGTTGGTTTAATACAGTTTGGTAAACAGGCCGCAGCATCAATAGGTACTACACAGGATAGATTAGTTGAAATGACATTTGTACAGCAGATGGATTATGTAGAAAAACATTTAATACCAAAGAAAGCAAAGTATAAGACATTAACAGATTTATATCTGGCCGTTCTATATCCAAAGGCATGTGGTCATGGATCAGAAAGAGATTATGTAGTATTAAGAGGTGATGCCTATAGAAGCAATCCACTATTTTTTAAAGAGAAAGGAGAATGGGAGTATGTAATCAAAATAAATAAAAAAGGAAAAAAGATTAGAAAAAAAAGTCCTGTCGATCCCAATGGAAATACGTATGTTTGGGAAATCGGATTAGTAGCTCAAGAACTTTATACAAAAGGATTGGTAATGAAGGAGACTGGGTTTTTATGTGATGTATCAGAGAATAATTCAAAAACGGATAATAAATGTCATGAAGATTGCTCGCAATGCTTTGAATATGCTGATGTAATACCAAACCCAAAAATTAATAATCAGAGTGGTAATGTAAATAAAAATAGATTTCACAGAATACCTAGATATAATTCTACTCATCCCAAAGGATATTTTCATACAGGAACAGATATTTTAAGTGATGGAAAATTTGTAGAAATTCATTCTTTGTTATGTGGTAAGGTAGTAGATACGGTAACTGCATTTAAGTCACAGGAGTATAGAAAAAATTCTATGGGAAATACAGTTACTATAAAGTCTAAAGATAAAGAAGGTATAGATGTTTGGATTATTTACTGTCATCTAGATCGCGTAAAAGTTAGAAAAGGTCAAAAAATTAAACACGGTGAAGTAATTGGTATATCAGGATGTACAGGAAACGCAGGTTTAAAACCTGATGGATCAAGGGGAATCGCAGTAAAATACTGGCATGTTCATATTGAAGCATCAAGAGAAAATAAATTTTTTGGTAGTTCTAAATGAATTGATGCAGAACAATTTGTGAAAACAAAATTTGATGAAACAACTAAAGGAAACCCACTCAAATAAAATGATGAAGCTCATACTTATATATATAGCATTGCTTATTTTAGGGAGTTGCAATGGTCAGACAAGTGAACAGGTAAAACATCCGATTGAAAAAATGAAGCTGATTAATAAAAAGAATGATAGCCGGATTAATTTTTTAGCGCAGAAATATCAGATCAATGGGTTTTCTGTTTCAGATAACTTAAAAGGAGATCTGTATCCTTCTTATTCTTACTTCGAAAAGAATATTGGTGCTTTTTCCGTAAATTTTATTGGTAAAAATAAACAGGAACAGTATTACTGGAATATTAATAATATTACAGGGTATTTTTCTCAGAAAGAAAATCCTTACAAACTTGCGGAAAATTCTAAAGAAATAAAAAAAATACTTGATTCACGGAATGAAAAATATTACATAATCGCAAGCTTTATGGATATCAGGTATATAGAGGGATTAAGCAAAGAAACAGAAGAATATGAAGTTTCTAAAAATGCTATAGAATTTATTTATTTATATGAAAATAACAGATGGGTATTGATAAAAACAGTAAAAGAATCCGAAATCCCTGAAAACTCCCTGAAATTTTTTGAAAAACTGATTCTGGATTATCATAAAATTAATGAAAAATAAAACAGAACTTCTCTTACTAAAATTTTTATGTGCTATTTCGATAATTTTGATAAAAATAGAATTGAAAAACAACAGATATTTTATTAAAAGTCCAATAATTGAAAGCCCGGATGGGAATGATAATACAGCATTGTTGCTGAATAGAAGGTAAATTTAAATTATCTAAACGGACTTGCAATCAGCCGCCCTTTTCCTGGGAGCATGCAAATATCAACACTTTCTTTTATTCTTCTGTGGATTAATATGGACCGGGTAAAAGACATAACCATCACGGTAAATCCTTTCCTGCAGGAAGATTTTCGTTTTGTATCCATCTTTTCGGCTTTGCGATATGCTAATCAAAGAAAAATAAGTAAATTTGTGAGCATTAATAAAATAATAAATAAATTAAAATTATAATAAAATGTCAATTTTAGTAAACAAAGATTCTAAAGTAATTGTACAAGGATTTACAGGGAACGAAGGTACCTTCCACGCGGGCCAGATGATCGAATACGGAACCAACGTTGTAGGTGGGGTAACTCCGGGAAAAGGAGGAAGCGAGCACTTAGGCAAGCCTGTATTCAATACAGTGGCGGATGCTGTAGCAAAAGCCGGAGCCAATGTAAGTATCATTTTCGTACCGCCTGCATTTGCTGCTGATGCCATTATGGAAGCTGCCGAAGCAGGAATTAAAGTGATCGTATGTATTACTGAGGGGATTCCGGTAGCCGATATGGTAAAAGTAAAAGCGTACCTTTCCGAAAAAGACTGCAGGCTGATCGGCCCGAACTGTCCTGGAATCATTACTTCTGAGGAAGCTAAAATTGGAATTATGCCAGGTTTCGTTTTCAAAAAAGGAAAAGTGGGAATCGTTTCAAAATCAGGTACCCTTACCTATGAAGCTGCAGACCAGGTAGTGAAAGCCGGGTTCGGTGTTTCTACGGCTATCGGTATCGGTGGCGACCCTATCATCGGGACCACTACCAGAGAAGCCCTTGAATTGTTCATCAATGATCCTGAAACGGAAGCCGTGGTAATGATCGGAGAAATCGGTGGAGGCCTTGAAGCAGAAGCTGCAAGATGGTACAAAGCCAGCGGTTCTACAAAACCGGTAGTAGGATTTATCGCAGGACAGACTGCCCCTAAGGGAAGAACAATGGGCCACGCAGGAGCAATCGTGGGAGGTGCAGAAGATACGGCTCAGGCAAAAATGGAGATCATGAGAGAAAACGGAATTACCGTTGTGGATTCTCCGGCTGATATCGGTGCCACCGTTGCTAAAGTATTAAGTTAATTTTTATAAAAACCATATTCCATGAAAAAAATTTTATTAGCCTCGGCTTTGATGTTCTCTGCATTTTCTTTTGCCCAGATCGATTTCAGAAGTACCCGTTTCGGGGTAAAGGCGGGAGGGAATTACTCCGGTGTGAAAAACGCCCATAATCCTTCAGGTCCAAGGTACAGCTTTCAGGCAGGTGTACTGGCCCTGATACCGATGGGAAAAGAAAACCAGTTTTTCCTGCAGCCCGAAATCCTTTATTATGGTGCCGGTGAAACAGGAAAGGACAAGAATGCCAAAGGAGTAGACGGATATAATGCATTATATGCTAATGATTACATCAGTGTTCCGGTATTCTTCAAAGGTTACTTTTCAGAGGACGAATCTGAGTTCTTCGGAATGGTTGGCCCAAGGTTCAATTTCCTGATCAGCCAGAAGACCGAAAATGCTCCGTTAACCAGACCTTATTATGACCATAATGTAACTGACCCTGCCTATCCTGAAATCAGCGGTAAGGCCAATAGCTTTAATTTTGGTGTAGGAGTGGGTATCGGGTACAGCTACAAACGTCAGCTGGAGCTTTCAGTGAACTATGATTTCGGACTTTCCAATACCTATCCGAAGCTTAAGGAAACATGGACGAAATCAGCCGATACGGGGAAAAGCAAATCTGAACAGGTGCTGAGCGTATCGCTAAGCTACATATTCGAATAGCAGATAACATAAGATATTCGTAAAATATAAATCCCGGAACCTTCAGGCTCCGGGATTTTTAGTATCGAATGTTAATTTACTTCTGTATTTTAGGGTTCATCTGCTTGAATACAGCAGGCGTATACGCAATAAAATGATTTTTGATCAGGTATTTTTATCCCCTGATCCATTTCCAGATTTCTTTCAGGGTAGCTTTGTTTCCATACATCAGGATGCCGACCCTGTAAATTTTTCCGGCTACAAAAATCATAAAAACGGTGGTTCCCAGCAACAGCGCAATGGATAAGGCGATCTGCCAGGCCGGTACTCCGAAAGGAATCCGCGCAATCATAGCCACCGGCGAAGTAAAAGGAATGATGGAAAGCCAGAATCCCAGCGGGCCGTCCGGATTGTTCATCAGGGAAAAGCTTCCGTACATCCCGAGCATCAGCGGGAGAATGGCAAACAGGGTAAACTGCTGGGTTTCCGTCTCATTGTCTACGGCAGAGCCGATGGCTGCGTAAATCGAACTGTAGAAAATATATCCCAGCAGGAAAAAGACGATGAAAACAAAAATAATCAGTGGAAAGTTGAGTTCCAGCAGGCTGTGGGAAACCTGGGTGGCGATCTGGGTGACATCCAGCTTGCCGGCCAGTTCTTCATTCGCTCCCGGGATATTTTTCTGGAGCGGAGAAAATCCGGTATTCAGGACCAGTGCCCCGATTACCGACATCGTAATCCAGACCAGGAACTGGGTAAGTGCCACCAGGGTTACGCCCAGTATTTTCCCCATCATCAGCTCAAATGGTTTTACAGAAGAAATGATGATTTCCACTACGCGGTTGTTCTTTTCTTCCAGCACGCTCCGCATCACACGGACCCCATAGATGATGATGAACATAAAGGTAACGTACATCAGGAGTATGCTCAGGCCGCTCTTTACACCAAAACCCAGATCAGAATCTTCCTTGTTGTTTTCTGAAACATTAATGGTCTTTAAGGTAAAGCCTTTGTCAAGTCCGGTAAGCTGGGTTTCTGCTATGCCTAGCTCCCGGATTTTTTCTTTTTTGATTACATTGTTGATATCCGCTATGATCTTCTGCTTGGTATCAAATCCTATTTTGCTGTTGATTACCAGCCTGGCGTTCTTCTGGAGATCCTCAAAGTCGCGGTTCTTCAGTTCCGGCAGGATCAGGATTCCGTCGAGCGATTCGTTGCCTTTTAAATTATTGATTCTGGATTTTTCATCGGCAGCGGAAACGAAAACATAATCCAGCTGCTCACTGGATTTCAGCTGCCCCCTGAACAGGCCGCTCCTGTCTGCCACTTCAATAATACTGTGCGATTCATTGGCTTTGAACATCAATCCGATCACCGCTCCGAAAGCAACCAGCATCACGGGAGCCAGCAAGGTAAGTATAACGAAGGATTTTTTCTTGACCTGTGTAAGAAATTCCCTTTTGGTAATTAAAAAAATATGGCTCATAACTAAAATGGATTGCTAACGGCGTTAATGAACACCTCATTCATGCTTGGGATTTTTTCATCAAAAGACCGGATTTTTCCTACCTGTACCAGGTCAAGAAGGATACGGTTCTGGTCCGCTTCATTTTTCACATCGAAGAAAAGCATGTTGTTTTCGTTGCGGAGATCCAGGATCTCATACTGCGACCTGAAGTTTTCAAGTGCAGGTTCATTCACTTCAGACAAGACGATTCCGAAGATGTTTTTCTTGAACTTTTCCCTCACGTCAAATACCCTTCCGTCGATGATCTTTTTTGAATTATTGATCAGGGCAACATAATCGCACATTTCTTCCACACTTTCCATACGGTGGGTAGAAAGAATGATCGTGGTTCCGTTATTTTTAAGGTCAATGATCTGGTCTTTTATCAGGTTGGCATTCACGGGATCGAAACCGGAAAAAGGTTCATCGAGGATCAGGAGGTGGGGACGGTGGAGCACGGTAACGACAAACTGGATCTTCTGGGCCATCCCTTTGGACAGCTCCGAGAGCTTCTTTTTCCACCATTGGTCAATATGAAGCTTATCAAACCATTTTTTAGCTTCCTGAAGGGCATCGTTCCGGCTCATTCCTTTCAGTTCACCGAAATAAAGGAGCTGATCTCCCACGGTCATGTTTTTGTACAGTCCGCGTTCCTCCGGCATGTATCCGATGTCTTTGATATGGCCCGGGTGAAGGGCCTGGCCGTTGATGGTGATCCTTCCGGAGTCGGCTTGGGTAATCTGGTTGATGATTCTGATGAAAGAGGTTTTTCCGGCACCGTTCGGGCCTAGAAGTCCATAAATGCTTCCTTTGGGAACATGGATGCTGAAATCGTCCAGGGCCACTTTTTTACCGGCATTGTATGTTTTTCTGATATGTTCAGCTTTTAGCATGAAATTGTTTTTTCTGAAGATAAGATAATGTTCCGAAAGTTACGGAATTATTAAAACACAACCGGGCTAAAAGAAAAAATCCTGATGATTATCAGGATTTATTTTATTGTTTTACAATCTGCGTGACCTTCATGGTGTTGTCACTCAGAATATACCGGATGAGGTATTTTCCGGGTTTAAGCTTTTCAATATTAATTTCCCCGGAGTTCATGTTTACCGAGTAATTGGCCACCTGCGTTCCCAGGATGGAATAAAAAGTAACGCTTTTTATCTTAAGATTGGCATCCTTTGCTTTAATCAGCAGAAAGTCCTTTGCCGGGTTCGGATAAGCTACCAGAACACCGTCATCCGCCTTCTGTGAAAAGGAAGCAGGCTCCTTGATCTGTGCTTTAAAATTGTTGGAAAAACCAACAAAAGAGCCTAAAAATATAAATAAAAGTAAAAGTTTTTTCATCAAATTAAAATTTCGGAACTATATTAAAACAAAAGTAAACAATTCTATAATTTCCCGCAACAGTTTTTTGCGTAACTTATAGTAAATTTGTATTAAATTTTATTCAAAAAGTATTCCAAACAATGATACATTCGAGAAACAGGAGGCTGAGAGTGAACGAATCGCTCAGAAGCCTGGTCAGGGAGTGCACCCTCACCGCCAATGATTTTGTAATGCCGGTTTTCGTTATGGAAGGCGAGAACAAAGAGGAACCGATTGCATCAATGCCCGGGATCTTCAGAAGAAGCATCGACCTTACGGTAAAAGAATGCCGGGAACTTTATTCTTTAGGCATAAAGGCCGTAAATCTGTACATGAAGGTTTCGGAAGACCTGAAAGACAATACGGGAAAAGAGGCCTGGAACAGAAACGGCCTGATGCAGAATACCATCCGCGCCATCAAGGATGCGGTTCCCGGGATGATCATTATGCCGGATGTGGCACTGGACCCGTATTCCATCTACGGACACGACGGGATCATTGAAAACGGTAAAATCATCAATGATGCAACCAATGATGCACTTGCCAGGATGTCCGTCTCCCATGCCGAAGCCGGGGCTGACATTGTGGCACCCAGCGATATGATGGACGGAAGGGTACAGGTAATCCGTGAAGCCCTGGAAGACAGCGGCTATACCGATGTGGGTATTTTAAGCTATGCTGCCAAATATGCCAGTTCATTTTACGGGCCTTTCCGGAGTGCCCTGGACAGTGCGCCGAAAGATAATATGGAAATTCCGAAGGATAAAAAGACCTACCAGATGGATTTCCACAATTCAAGAGAAGCTCTGAATGAAGTATTCAAGGACATCGAGGAAGGAGCCGACATCATCATGATAAAACCGGGTCTTCCGTACCTGGATATCGTATCCAAAGTCCGTGAAGCGATTGATCTTCCCATTGCAGTATATAATGTAAGCGGCGAATATGCCATGGTAAAGGCGGCTGCACAGAACGGCTGGCTGGATAATGACAAAACCATCATCGAGAGCCTGACCTGTTTCAAGAGAGCCGG
The DNA here is from genome assembly GCF_913776365.1 of uncultured Chryseobacterium sp. GTDB lineage: Bacteria > Bacteroidota > Bacteroidia > Flavobacteriales > Weeksellaceae > Chryseobacterium. The sequence continues at coordinate 1,734 of NZ_CAJYMO010000218.1, read as the reverse complement.
TGCCGATATGATCTTTACCTATTTTGCCAAAGAAGCAGCCATGATCCTGAACGGATAGAATAATCTGATCAGCTGGAAATGATGAGCGACAAGCCCGTTTTTCTGAGAATGAAAGCTTTTCATTTTTGTGGCAGCGCCTCCGTTTTATAGTAAAACAGACTCCCGCAGAGGGGCAGGTTCAGCAGATTTGCATAATATGTAATCTGCATAGCCGTCATCCTCTGCGGGAGCTTTTGATTTTTTCAGGTGTGCTGTAAAATGATTCCGATCCAGACATTAAAACCCAACAACATCATTACCCATTACTCATTACGCATTGCTCATAACTCATCACTCATCACTTATATCTACATAATATTAAAATCCTTTCCTTTGGTAAACTTTGCTGCAAACGGAGCCTGGTTCCCCGAATATTTCAGGATAAAATGTTTCTTGGTATCTGTGTCGGCCTTTGCCTGCACTTCTACATCCTGGGTCTGGAAGCTGATGTCCAGCCCTGTTGCCGCATCTTTTTCCAGGTAAATCTCTACACTTTCAGCAAAGAACAGGGAGGTGCTGAGGTAATTGAACTTGATGTTTTTCCGGTATGACCTGGACTGGTCCTGTGTGAATTCCGAATAATTCTTTAGAATTTCGATCCCGGGAGAATCAATATTGGTAATCCTCGACTTGGTAACGCCGTTTACCCTTACCGAAAAGCTTTTCGCATTGCTGACGTTGCCGTTGATACCGATATTGAAAAGGGAAGGAAGAGATAGTCCGTACTCCACCATGCTTTCTTTGGTAAACTCAAAATCAGGAATCAGGGCCGGGAATTTCTGTACGCTGATCAGGCGGTTTTTCACGGTCTGAAGGGTTTCTCCTGCGAACAGGTAGCCGATCAGGTTATTATTGGTGGTTCTCCAGTTGCGGCCGTTCCATTCATAGATTTCACACAGCATGGTGTCTGCGGAAGAGTGGGGAAGGAGTTCCATATCCTGCCATTTGAAAACTTCCTTGGCATAAGGTCTCCGGTTAATGATGTCGATGCCCAGATCCAGGGACAGCAGTTCCGTCAGTTGTTGATTGCTTTCCATAATAATTGCGTATTGGTTGAGACTTTAAAATTAATCAATAAACAGAACCGCTCAAAAATTATTTTCCGGATCAGCAGAACCTGTATTTTAGCCATCGGTCAGGAAAAAAATGGGTTCAAAGGGAAATTAAATTACGATACGGCAAAATATTTATACCGGGAACCTGTCAGGATGACCATAAGGGTATGATTATCTTCCTGAAAAAGAAGGATATGGAAAACCTGTTAGTAAAGCCTATATAAATACCGGAATTTTTTCAAGTTAAGTTCATACATTTGAAGAAGCAAAAAATGTTTTTCGACATGCAGAATTACCAGGACCTTTTACAACATATCTTAGACCACGGAACAGATAAGACCGACAGAACCGGTACCGGTACAAGGAGCATCTTCGGCTATCAGCTGAGATATAACCTTTCCGAAGGGTTTCCTTTAGTAACCACTAAAAAAGTCCATCTGAAATCCATTATTTACGAACTTTTATGGTTCCTGAAAGGGGACACCAATATTAAATACCTGAATGATAACGGCGTGTCCATCTGGGACGAATGGGCGGACGAAAACGGCGACTTGGGCCCTGTTTACGGAGCCCAGTGGAGGAGCTGGAAAGGAGCCGGCGGAAAAGTGATCGACCAGATCAGCGAGGTGATCGACCAGAT